>JAEUHP010000184.1 GCA_016795295.1 Planctomycetota bacterium | reverse complement strand
AACAACACCGTCTATGCGGTTGCCGTGTTGCCGAACGGCGACGTCGTCGCCGGCGGCCTGTTCACCTCGGCCGGTGGCGCGAACATCGCGTACGTCGCCCGGTGGAACGGCACGACCTGGAGTGCGCTCGGCGCGGGGGTCAACAGCCTCGTGGAGGGGCTGGTGGTGCTGCCGAATGGCGACCTGCTCGCCGGCGGCCACTTCTCGACGGCTGGTGGCCTGCCGGCCGGCCGCGTGGCCCGCTGGAACGGTGCCAGCTGGTCGGCGGTCGGCGGTGCGGTCGACGGCAGCGTCGATGCACTCGGCCAACTCGCCAATGGCGATGTGGCGGTGGTTGGCTTCTTCACGGCCGTGGGCGGGGCGCCATCGTCCTATCTGGCGCGGCTGACCACCAGCTGCCCGGCTGCTGCACCCTCGTTCGGTGCCAACTGCAGCAGCGCGGCCGGCCCGATGGAGCTCGTCGCCACGGCGTTGCCGTGGGTCGGCAGCACGTTCCGGGCCCGCTGCAGCGGCTTCCTGCCGACCTCGCTCGGGGTCGGCGTGTTCGGCCTCGCGTCACCGGGAACGCCACTGTCGACGCTGCATCCTGCCGGTGCCGTCGGCTGCGACCTGTTGGCGAGCCTCGACGCGCTGCAGCTGGTGGTGCCGGTGGGTGGATCGGTCGATCAGCAGCTCACGATCCCGAACCACCCGGTGTTCTCGGGCATCGCGCTGCGGGCCCAGGTGCTGCAGCTCGAACTCGGTGCGTCGGCCAACCTGACGCGCCTGCTCGGCTCCAACGGCCTCCTGCTCGACCTCGGCGCATTCTGAATCGGCGCTGCCGGGGCGCAGGTCGACGCCGGCGGCCACCAGGGCCTCGGCAAGGTTGGCCGACGCCACCGCTACGACTCCGGCATCCTCTCCATGCCGGCAGCCCCCCAACATCCCCGGCAGCCCCCTTGCGCCGCGGCACCACCCGCGAACGCAGACCCGACGCCGGCGCCAAGACCCCGTGGTACGTCACCAGGTGCTTGCGCGGCCGTGGCACCAGCGCGCAGAGACGTTCCATCAACACCTCCTGCGTCCTCACCACCGCAGTCGTGCCATTCCGCCAACGCTTCTTCAGCGCATACCCGGTCCTGCCCCCACCGGCCTCCACCAGCCGAACGCTTCGCTCGACCTCGTCACCGCCTACTCGGTCTTCACGCACCTCGACAAACTCGATGACTTCTGGCTGCTCGAACTGCGCCGCGTGCTCGCCCCCGGTGGGCTCGCGCTGCTCAGCGTGCAGAAAACGTCTGGCGCCGCATGCGCACGCGTCCGAGAGAGCGCGCCACGGCGCACTCGACCCCGATCGGCCGTGGTGGATGCGCTGGGCGCACCACGCCTTCGTCGACGTGCGTCACCCCGACGGTCGCTGAGAGCGCATCGAGAACGTTGGCCCCCTCGGCATCCTGCGCGTCGAACTCTCGCCTGCGGAGGCGCGCTGCGACGAACGCTTCTCGGGCCGCTCGGTGCGCCTGCTCGGTTGGGCCGAGGGCGAGGCCGCCGAACGCGCGATCGCGCAGATGACCGCGGCGATGCCCGAACTCGCGAAGAAGTACGAGGGCGGCTACACCAGGTGGCCGGGCCCCAACAGCAACACGTTCGTGCACGAACTGATGCTGCACTGCGACGACATCGGGTTCGTGTTCGATCCCAACTCGCTGGGCAAGGACGTCCCGGGGCTGTCCGGCGACCTACTGGTCGACGCCGCCGGCGAACGGGTGCTGGTGCGACCCCACATCGACACCGAGCATCGCCATGGCAGCGGTTGCACGGCCAGTGCCGCGATCACCGCACGGCTGGCACACGGCGACGAGCTCGCGGCGGCGGTGGAGTTCGCCCGCGACTACCTGGTGCGGGCACAGGCCTCGGCGCCTGGCCTCGGTGGCACCGGGCCGGTCAATCACTGGGCGTGAGCGACTCACCGCGACTGCGGCGACCACGGCCGGGCTCCGCTACGCTCGTGCTTCACCATGCCTTCGATCGAGACCAATCGCGAGAACTGGAACGATCCTGCCAAGTGGCTGCAACACGGTGAGGAGTGGTCGCACGCCTGGGGCGGCACCGAGAGCATGTGGTTCGGCTCACTGCTGCCGCGCATCGCGCCGTTCCTGGCGGGCGGCCACCTGCTCGAGATCGCCTGCGGCCACGGCCGGGTCACGGAGTATCTGCTGCGCCACTGTGAGCGCTACACCGGCGTCGATCTCGCGCCCAACTGCATAGCGATCTGCATGCAGCGGTTCGCGAACCACCCGAAGGCGCGCTTCCTCGGTACCGATGGTCATTCGCTGTCCGGCGTCGCCGACGGGAGCGTCGACTTCGTGTTCAGCTGGGACTCGCTGGTGCACGCCGAACAGGACGCGATGGTGGGTTACGTGCACGAGCTCGCGCGGGTCCTGCGACCGGGCGGCAACGCGTGGCTGCACCACAGCAACATGGCCGCGCTCGGGGACGGGCGCGGTGGCTTGTCGGTGCCCAATCCGCATTGGCGCGCAAACAGCGTGTCGGCGGCCTTGTTGCGGCAGTGGGCCGCCGCGGCCGGGATCGAGGTCGCCGCGCAGGAGCTCATTCAGTGGGGCGGACCGGTCGACAGTGACTGTTTCTCGTGGCTGCGCAAGTTGCCCGCTGGCGCTCGCCCGTCGCCGTGCCGCGAGGTGCGGCATCCTGACTTCAATGCGGAGCTAGGGCACTTCCGGCAGCTGGCACATCTGTATCGCGGGGCGCCGGGGCCGGTTGCCGGTAGGTAGGCCAGCGAGCGGGCGCCAACCGTATTGCCCCCAGCAGGAAGCACTGCCGAGGGGCGCTGGTGACCGATCGGGAATTCGCGGTTCGCTCTGGGAGCGCATAGGAGGTTCAAGCTGCACTCCCTGACCACCCGGCCTGCGTCCGGGCAGGCAAACACCACCTCAGCCCCTCCGGCAAGC
>JAEUHP010000175.1 GCA_016795295.1 Planctomycetota bacterium | reverse complement strand
GACAGCGCCGTGACCGCTTGGTACGCCACCGACGCCGCGGGCAACCCCCGCGGCAATCTGCCGGCAGGCAACACGGCGACCGAGTTCTATCAAGACCGGGCCCAGACCGTCTACTCGGGCAGCAACCGCACCGCGTTCGGCACGGCGTTGAACAACCACATCCAGAGGACTGCCAACAACGGCTGCACGGCGTTCTTCAACATCGGCACGTCGGGGGCGACCTTCCACCACACCAGCTCCAGTGGCAACGGCACCATCACTGCGATCGGCAGCGAGTTGGCCGGCAACTACAACATGTCGATGCCGACGAGTGCGCCGGTGAGCCGACCGTTCGGGCTCGACTGGGGCGGCGGCACCGGGGAGGAGTTCGGCAACGCTCCGTACAGCAGCAACCGCTTCTCCGCGTCCCTGTTCCGCACCTACTACACGCACGGCTCGGGGATCGGTTCCGGGTTGGTCAAGCTGGTCGATCCGACCAACACCAACGCCGCGTACGTGGTGGTGAACGGCATCGACCGTGCGGTGGAGTCGGGCACCACGTTCATCGCGAAGTGGGCCGTGCTGTCGCTGGTGCACAGCTTCTTCGAGGCGGGGACCACCACCAACACGCAGCGCATCCAGCAGTTGCCGCGGGTCGAGATCCAGAGTCCGACCGACATCACCGAACTGGACGATCCGAACGAGATCGAAGTGCGGATCGGGGTGGCGTGGCAACGCTGGGACGGTCGGCCCTACACGGCGACCGGCACTTACAGCGAGAGTGAAGCCCAGCTCGAGTATGCAGTGATGTACTCCAACGACGGTGGGCGGCTGTGGTACCACTGCAGCGACGACACCCTGGCCACGCCCGGGGTCCGCCCGGCGGCTGCCTATCTGGTGCCCGACCAGGTCAATGGGGCCGACACCTACCTCTGGTCGGTCCCGCCCGGGCGCTTCCCCGAAGGCAGTTACCTGCTGCGCGTGGACTGCTTCCGCCAGGGGGCGCAAGTCCACTACGCGTTCCACAAGACCAAGTTCTACGTGCAGCGCTGAGGTGACCATGAGCCAATCCCGATCCCCGGCGCAGGCCGGCTTCACGCTGGTGGAAATGATGATCGCCGCGACTCTGCTCGGCATCATGGTGATGGCGGTCTCGACCCTGTCGGTGTCGGGCATGCAGGCGCAGGAGTATGCGCGCCGCCTGACCCGGGCCACCGAGATCGCCCAGGACGTGGTCGACGGCATGCGTCTCGAACTCGGCTCGAGCGTCCGGTTGTTCGGCAACGACACCGAAGGCAATGCCAACCTCGCGGTGTTGGATCTGGCCGGGGCGCCGGCCCGCCTTGCAGGTTCGCGGCTGTCCACTCCGGACGCCAACGGCACCGTGCGGCAGGACACCGCCGCGAACGCGATCACTGGCAACAGCCTGATGTTCGCCAAGCTGGCGTGGAACGACCGCTTCGTCGGCCCGGCCACCGGCCGGCAGTACATGGTCGACGTCTATCGCTGGGTCCACTACTACCTGACGCCCGAGGACGGGGGGCCGCTGGCGGGGCGCTCGATCGGCCTCAACTTGGTGCGGGTGGTCGGCGAACCGCTCGCCGACGCGGCGGCCATCGATGCGATCGCCAACGCCACCGACCGCGCCGCCCTGCTGCAGCACCTGCGCGCCGGCACTCCGGACGCTTTGGGAGTGCAACACAGCCCCTGCCAAGTGGTCTGGCGCCGCGGCGAGCTGCCGACGGTGGCCGGGACGCTGCGGGAGATCAATCCGGTGGACGGTACCCTGAGCAACACGCCCCTGGTGGCCACCGGCCGGCCTTCGCCGTGGCGCGTGCTGCGCACCGAAGTGGCGCCCCGCGGCCTCTTGTCGTACCGCCACCACTCGGTGGCAACGGTGCACGCACCGATCAACCAGCGGGTGAGCCGGTTCGGCCTGCGCAGCACGTTGGGCATGGGCTTCCCCCACGGGTTCGAGGTGCAAACCGTTGGGCCCAGCTCGGCGCGCCAGGTTCTGTTGCACTTGGCCATCGCCAGCACCAACCGCAGCGGTCACACCGCCTTTGCCGACGTGCAGATGATCGTCGACGCGCGCGACCAGTAGGACCGGGAATCAGCCGCGGCGGCGGTTCGGCCGCGGATTCGGCTGACCCCGTTCGTACTCGGGCGGGGCGAGGGCTTCGGCCGGCAAGCCGGCCAGGGCCGCATCGATCTGTTGCACGAGGTGCGGTTGTGCTGCAGCTTCGGCGCGGGCACGCAGCATGTCGGCCGTCTGCACGGCGGTGTGGCCCAGTCCGTCCAGGCTGGCCGCCGCGAGCGGGGCCGCTGTGAACGCCTGCTCCAGCGCCCGCCAGGCAGCTTCCAGATCGCCAGCCTCCAGCGCCAGGCGCGCGAGGCCGGCATGGGCCATCGCCACGTAGTGCTCGCCGTCGGTGGCACTGCTGCGTTCGCGGTAGGCGGCGAAGCAGCGCAAACCGTGTTGGTAGGCGGCGCGGGCCGGGCCTTCCGCCCGCTGCCGGCGGTGGGCTTCGGCGGCGCACAGCGCCGCGTAGCCGGCGAACCAGTGCAGTGCCGGCGGCGCATCGGCCGCTGCGGTGCGGCGCGCGTAGTCGCCGAGCAGCGCCTCCGGGCCGCCCGTCTGCAGCAGGCGTTGCCGCAGCCGTTCGTGCAGCGGCGCCGACGCCGGGAAGCGCTGCAGCCCCGCATCGAGCACCGCCCCGGCTTCCGGCGTGCCGAAGAAGTCCAGGAAGTCGAAGTGGTGGGCCACGTGCCGGTCCTGGCCGAGCGGGTGCTTGCCCAGGACCGCGTAGGCGGCGTGCACGTCGGTGGTCCACTGCGGCGGGAAGTCACGCTGCTCGCGAACCGCCGCGACGATGGCTTCTTGGCGGGCCTCGGCGAACAGGGCGAGGCAGGCGACCGCCAGCGGCCCCGGCGCTTCCGGCGGCAGGGCGGCGGCGGCCGCGATCGCCTGCTCGTAGGCCGCCGCGGTCCGGCCGAGTTCGGCGGCGACCACGGCGCTCACGGCGTCGAGTTGCCAGCCGCTGCCACCCAGGGTCACGGCGGCGGCGGCGCTGCGTTCGGCGTCCTCGAGCAGCATGCGGCGGAAGGCCTGCTGCTGCCGATGGCCTTGGCGCGGCAGCTGCAACGCCTGCAGCAGGCTCGCTTCGGCGGCGGCGAGGCGCGGCGCGGGATCGGTGGGCCGCTGCCCAGCGGCCTGGTCGCTGGCGGCGCCGAGCTCGGCTGGATCCGTGGCGCGAACCTGGGCGGCGTAGTCGCCCCCGGCCAGCGCTTGCTGCCAGCGGCCGGTGTCCAGGGTGCCGCGGTCGGCGGCGAACCCGCGATGGGCGTTGGCGAACGTGCGCGCCTTGCTCGAGCGGTTGGCGAAGCGCCCCAACGCCTCGACCAGTTGTTGGCGTTCGCCGCTGGCCAGTGGCGCGCGCAGGGTGTCCGCCAGCAAGTCGACCATGCCCGGATCCTCTGCCCGCAGCATGCCTTGCCGGGCCGCGCCGGCGAGGTTGGCATCGAGCCCTTGGGCGGCGAGCCGCAGCAGTTCGACCGGCGCCGCGGCTCCGAGCTGGAGCGCAGCGTCGAGCAGGGCCCGACGCCGGGCTGCGTCGCCGCTGCGGAACGCGTCCTCGACCTCGGCCCGGTCGCGGCTGTCGACGCTCTGCACCCGCTCCAGCAGCGAACGATCGCCCCGGACCACCGGCAGCGCCTGGATGGTGCGTTGCTTGATGCCCTGGTCGATGGTCGCGAACACACTCTCCGTGTCCCAGGTGTAGAACACGTCGTAGGTCTTCTGCCCGTCCAACTCGACCATGATGTGGCGCGGGGCGATGCGCTTGCCGTCGAGGAACTTGTCGAACACCAGCGGTTCGAGCGCGATGTGTTCGCCGCAGGTGACACAGCCGAAGCGCGGGCAGGGGATGCGCCGGCCCTCCTGGTCGTAGTCGCGCGGGTTGTGCCGGTAGACCGAGGCGATCACGCACACGTACGGTTCGTACAGAGCGCCGATCGCGGGGTCGCGGTAGCGCACGCCGGCGTAGTGCTCGCTGGCGATCTCCCCGTCCATGTTGACGCACACCAGGATCGGCCGCTTGGTCTCGCGGGCCAACTGCACGGCGTCTGGCCAGGTGCGCTGCCACTGGATCACCACGGGCTTCTGCCAGTCGGCAGCGGTCGGTGCCGGCCAGACTCGTTCCGGGACCAGGCCGGGCGGGGGCGGCACGCCTTCTTGGGCGAGGCCGGCGGCGGCGAGCCCGATGGCGAACGAGGCGGCGAAGGCGAATCGGTTCATGAACTTCTGCGCAGCAGCGGGGTTGGGAGTTGCAGAGCCTAACCCATCCTGTGGCTGGCGTCGCCCGGGGCGCCGGCGGCGGCGCGGCTCACCACAGCTGGTCGCGCAGGACGTCTTCGGGGCGGCCGCGGCGGCGCAGCAGGCGTGGCCCCTGTGCTTCGACCAGGATCTCGGCGGGGGTGGCGTGGCTCAGGAAGCCGAACGGGCTGAAACTGAGGCCGTAGGCCCCGGCGGCCAGCACCGCGAGCAGGTCCCCGGGCTGCAACACCGGCAGGTCGAGTGGGGCGCCGAGCTGGTCGGCCGGTGTGCACAGCGGGCCGCCCACGGCCGCGGGTTCGTGGGCTGGTGCGGCCACGTCGGCGGCGGTGACCAGCAAGGGGGCGCGTTTCACCACGCTGCCCGAGCCACACGCCGCGGCACAGTGGTGCAAACCGCCGTCGACCGCCACCTGCCGCACCCCGCCGCTCACCTTGGTGCGCACCACGCGCACCAGATACAGGCCGGCGTGGGCCGTGAGGTAGCGGCCGAGCTCGACGAACCAGCGGCGGTCGGCGCGGTCGTTCGCGGCCACCAGCTCGCGGACTCCGGCCGCGGCGGCATCGAGGTCGAAGCTGGGATCGCCCTGGAACACCGGCACCCCGAAGCCGCCGCCCAGATGCAGTTCGGGCAGGGACAGGCCGAGTTCGCGCTCGAACGCCGTGGCCGCGGCGACCAGCTGCCCCGCGCCGCGCACGAACGAGTGCGCGTCGAACTGCTGCGTGCCGGCGTAGGTGTGCAGGCCGCGCAGGTGCAGTTCGGGAGTGGCGGCAATCTGCCGCAGCACGGCGGCGACTTGGTCCGCGTCGATGCCGAAGCGGCTCTGGGTGCCGGCCATGCGCAGCCGGGCGCCCTGGGCCGCACCCGGAAAGTGCACGCGCACGGCGACCCCTTGCCGGCGGCCGTGCGCCCGCGCGGCCTGGGCCACGGCGCCGACTTCTTGAGGAGCCTCGAGGTGCAGGCAGCCGACGCCTGCCGCGACCGCCGCCGCCAGCTCGGCCTCGGACTTGGCCGGTCCGGCCCAGCGCAGGTCCGCAGGGTCGTGTCCGGCCGCGCGCGCGACGTGCAACTCGCCCAGGGAGGCGATCTCCGCACCCGCACCGCCTCGCCGCAGCCGCTCGACCACCGCCACCGCAGGGTTGGCCTTCACGGAATACAGGACGCCCACGGCGGCACCGAAGCGCTGGCGAACGGCGGCCAGCCGTGCGTCGAGGGCTGCGGCCACATACACGTAGAGTGGGGTGCCGAACTCGGCCGCGAGCTGGTCGGCGGTCCAGCCGCCGAGGCGAAGGGGCCCACTGGCAGGGGCCCCGAGGTTGGCCAGGGCCTGGGCCAGGGCCGGGTCCACGGGAGAGGGGAGCACCGCCGAAGGGTAGCGGCCCGCTGCCGCTCAGGCACCCTTGGCGCGCACCCGCAGGGGGCGGCGCTGGTCGCGCTCTTCGCCCGGGGCGTGCCCGTAGCAGACTTGGCCTTCGCCCTCTTGCCAGCAGAACACCACGTCGCCGGTCTTGCTCTGGCCCGGGATGTGCACCGTGAGCGGGTTGTCGCACAGGATGGTCATGCCCAGTTCCTCGAGCTCCTGCCGGCAGCGCGCGAGGCCCGCGTCGTGTTCGGCGATGCGGGCGTCCAGCTCCGCCAGTTCGCTGCGCAGCCCCTCGGGCGTGACGGCTTCCTCGAGCTGGTCGCGCTGGCGCAGCAGCGGCCGCCGGGCACCGCGGCGCTCGACCAGCTCCGCGGCGATCGAGTGCACCAGCTTCAAGGCGGCGTTGGCTTCGGGCAGGGTGTAGACGCGCTTCATGATCGGCTCCTCGGGGGACGGGGTTGCGGCAGCGGGCTGGAACGACCATTCGTCGCTTCGCGTTGCAGCCGAGCGACAAAGTTAGGTAGTCTGAGGAGCGGTTGCGGTTACCCAGACCGCGCCACGAGAATCTGCATGAGCGAACGCGATGTGATGGAATTCGATGTGGTCGTGGTCGGCGGCGGTCCCGCCGGGCTCGCGGCTGCGATCCAACTGAAGCAGCGGGTCGAACGGCACAACGCCGAGGTCGAACGTTCCGGTCGAGGGCAAACCCTGAACCCCGAGATCTGCCTGATCGAGAAGGCGGCCGAACTCGGTGCGCACTCGATCTCGGGGGCGGTGATGGATCCCAAGGGCCTCGACGCCCTGTTGCCGGGCTGGCGCGAACTCGAGCCCAAACCGCCGCTCGAAGCCGAGGTGCACGAAGACTATGCCCTGTGGCTGACCGAGGGCCGCGGCTTCAAGTTCCCGATCACCCCGCCGCCGTTGCGCAACCACGGCAACTACGTGGTCTCGCTGAACCGGCTGGTGCAGTGGCTCGGGCGCATCGCCGAGCAGAAGGGCATCCAGGTGTTCCCAGGCTTCCCTGGCGCGGTGCTGCAGCGCGACGGCCAGCGGGTCACCGGGGTGCAACTCGCCGACGCCGGCGTCGACAAACACGGCCAGCCCAAGGGCAACTTCCAGGCCGGTGGCATCCTCGCCGCCAAGCTGGTGGTGCTCGCCGAGGGCAGCCGCGGTTCGCTGACCAAGCAGTTGGTGGCCGATCTGGGCCTGCAAGGCAAGAATCCGCAGGTCTACGGGGTTGGCGCCAAGGAAGTGTGGGAAGTGCCCGCGGGCCAGTGCCCGCCCGGGCTCGTGGTGCACACCATGGGGTATCCGTTGGACAGCCACACGTTTGGCGGCGGGTGGGTCTACGGCATGGGGCCGAGCGAAGGCGGCAAGAACCTCGTGTCGGTCGGTCTCGTGGTCGGCCTCGACTACCGCGATCCGACCATGGACGTGCATCGCCAGCTGCAGCGCATGAAGCTGCACCCGCGCATCGCGCCGTTCCTGCGCGGTGGCAAACTGCTGCGCTATGGCGCCAAGTCCCTGCCGGAGGGTGGGCTGTACAGCATGCCGCGGCTCTACGGCGACGGTTTCCTGATCGTCGGCGACAGCGGCGGCTTCATGAACAGCATGCGCCTGAAGGGCATCCATCTGGCGCTGCGCAGCGGCATGCTGGCCGCCGACACGGCGTTCGACTGCTTGCTGGCCGGCGACACGTCCGCCGCCAAGACCGCTGCCTATGCGGCCATGGTGGAGAAGGACTGGGCGCACGAGGAACTCTGGCAGTGCCGCAACTTCCATCAGGGCTTCCACAAGGGACGGCTCGCCGGGTTGATCAACGCCGGCTTCGCCCAACTGTTCGGCGGCAAGGGCACGCTGTGGCGCGACGGGCTCGAGAGCCAGGCCGGGCACACCTACATGCAGAAACTCGGCGCCTACTTCGGTGGCCGCGGCAAGCCGAAGCTGGAGAAGTTGCCCGAAGACGGCACCTTGACCTTCGACAAGCTGACGTCGGTCTATGCCTCGGGCACCCTGCACGAAGAGGACCAGCCGTGCCACCTGGTGGTCACCCAGCCGGATCTGTGCTCGACGCGCTGCGTCGAGGAGTTCGGCAATCCGTGCCAGCACTTCTGCCCAGCGGCGGTCTACGAGATGGAGGAGCAGGCCGGCACCAAGCACGGCGTGGCGTTGAAGATCAACGCCAGCAACTGCGTGCACTGCAAAACCTGTGACATCATGGATCCCTACCAGGTGATCAACTGGGTCACGCCCGAAGGTGGCGGCGGGCCCAACTACACGGGGCTCTGAGCGCGGATGGCCAGCGTGGCGCGGTGGGTGGGGGCCGGGTCGGTGCCCGTTTGGCTGCACGCGGCGTGGCTGCTCACGGGCTGGTTGCTGTCGGGCTGGTTGCTGTCGGGAACCGCCTCGGCGCAGAAGCCGCAGCCTCCGGGCACCGTCGTCGCCGACCCGTTCGGCGTGCGCTGCGACCAGTTGGTGTTGCAGGCTGCGCCGCGCTACTGGGGCGCCGCTCTGGTGGTGCGAGCCGGCGTGGTGCAGTTGGCGAAGGGGTACGGTTACGCCGACCGGCAGAAGGTGCCGCTCGGCCCGCAGGCGCTGTTCGACTGCGGTCCGGCGAGTGAACTGCTGACCCGGGCCTTGGTGCTGCAGCAGGCTGCCGCCGGCCGCTTGCAGCGCGGCGAGTCGATCGCGAAGGCCCTGCCCGACTGGCCGGCGGACACAAACGCGCCGACCCTCGACCAGGTGCTGCGCCGCGTCTCGGGGCTGCCGGTCGAGATGGCCCTGCCGGCGAACCAGCGCCAAGCGGCCGCGGTGGTGCGCGCCTTGGCCAAGAGTGCGCCCCGTCCGGGCCTCGAGCGTTGGACGCCCTGGGACGCGGTGCTGTTGGCCCTGTGTGCGGAGGGGGCCGGTCCACAGCGTTTCGACGGCCAGCTCACGGAGCTGTTCGGCAAAGCGGGCATGGCCACCATGGCGCCGACCAACGGCCGCATCGACAGCCGCTGGCTCACGCTGCGCCGCAGCGATGCCAACGAACGCGGCGAAGCGGCGACCGCTGCGCCCTACGACTGGACCGTGCGCGGCAGCAGTCGCCTGCTGGGCTCGGTCTACGACCTGCACCACTTCGCGCTGTGGCTGGCCAGCGGGGCGTTGGCCGCCGACGACCTCCAGGAGCTGTTCCGCCCGGTCGCTGCCGGGCGTTCGCTGAGCGTGCAGAACCTCGGCGCGGCCACGGCGAGTGCAGTGGTGGTCGCGGCCGAGACCCAGGGTTACCGGCTGCGCTGCACCTTGCACCTGCCCTCGCGCAGCTGGTGTGTGTTGTTCGCCGACGACCTGACGGCGGTCGATGCGGTGCAAGCCGCGTTGCAGGCCGAGCTCGCGGCGGCGATGGCGCCGGCGAGTGCCCCCGGCTCGGCGGGGGCGGGGGCGCCGGTGGTGGCAGCCGCGGCTTCGGCGGCGGCCGACCCGCAGCGTTGGCTCGGTCGCTTTGCGCTGCCGGGCGACGGCGGTCGGTTCGTGGTCGAGGCCAGTGAGGCTGGTCTGCTGCTGCGCGGCGAAGGGGTGGCCGCGGCGGCGCGTCTGCAGTTCGGCAGTTGGCCGGGGGCCCATGGCCCGGCCCTGCAGCGCTTGGCGGGGCGCGGCCAGGCCGTGCTCGAACGCCTGGCGCGAGGCGACGCCACGGTGCTCGGCGAAGCGTTCGCGGTGCCGGCGGCCGGCACCCGCGCCAGCGACCTGGTCGGGGAACTGCGCGCCAGCCACGGCAACCTGGTGCGGGTCGAGCCGCTGGTGGTGAAGACCGAACCTGCGTCGGCCCAGTTCCGCTGGGTCGGCGCGAACGGCACGGCGTTGGTGCAGGTGCGTTTCGCGGCCGGGTTGCAGGTCGCCGAGGTGGCGTTGGACCGCGGCCCCGCAGGCCAATCGCTGCCGCTGGCCGTGGTGCGCGCCGACGTGGCTGCGGCACGCAGCACCCAGGGGCCCGAGTTGCGGCTCACCATGGAGGGGCGAGCCGGGCAGCGGGTGCTGGTGTTCGGTGATGGCTCCGTCGGTCCGGAGGGCCTGATCGAATGCCGGGAGGTCACCGGGGGCTGACCGCCGGAACAGACCGGCTATCATGACGGTCCCCCTCTGGTCGGCGGTCTCTGGAACAGTCATGGCCCCAATTCGGCTTTGGTGGTGCGTCTGGCTCGGTGTCGGTGTGCCCGCGCAGGCGCAGACGAGCGACGCCACGAGCCTCGCCGCAGCAGCGATCCGCGATTGGTCGGCCGCGTTCGAACGCGGCCAACTCGGGCCGCGCGGCACCCTGCGCGCTGGCGCGGGCCTGCAACCGAGTTACGTGGTGCATGCCCGGCGCGGCGGGTTCGTGCGCGAACGCGACGAAGAGCGCATCACGCACCTCGACCTGCTGCAGAAGCTGTTGCTGCACGCCGAGCGCCATCCGAACGTGGACCTCGCCGACGCGGTGCTCGACGTGGCGGCGACCCGTTTGGAGGGTGCGTTCCTGGACCACGACGCCATGCAGTTGCGCGAGGCCGGGCACCAGGCCCTGCTGCGCATGGACCACCCTGGGGTGTGGTTCTTCCTCGCCCGCACTGCGGCGGGCGGCACGTTGCCGTGGGCCAAGGAGCCGGACGAGCTCGACAAGGGACCGGTGGCCGTGGTGGTCGGTCCTGGACGGCGGGTCGCTGCCCTGCGGTTGCTGGCGCAGAAGAACCTGCCGGTGTCGCGGTTCGTGTTCGACGCGGCGCTGCGCGATGCCGACCCGCGGGTGCGGCTCGCTGCGGCCGAGGCCTTGGACCAGCAGCGCAAACCGGAAACGCTCGGGCTCTTGCGCATGGCCCTGGCCGGGGAACGGCACCCGGTGGTGGCGCAGGCGCTGGTGCGCGGCGTGCACAGCCTGCTGCGCGAACACGGTCCGAGCTTCGACGCCGACCGACGCGAAGCGGCCCTCGCCGCGTGCGTGGATCGGCTCGGCATGGCCGGTTGGCGCACCGACATGGATCTGCTCGAACTGTTGGAGCAGTACCCGACCAAAGCCGCGGTGCCGGCACTGATCGAACTGCTCACCGGCGGGGCGGCGCCGACCGATCCGGTGCTGCTCGCCGTGAACCACCGCGCTTCGCCGCTGCGCGCCGACAAGGCCCACGAGCTGCTGCGCGGCATGACCGGAGCCCTGTTGCCGGCCAGTGACGTCGCCGGCTGGCGGCGTTTCTGGCGCGACGAAGGGGAGCGCGTGGCGGTGCCGGCGGTGTTGCCGAGCCAGCGGCCGCAGACCACCCAGTCGCAGTTCTTCGGCGTGCCGCTGCGCGGCGGGGCGATCGGCTTCCTGGTCGACACCAGCGGCAGCATGGGCGAGGCGGTCGGCACCGTGGCGGCTGGAGGTCGCGCGCGCGCCGCGACCCGGCTCGGCGTGGCCAAACGCGAGCTGGCCCAGGCGGTGCAGGCGATGGACCCGAACAGTTCGTTCCTGTTGTGGACGTTCGCCGGGTCGGGGCAGAGCTGGACGCCGACCCCGGTGCGCGCCGGCCGCAACAGCTTGCGGGCGCTCACCGAGCTGCTCAGCCGGCTGCGTGCCAACGGCGGCACCAACCTGGGCGAAGGCCTGCAGCGCGCCCTGCAACTCGACCAAGTGCAGTTCGCCGGTGCCGCCGAGACGCGCATCGACGAACTGTTCGTGCTGTCGGACGGCGAGCCGACTGCGGGGCCGCTGCAGGCACCGGAAGCGATCCTGGCCCTGGTGCAGGCGGCCAATCAGTACGCGAAGGTCCGCATCCACTGCATCTACATCGGGGAAGGGCGGGGCAGCGATCTGCTCGCGCGGTTGGCGGAGCAGAACGGCGGCGTCTACGTGCAGCGCTGAGCGAGCCGTGCTGGCCATGCTGCGGTGGCGCCAAGTGCGCCGAACGTGCCGTGCCGCGGGCAGATCGCGCCGCCCTGCCGCGTGCCGGTCGGTGCGTTCGTGCGTCGCGGCCGGGCCGCGGCTAGCATCCGGCCGTGGTGCCTGATCGCTCGCCGCTGCGCTCCTGGTTGGGTTTGGCGGCGTTCTACGCGGCGTCCTTCGCCGCGCTCGCGGTCTACATGCAGTTCTTGCCCCTGTGGCTGCGCGACGAACGCGGCCTCACCCCGGGGCAGATCGCACTGGTGTTGTCGGCGCAGACCATCGGCCGCACCCTGGCCGGGCCGCTGTGGTCGCAGCACGTCGACCGGCGTGGGGCGCCGCGGGCGGTGTTGCGCTGGCTCGCGTTGCTGAGCTTTGGCGGGGGGCTCGGCTTTCTGGTGGCCGAATCGGTGCCCGCGCTGTGGTGCACGGCGTTCTTGTTCGGCTGCGTCTACTCGCCGATGCATGCGATCCTCGATTCGCTGGCGCTGCTCGGCGCGCGGCGAGGTGGGTATGCCTACGGCCGGTTGCGCGTGGTCGGCTCGCTGTTCTTCTTGCTGGTGATCCTGGGAGTGGGCTTCTGGCTCGACCACGTGACCGCCGCCGTGGTGCTGTGGCTGCTGCTCGCCGGCTTGTTGACGACCGTGCTGGCCGGGGCCGGCCTGCCGGACGAACGCTCGCCGTTGGCCTTGGGCAAGGCTCCGATGGCCCAGTTGCTGCGCACGCGGTCGTTCGTGTGGCTCCTGGTCGCGTCGGCGGCCATCCAGGGCAGCCATGCAACCTACTACAACCTGTCGACGGCGCACTGGACGGCACACGGCATCGACAAGGGCACCGCAGGCGTGTTGTGGGCCGAAGGCGTCCTGGCCGAGATCGTGATGTTCTTCTTCGCCCGCGCCAGTGTCGAACGGCTGCGGCCGACCACCATGATGGTGCTCGGTGGGCTCGGTGCCGCGGTGCGCTGGGGTGTGGTCGGCGCGACCACCGACACCGGCTGGCTGCTGGCGAGCAACTGGCTGCACGCCCTGAGCTTCTCGTGCACCTACCTGGGGGCGTTGCGCGCGCTGGAGCGGCGCGTGCCCGAAGCGCAGCGGGCCACTGCCCAGGGACTGCTCGGCGCCGCCAATTCGGGCGTTGGCATGGTCGTCTGCGGCCTGTGTGGCGGCTACGTCTACGAACGCGCGGAGGGCTTGGCCTTCTTCGTGATGGCGGCCTTCGCCTTGCTCGGCGTGTTCTTGGCCTTGCTGTTGCGCCGGGCGGCGGACAGAGCGCCCGCCGCGGCCACCGCGCCGGCCAGCGCGAACGCCGAGTAGTGCCACAGCGGGCGGCTGGCGAGGGCCCAGTACTGCCGGCGCCAGACGTTGGCGGGCGGCGTTGCGGCGAGGTCCACTTCCCCGGCCGGAGCCGCGCCGGCAGCCGTGGCCACGGCTGCGGCGGCGACGGCCCGGGTGTTGCTGCCGACCACCGGCAGCACCTGCAGGGCCGGCACCAGCAGCGTCAGCAGTGCGGCGGTCGTCAGCGTGTTCTTGAAGCGCAGGATGCCGATGCGTCGCCAGAACGGCAGCAACAACGCCAACAGCAGCACTGCGGCGACCAGCGGCCATTCCCGGTCCGGAGCGCTGGCCACTAGGGGCAGCAGCGGCCCACCCAACGCCGCGCTCGACCAGAGCCAGGGCAGGGCGTTGCGGCGCCGCTGCGGCTGGTCCAGGAAGTCGTCGAGCCCGGCGGCGCCGAGCACCGTGACGGCCAGCAGCGGCAACCACCAGCCGACCACCGCCAGGTCGAGCCACCGACCATGGCCCGGCAGCACCCCGCCGGCCTTCAGCAGGGTCGGCACGACGCCGAGGGCGGCCACGGGCAGCCAGATGCGCAACTTGGCGTGGCGCTGCCGCCGCAGCACGCCGAGCGCGGCGAACATCAGCAGGACGGGCCCGGCCAGGCGCAGCAAAGCCGGCAGGTCGGTGCCGGCCGTGGTGGTGCGGTGGGCGGCGAGCACCGCCGCGGGGCGCAGGGTGCCGGTCGCCGCGAGCCACGGGCCAGCGGCGTCGATGCACCACGCGGCGACGGCCACTGCCGTCGCCATCGCCACGGCTGTGGCGAAGCGCCGCACCAAACCGAGCCGTTCGCCGAGGTCGCCGGCGCGGGCGGCGATGGCGAGGTGCACCAGGGCCACGCCAGCCGTGAGCAGCGGCAGCCACGCCGGGCCGACCACGAACGGCGCCGCGAGCAGCAGCGGTGCCCAGGGCAGGAACGTGCGGCGCTGGTCGGGCCGGTGGCAGCGGTGCGCGACTTCGAGGGCCAGCGGCGCCAGGGCCGCAGCCCATTGTTCACGCGGCAGCGCGGCGATCGCCTGCAGCCATGGCGCCAGCGCATAGCCGGCACCCCCCAGGAACGCCGCGTAGCGGCTGCGGCCGTGGGCGCGCAGGCAGCGGTACATGAGCACCCCGGCGAGTGCCGACGGTGCGCCGTCTGCGAGTGCGGCGCTGGCGGCTCTGAGATCGCGGCCGCCGGCCTGGGCGGCGGCGAGCAGGTGCGCCACCAGGGCGAAGGCCGCCACACCGGCGGCCGCGATGCAGCCTTCCCGGCGGCCGGTGCCGTACAGACTCACCGGGTCGCCCCCGGCGCGCTCAGGTCCCCCGTGCTGCGCACGGGGTTGTTTCGTCGCCGCCGCCGCAGCGCCTTGAGTCACTCTGCCGCGAAGCGCACGCGCCGGGTCGCGAAGTACCACAGGCCGAGCGCCAGTGTCGCGGTACCGCACAGCCACAGTCCAGGAACGAGTCCGGGCGGTGTGTAGGTGAACACCACGCGGCAAGCGCGTTCGGGCAGTTCGACGAGGCGCAGGGCGTGGTCCGCGCAGTGGACCGGCACCGGAGTGCCGTCGACGGTCGCCGTCCAGCCCGGCAGCCAGGTGTCGGCGAGCACCAGCCAGGGTGCTGGGCCGGCTGGCACCTCGAGTTCGATGCGGTTCGGCACGTCGACCACGAATTGCACCGTGCGCTGGTCGTCGGGGGCGGTGCTGCGCGCGCTGAGACCGCCAGCGGCGGCGGCCGCCGCGGTGACGAAACACTGGCGGCGCGGGGCGAAGTCCGGCCGGGCCATGGCCTGCAACACGGCGGCATCGTCGGGGAGCACCGCCAGGCTCGGCACCACGAACGCGCGCGGGGCCGGGTGCGGGCGTTCGTGCACGAAGAACTCGCCGCCGGGGCCGCGCAGTTCGGGGCCCTGGCGGCGGCCGGCGTTCTGCAGCGGCACCGTGCTCAGCACGTAGCGCACGCCGAGCAGGTCCAGCAGCGGGTGGCCGAGCACGGCGTCGGGCAGCGTGGTGGTCAGGTAGCCCTTGCTGGTGTCGAGGTGGCCGAACTCCGCGCCGAGCACGGCGCGCAGCAAGGCGCTGCTGCGGGCGTCGTAGTGGCAGTAGAAGTGCAGGTCGCGCAGGCCGGGCTGGAGCAACTGCCCGGGTGGCAACTGGCTCGGCAGCGTTGGCTCCCGGCTGCCGCGCACCACCGCGAAGCCGCCGGTGGCCGCCGCGGCGGCGGCTTCGGCGCGCAGGAACTGGTGCACGGCGGTGTCGGTCGGCACCGTGTGGTCGGCGCCGCGCAACAGACCTTGGCCGTGCCCAGTGAGGTCGAGAACCGCACCGCACAGCAGCACCGGCAGGCAGGCTGGCGCCAGCTCGGGGCGCCGCTTCTTCAGCCAAGCCAGCGCCAGCAGCCCGGCGCCGAAGCCGCACAGCCAAAGCGCCCGTTCGCAGCCGTGCGCCGCCAGCCGCGCGGTGGCGAGTGCCGCGCGGTCCACGCCGGGGGGGGCGCCGGCCTGCAGGTGGGCCCGGGCCGCCGCCACATCGATCTCGATGCCGCGGGCGGGGGCGGTGTACTTGGCGGCGATCGCCGCATAGGGCCAGTCGGGGTCGCGCTGGTGGTGGGCGGCGGGTCGGCTGGTGCCCCACGCCAGGAGCGCCGCGAGCCCGCAGGCCACCCCGCCGAGCCGCAACCAGGAACCGGCGGGCCGGGCCTGCAGCCGTTCGAGGCCGATGGCCGCGAGCCATGCACACCACAGACTCGCAGGAGCCAGCCAGCGCATCGGTGCCACGTTGCCGAGACCCGGCAGCCAGTAGAGCCAGCGCACGCCCGGCAGGAACAGCGCCAGCGCCAGCAGCAGCACCAGGGTCGACACCGCGAACCAGCGGCCGTGGGCGCGGCCGCGCAGCGCGCCGTAGCCGGCGAGCAGCAGCGGCAGCAGCCCGAAGTACACGGCGTACTCGGTGTAGTTGTAGTTGGGTTCGAGGCGCCGGCCGTCGACTTCGAGCCCGGTCCAGAGGTAGGCCAGCGGCAGTTTGTGGTACGGCAGCTGGTGGCTGGCGGCTGGGTGGCTCAGCGCATCCGGCACGCAGTAGCCGAGCAGTCCGTAGGTGTCGAACGCCGTGGCGGCGATCGAGGCGAACGGTGGCGTCGGGGTGCGCGCGCTGTCCGGGAAGAAGTACAGCGCCGGCAGCAGTTGTGGCATCGCCAGCAGCACGCCGAGCAGCAACCCGGCAGCGAGCCGGAAGGCCAGCCGCCGTGCGGCGGCGAGGCCGTCGACGCCACAGCGCTCGGCGCACAACCGCACGCAGTACCAGCCGGCGATGGCCAGGCTGGCCAAGGCGTACGGCGGGAAGCCCGCGAGCCATGGCAGCGCGGTGGTGGCGGCGACCGCGGCGAGTGGGCCAGAGCGGGTGCGTTCGCCACGGGCGAGCCGGTGCAGGGCCCACAGCAGGGCCGGCAACCACACCAGGCTGCCGAGGCGCATCCACCAGAAGGCGTTCGCCGCCATCGGAGCGCCGAGTTGGAACACCGTGGCGCCGAACCAGGCGGCGAGCGCGCCGAGCTGCCAGGTGCGCAACAAGCCGAAGGCGCCGAGGCCTGCGATCGCGAGCTGCAGCCACGCGAGCCAGCCGAGGCGGCTGGCTGGGTGTTCGGCCGCGAGTGCCAGCCAGGTCGGTGGGTAGGCGAGCCCCAGGGCGCCGTTGCTGAACAGCACTGCACCGGTGCGGGCGTGTGGATCCCAGGTCGGCAGCCGTCCGGCGCGCAGTTCGCGGCTGCTGAGTTCGAGTTCCGGCAGCACCCAGATCGGCACTTCGGTGACGTCGTGGTTGCCGTGGTTCTGCAGGGCCGCGACTTGCTCCGGCGGCAGCAGCAGGCTCGCGGGCGGATACTCGGCGAGGTCGTAGGGCACGAACGTGCGCGGGCCGAATGTGCACGGCCACAGCCACCCGAGCGGCTGCACCAGCAACAGCAGCACGGCGAGCCAGAGTGCGTGGCGCTGGGTGGGGGCGGCGTTCATGGCGCTCGCCTTTGGCGGCGCAACAGCCACAGCAAGGTCAGCAGCGCCAACAGGCTCACGTGGCCGGGCCACACCACGCTCGCCGCGTCGTAGGTGAACACCACTTCCTGCGGCTCTGGGCGGCCCTTCAGGTAGACCGCGCGCAGGTAGTGGTCGGCGGCGAACACTTCGGTCTGCACGCCGTCGACGGTGGCGCGCCACCCCGGATCGAACGGGTCGGCGAGGCGCAGGTACCCGTCGCCTTCGGTCTGCACGCGCACCACCACGCGTTCGTCGCGGTGGCTCGTGATGGTCACCACGGCGGACGGGCAGGGCCGGGGTCGCGGCTGCACCGCGTGCGGCACTTCGAGCAGCGTGGTGCCCAGGACCTCGCGGCTCGGGTCCGCGAGCCGTTGCCGCCGCGCTTCGGGATCCAGGATGCGTTCGATGCTGCGCACGAACGTGGCGCGCGGCAGCGTGGTGGTGCGTTCGTAGAGTCGGTACCCGCCGCTGCCTGCCGGCGTGCGTTCGACGAGCGCGGCCGAGGTCGGCAGCTCGCGCTGGGCGAGTACGTAGCGGATGCCGAACAGGTCGCACAGCGGATGCTGCAGCGACCGGGGGTCGTGGAACGGTCCAACTCCCGAACCGCCGCCGCCGAAGCGCACGTCGGGCCGGTCCGGGGCCGGGGGCTCGATCGCGGCGAAGAACTCTTCGAAGCGGCGCGCGGGCAGTGGATTGTAGCCGGTGGCGTCTTCGAGGCCGTGGGCGCCCGGCAGGTTGCTCGGGTAGTAGGCGGACAGGCGCGCATCGGCGCCCGCCAGCCGGCACAGCCGCGGCCGCACGCCATCGCTCTGCTCGGCACGTGCGGTGGCCGTGACCACGGGGTCGACCACCCGGGGTGGCGTGGTGGCGCTGGCCAGCGGTTCCGCGACGAAGCAGCCCAAGCCGGCCCACAGCAGTTCGCCGATCGTACCGGCCAGCAACAGCCCGACGCGGCCGCGCTGCCAGCACAACGCCAGTGCCGCCAACCCGACCGCCAGCAGCGAACGCAGCGCGGTGGTGGCCAGGTGGTCCTGGTTCGCGGCGAGTTCGCCTTGGGCCATGGCGCCCCGGATCGCGGTGGCGATCACGTCGGCCTCGCCACGGCACTGCTGCACGAAGGCATGGTCGCGGTCCAGGGCCAGCAGCGCCGCGGTGCGCGCCACCAGATCGCCGGTGCTCGCGTAGTACAGCGCGGTGCTGCCGAGCGCTGCCGCGCCCAGCACCAGGGCCATCGGCCAGCGCCGCGCGCCCTGCAGCAGCGCGTCTGCGCCGAGGGCGGCGAGCACCACCAGCGCCATCGCCACCGTGAACAGCAGGCGCCGCAGGTCGGCGGAGGCGAGTCCAGGCAGGTACCGTGCCAGGTGCAGGAGCGGCGGGTCGGCAGTGGCCAGGGCGAAGGCGAGCAGGCCGAGTCCGCCGAACAGCGTGGCCAGCGCGCGCCGGCCAGGCGTGCGCCACGCCAGCGCGGCGCAGGCCAACGGCGCGGTGCCGACCGCGAACGAAGTTTCGACCCAGCTCTGGAACGGCGCCCCGGTCGCGGGACTGTTCGGTGCGCCCAGCAACACCAGCTGACTCCACGGCATGCGCGTGGCGTCGGCCAGTGGCGCTTCGGCCTGGGCGTAGAAACTGTCGCTCGACCACGCCAGCAGGTCGGGCCACAACGCCGCCAGGGCGTGGTCCCATTCGAGCCCGTGGGCGGCCAGGAACGCGGGGTTCCAACCGGCATCGCGCGCCGATCGGCTGGCCGCCTGCAGCACCGGCACCATCTGCGCGCACGACAACAGTGCGCCGAGACCGAGGCCGAGGGTGAGCCACCCGAGGGCCGGGCGGCGCACGCTGCGCTCGGCGGTGGCGAGCCGCAGCGCGGCCACCGCCAGCACCAGGTAGGTCACTTGCAGGCTGACCACCGCGAAGCCCGACAACCAGGACACGCCGCTCCACAGGCCCATGGCCGCAGCGGCGCGGCGCCGTGGTTTGGCGTCGGCGGCCGCACTCGTCATCGTCAGCACCGCCGACAGCATCGGCCACAGCGGCAGCGCCGCGGTCAGGATCACGTTGTGGTGGATCTTGCACTGGGTCCACTGGCCGAGCACGGCCGCCACCACGCCGAGCAGGCCGGCGGCGTGGCCGATGCCGAAGCGCCGCAGGCAACCGTAGGCGAGGCCGCCGAACAGGCAGAGGTGCAGCAGGTACCACAGGCCGTACCAGCCAGCGGCCGGCAGCAGCAGCAGCAGCAGGTTGACCGGTTCGTAGACCTGGGCCATCTGCGGCACGAACGGCACGCCGCTCGCGATGTCGCGGGTCCAGCGCGGCAGTTCGCCGGCGGTCAGCCGCCGTTGCAGCACCGCGTCCCAGCACAGGGACTGCAGATACTTGTCACCGCCCGCGGCGAGCCCGCGCCGCGCCGCGGCCGGATCGAAGGTGCCCGCGGCAAGGGCTTCGGCGCGCGGCACCGCCATCTGGGTGTTCGGGTAGGGCAGCAGCGCGCGGGTTGGCAGCAGCCCTTCGCGCAGGAACAGCACCGCGCACAGCAACGCGAGCAGCCAGGCCTGCCAGCGTTCGCGTGGGCTCGGATCCGGAGTCGCGGCGGGAGTGGCCACGAGACCACGATGCGGTCCGAGGCTCTGGAACGCAAACGGGGGCTGCATCCCGCGGCGCCGCCGTCTATGGTGCCGAGCCCGTTGCAACCGCCGAAGGTGCCCAAGACCGCCGCCACTGCCCGACCGTTCCCTGCGCCGTCCGGCGGCCGGTGGTCCCCGTTCGAGCTGGCGGCGCTCGGCGGGGCCGTGGCGGTGGGCCTCGGGTTGCGTTTGTGGCAGGTCGAGGCGTGGTCGTTCACGCCGGCCGAATTGCTCGCCCTGGAAGGTGGCGCTGGACTTCGGGGCACTGGACTCTGGCTGCAACCGTGCGCCGGATCCTGGGCGCGCCTGCTCGCCGCACTGCTCGCGCCCGGCGCCGGGGAGGGCTGGTGGCGGTTGCCGACGGTGTTCGGCAGCACCATGGCCGTGTTGCTGCTGGCGCTGGTCGGTGAATTGTTCGTCGCGCGCGCCACGGCCTTGCTGGCAGCCTGGTTCCTGGCCGTGCATCCTGGGGCCGTGGCGGCGGGCCAGACACTGTTGCCCGGGGCCTGGGCCGCGGTGTTCACTTTGTTGGCGGCGGGAGCTTTGGTGGTGGCCCACCGCCAGCGCGAACTCGGCTGGGCGGTGACCGCCGCACTGGCCGTCGCTGCGGCCATGGCCCTGGATCTCACCGTGGGCTTTGCCCTGGCCGGCTATGCCGCGGCGATCGCCCTCGGCAGCCGCCGGTCCGCGAGCCCCGATGCGCCCCCGAGTGCCGGTCGCACCCTGCGTCGCGGCCATTGGTTGCTGGCCGCGGCCAGCGCGGCTTTGCCGAGCGTGCTCTGGGGGCTCGGCGGTGGGCGGCTGGCTCCGCCATCCGCTTGGCCCGACACCGTCTGGTACCTGCAGCCTTGGTGGCTCGGACTCGCCGCGGTCGGCATGTTGCTCGGCGATCTGTTCCGCGCGGCGCGGCGTCGCGCCCTGTGCGGCGCGGTGCTCGTCGTGGTGCTGCCTGCGGCCATCTTCGGGCCGAACGCAGGGGACGCCAGCGCGGTTGCAATCGCGGTGCCGATCGTGTGTCTGTTCGCGGCGCAGGGGGCGTTCGAGGTCGGCTCACGCCTCCAAGCAGGGCTCGCTCCCGAGCGGCCGTGGGCGCGCCGCGGCCTGGCCGGTCTGCCGACGGCGGCGCTGCTCACAGCCGGGTTGGTGGCCGTGGTGTTGCAGGCCACAGCCTTCGCCGGGGCCCGCCCGCCGTTCCGCGAAGCGGCGCAGGCGGTGCTGCGTGCGGCGGGTTCGAAGCGGCTGTTGGTGCGCGCCGCCGCGGCCGAGCCGGCTCTGCGCTACTACCTGGGCCTGGGCCGCGATGCCGCAGGCATCGTGTCGGTGGAACCGGTCGAGGTGCCAGCCGTCGGCGCGTGGCTCGATGGCCCGGCGGCGGCAGCGGGCGGGGGGCAGCGCGCCGAGTTCGCCGTGCTGCTGCGCGGCGAGTGGCTCGCTTGGCAGGCGGCGCGCGCCGCCGGGTCGGGGGCGTCCCTGCCGCGGGTCACTGCTGTGCTCCCGGTGGCCGCGGACCCCGAGCCGAACACGCTCTACGTGCTGCGGCGGTCGTGAGCGGCGGACTGCTGCCCGTTCGCCGCGCCCCGGGGATGCAGCAGCTGGTGCACGGCGCGCAGCCGTTCGTGGTCGACGTGGGTGTAGACCTGGGTGGTTTGCAGCGAGGCGTGCCCGAGCATCTCCTGGACCGAGCGCAGGTCGGCACCGCCGGCGACCAGGTGCGTGGCGAACGAGTGCCGCAGTGCGTGCGGTGAGCAGGCCACGGTGAGTCCCGCTGCGGTGCAAGCGCCCTGCACCACCTGGAACACCCGGACCCGGTCGAGGGGGCGGCCGGTGCGGGACAGGAACAGGATGGCTCCGGGATCGCGCTTGGCGCGCGCTCGCAGCGCGGGCCGTACTTCGGTGAGGTAGCGCTGCACCGCAGCGAGGGCGGCGTCGGCGATCGGCACCAACCGTTCCTTGCCGCCCTTGCCGAAGGCGCGCAGCAGGCGGTGCTCGGCGATCACGCTGTGGGTGGTGAGCCCGACCAGCTCCCCGACCCGGCAGCCCGTGGCATACAGCAGGTGCAGCATGGCGTGGTCGCGCACCGAAAGGGGCGCGTCGGCGGGCAAGTCGAGCAGGCGCCGCACCGCGGCCCGGCTCAGCGCCTTGGGCAGCCGCTGTTCGAGGCGGGGGCCGAGCAGGCCCTCCGCCAAGTCCTCGGGGGCGCGGCCTTCGGCATGGAGGAACCGGTAGAAACCACGGATGGCGGCGGCGGCGCGTGCCACCGAGGCTGGCGCATGGCTCTGCAGCAACTGCGCCAGGTGGCGGTCGATGGCCGGTCGGGCCGGCAATGCGTCCGCAGCGCCGAGCAGCCGCTGCAGGTCGCTGCGGTAGGCCGCCACGGTGTGCCGCGACACCTGCAGTTCGGCGCCGAGGTAGACCAGGAAATCCGCCAGATCCTGGCGAGCGCTGGGACGGTGGGTGGGTTCCGGCGGCACACTCCTCAGGGTAACCGCCGCGGGCGCCCATGGCATGGCTCCGGCCGGAAGCCCGTGGATGGAAACCGGTCACCCCCCGGCTTGACCCCCTGCCAAGGCGAACGTATGGTCCTCGCCCCTCGCCGCCGGGCCACGGTCCGTTCGGCACCCGGGGCCGGTGGCACGGTGGCCGCTGGCGGTCGCTGTTGCGGTGGCGATCCCGGGCCTTCCGTTCTCCGCCAGGTTGTCCTGCAAGTCTGCCCAATGACGAAGCCCACCAAGACGGAACTGCTCAAGTACAAACAGGTTCTGGAGAAGCAACTGGCGTCGCTCCGCGGCGACGTGGGGTCCATGAAGGACGAGGCGTTGCGGGCTTCCGACCAGGATGCTTCGGTCGACCACCTGGCCGACCAAGGCACCGACAACTACGACCAGGGCTTCATGCTCGGCCTGATCGAGAACGAGGAAGACACGATCAAGCGGATCGAAGAGGCCCTGGATCGCATCGCTGGCCGTGGCGAGTGGGAGTTCGGCATCTGCCCGGCTTGCCAGGAAGAGATCGACCAGAAGAAGGCCAAGGACGCGAAGAAGGACCCCAAGAAGGCCAAGGCGGCCAAGCCGGCCAAGGGGCTCGAACCCTGGATCCCGAAGGCCCGCCTCGAATACCTGCCGTGGGCGCGCTACTGCGTGCGCCACCAGGAGGTCGAAGAGCGCAACCGCGAGAGCGCGTGACGGGTCGCCCGTGACGGAATCTCTGGGAACTGGATCTCTGGGAACTGGATCTCTGGGCACGGGTCCCCGACCACCTGGACCGGATCCGGCGGTGCAGGGCGATCCGGCGCTACAGGGCCATCCGGCGCTACAGGGCGCGCTCGGCTCGCCCTGGTTCTGGTGGCCGTGGCCGCTGCTCGTGGCACTCGACCTGTGGAGCAAAGCAGCCGCCTTCGACTTCCTGGAGATTCACTACGGGCCGATTCCGGAGACGGCGCGCAAACACCTGGTCTACGACGGCTTGGTGCGCTTCGAACTGGTGGCGTGGGGCAACCCTGGCACCATTTGGGGGCTGTTCCCGAACGGCACCGTGCCGCTGATGGTGCTGCGCACCGCCGCCGTGGTCGGGCTGTTCTGGTTCGTGCGCAAAACGGCGCGTGCGGC
>JAEUHP010000169.1 GCA_016795295.1 Planctomycetota bacterium | reverse complement strand
CACCGGATGCAGGGTCTTGGTCATGGACTGGGGCCGTCGGCGGCGACGGCTGGAGGAATGACGTCGGCATGACTAACCGACCAGGGAGGCGCAGGGAGTACGAACCAGGGAGCAGTTGGGCGGGGACACGGACCCAGGGGGCAAGCACCGGGTATTCGCCACCCCCCGAACTTGCCGCGCCACCAGGAGCTGGCGACCGTCGCGGGTCAGGTCGGGTCGTCCTGTTCGAGCACCGAGCACCTGCCTCGTGACGGAAGAGGCGCATCGATCGACTCGCGCATGCGGGTCGCGCCACTGCCAAGTGGATGCGAACCGACAAGGGCAAGGTCAGCAGCGGGGTGCCGCAGAAGTCTGCGTGTTCCTTCAGAGACCGAATCCAGCAGCCGGCTCCGTCATTGACTCTGACTGTCGGTCGGCGAATCGCTCGGGATGCGAAGTCGCTCACTCGCGACGCTCCCCCAGATTCCCATCCTGCCCAGTTCCCGACCGCCCAACCAACCGGCTCGCCGCAGAGCGAGCCACCAGATCCATGATCCGGTGGCACACGGCGAGTGGCAGCTCCGGCAACCCTGCGGAGTTGCCACCAGCATGGCCACCCCCTGCCACAAGCCCCGGAATGCCCCCCCCCCGAGCCGCCCCACCACCTGCCGCAGGCCACCCCACCGAGGCCGCCCCCAGAAGATTCGGCACGGAGCAACCCAGCGCCTACGCACCCAGGCCACCCCCTGCCCACGCCTGCTGGCAATTCCTGCTCCCCACGGTTGGTTCAACCGCGCCAGAGGCTACCTATACTGTCTCCCCCCATGGCTCGGCTCCTCCGCATCCTGCCCGCCGTCGCCGCCACCGCGGCGTCCCTGTGTTCCTCCGCTTGCAGCGACGCCGTCGCGTTCGGCCCGCCGCGCACCCTCCCAGCCCGCGACCGCAAGATCGACTGGGAGGTCTCCGACAAGACCCGCCTCATGCTGCGCGACCTGGGCCCGGCGGAGGGCCAGGAACCCGGCCAGGCGACCGGCTTCACCGCCGAACTGCCCGAAGGCTGGGAGACCCAACCCCCGCGCCAGTTCCGCGACGCGTCGTGGCGCGTACGCGGCACCGAGGCTGAATGCGCCCTGCTGGCCGCGGTCGGCGGCGGCCTGCGCGGCAACGTCGACCGCTGGTGCGATCAGTTCGGCGCCGCACGCCTGAGCGACGCGGCCCTGGCCAGCGCACCGGCCGGCGAACTGCTCGGCAAGCCGGCGCGCGTGATCGAGCTGCAGGGCTCGTTCCAGGGCAAGAGCGACTGGGCCCTGCTGGCCTTGATCACCGAGGGCGACCCACTCGCCACCCTGAAGTTCACCGGGCCGAAGGCCGTGGTCGCGGCGCAGCGGGACGCGTTCCTGCGGCTCGGCAAGAGCCTGCGCGCCGGCGGCGGGCCGGCTCCCGCTGGGCAACCCGCTGCGGCGCCGGCACCCGCGGCCACCGGCGGCTTCACCGCCACCCTGCCCGCGGGCTGGACCCAGCGCGCCGCCGAACCCGAACGCTTTCGCGACGCCGTGTTCGCGGTCGGCGACGGCGGCGACTGCGCCTACACCGCGGCGGTGGGCGGCGGCCTGCGCACCAACGTCGACCGCTGGTGCGGCCAGTTCGGCTTGCCGCCGCTCGGCGACGCCCAGCTCACCAACGCCCCGCAGCACGCGCTGGCCGGCCAGAGCGCCCGGCTGATCGAGCTGCAGGGCAGCTTCCGCGGCAAACCGGAGCAGGCGATGCTGGCGCTGATCACCGACGGCACGCCCGCGGCGACCCTGAAGCTGACCGGCCCGGCGGCCTTGGTCGGCGCGCAGAAGTCGAACTTCCTGCAGGTCGCCGCGACCCTGCGCGCCGGTGCGGCGCCGGCTGCTCCGGCGAACCCGGCGCCGGCCGCGCCGCACCCGGCCCCGAGCCCCAACGGCGCCGCCAACGCGGGCCCCTTCACCGCCACCATCCCCGCCGGCTGGCAGCCGAAGGCCGGCTCGAGCCGCCCGCTGCACCACACCTTCGGCACGCAGGGCGAGGTCTACGCCAACTCGATCGGCGGCGCGCTGCGCGAACAGCTGGCGATCTGGCGCGGCGAGCTGCAGCTGGCCCCGCTCACCGACGCCGAGTTCGCCGCCCTGCCGGTGCAGAGCCTGCTCGGCGGCGACGGCGTACTGCTCGACCTGCGCGGCGACTTCCGCGGCACGGACGGCCGCACGCTGCCCGGGGCGCGCGTGCTGGTGGCGGCGCGCGCGGTCGACGGCGCCGTGGTGTTCGCCAAGCTGTTCGGCCCGGCCGCGGAAGTGACCGAAGCCGAAGCAGCGTTCCGCTCCTTCTGCGCCTCGCTGCGGAGGCACCCGTGACCGACACCTTGACCCGTCCCGCCGCAGGCGATGCAGCGGTCCCGACCGATTCCGGCCGCGCCCGCCCGCGCACGGCCGCCCCGACCACACCGCTGGGCTTCCTGTGGTGGGCGTTGGGTTCGATGCAGCTCACCGTGGTGCTGCTGGTGCTGCTGGCCCTGCTCACTTGGCTCGGCACGCTCGCCCAGGTGCAGGACGGCATCTACTACGTGCAGAAGCAGTACTTCGAATCGTGGTACGTGGTGCCGAAGCTCGGTCTGGTGCCGATGCCGCTGCCCGGGGCCGTGCCGGTGATGGGCCTGTTGTTCGCCAACCTGCTGGTCGGCGGCATCGCGCGCCTGCGCTGGTCGCCGCGCAACGCCGGCATCCTGGTGACGCACCTCGGCATCGCGCTGCTGCTGCTGGCCGGCTACGTCAAACTGCAGATGTCGTTCGCCGGCCACATGTCGCTGCGCGAAGGCACCACCGGCAGCGCGATCCGCAGCATGCACGAGTGGGAACTGGCGCTGTACCAGCAGGACGGCGACACCGTGACCGAACGCACCGTCCCCGGCGCCGCGCTCGAACGAGCCGTGGACGGCACACCGCTGCGGCTGCCGATCGAAGGGCTGCCGTTCGCGATCGAGATCACGCACTTCCGCGAACACTGCATCCCGGTGCGCAAGGGCCCGATGCTCACGGCGAACACGCCGGTGGTCGACGGGGCGTTCTTGTTCGACGACCGCGAGCAATTGCCCGGCGCCAAGGAGCGCGAACAGAAACTCGCCGGCTGCTACGCCACCGTGGTGCCGTTGGCGGGCGCCGCCGACCCTGCGGCGCCGCGGCAACAGGGCATCCTGTGGGCCAACGACATGCAGCCGCGCAACGTCGGCGCGCCGCACCGCCCCTGGCGCTTCACCGTGGCCGGCAAGACCTACGGCCTGGAACTGCGCCACCAGCTGTGGAACCTGCCGTTCGATCTGCGGCTCGACCGCTTCCAGAAGTCCGAGCACCCCGGCACCACGATGGCGCGCGACTACAGCTCGTTCGTCACCGTGATGGAGCAGAGCGGCCAGTCGCGGGCAGCCCACATCTACATGAACGAACCGCTGCGCAAGGACGGCTTCGTCGCCTACCAGACCAGCTTCGGGCCCGACCCCGAGCGGCCGGGCAGCTTCTACTCGACCTTCGAAGTGGCCAACAACCCGTCCGACAAGTGGCCGGAGTACGCCTGCTACGTGATCGGCGTGGGCCTGCTGTGGCACTTCGTCGCCAAACTGTTGCGTTACATCGCCGCTGAGAACCGCCGCCGCGCCGAGCAGTTGCGCGCCGAGGGCACCGCATGAAGAACTGGCTCTGCTTGTTGCTCGCCACCCTGGCCGCTGCCTGCAGCCGGCCGACCCCGAGCGTCGACGCCGCCACCAAGGAACGACCGGCCCCCTGGTCGGCCGCAGCCCTCGCGGTGGCCGGCGAGATCCCGTTGCAGCACGAAGGGCGGGAGAAGCCGTTCGCCACGCTGGCGGCGTTCACGCTGTACGCCGTGCACGGCCGGCGCGACCTGCAGTTCACCTACGGCAGCCGCGAAGCCAACTACGGCGGCGGCGACAAGGTGACGCTGTCGCCGGTCGAATGGCTGCTCGACGTGCTCTGCTTCCCCGAGCAGGCCAGCCACTACCCGCTGTTCCGCATCGAGAACGCGCGCGTCCTCGACGCGCTGTTCCCCGACCAGCGGCACGCGCAGCGCCAGGACTTCGACTTCCTGAGCTACGCCCGGCTGATGCGGCCGGCGACCAAAGGCGAGGCGGCGCCGATCCAGAAGTTGATGCAGCTGGTGCGCGAGCTGCGCGAAGCCAAGGACGAGAAGGCCATGGCGCCGGACGAGCTGGCGCTGGTGCATCTGCACGGCCAGTTCTTCACCTACCACACGGTGGCGCAGACGGTCGAATCGCTGCATCTGCCGTACTTGCTGCGCGGCACCGAGCTGCAGGCGCTGTTCGATGGCGCCCAACGCGCTTCCTATGGCCAGATGCTGGCCAAGGCGCGCCCGGTGGCCGCGCTGGCGGAGCAACTGCGCAGCAAGCCCGAGGCCGAACGCGGCACCGCCGTGATGATCGTCGACGAACTGGTGCAGCTCGGCCAGGACGACGGCGGTGGCGGCCCGGCCCTGTTCCCGCCCGAGGGGCCACGCAGCCAGGAGGAGCGCTGGTTGCGGCTCGGCGACTTCGCCCGCCTGGCGCTGGCCGGCCAACTGTCGAGCAACCAGCAACAGCTGCTGGGCGCGCTCGAACGGCTGGCCAACGGCGACAGCATGCCGGCGCGCGAAGCCGCGGTCACCGACTACCGCGACCGCGCCGCCGCGGCCGCCGCGGCCCGCGGCGAGTTCGAGAAGGTGCAGCTCGAAGCGCAGTACTACACCCTCAACCTCCACTACCAGGCCTTGCACTGGTTCCTGCCCGGCTTCCTGGCCGTGGCGGCGTCGTGGCTGCTGCTGCTCGGCTCACGCCGCGCGGCGAACATCGCCGGCTGGCTGGCCTTCGGCCTCACCACCGTGGGCCTGGGCTACTTGGTCGGCGACATCGTGCTGCGCTGCCTGATCACGGGGCGGCCGCCGATCAAGAACCTCTACGACACGTTCCTGTTCATCGCCGCGGTCGGCGTGCTCACCGCGCTGGTCGCCGAACTGGTGACCAGGCTGCGCGTGGCGCTGGCGGTGGCGCCGTTCCTGGGCGCCCTGTTGGTGATGCTGGCGCGGCTGTTCGAAGTCAGCGACGGCTCGGACACCATGAAGCAGTTGCAAGCGGTGCTCGACAGCAACTACTGGCTGGCGACGCACGTGACCACCATCAACATGGGTTACGCCGCCGGCATGCTGGCGATGGTGATCGCCGACGTGTGGCTCTTGCTGCGCGCTTTCGGCATCGCCCAGCAGCGCGTGAACTTCCACAAGACCATCGTGCGCATGGTCTACGGTGTCACCTGCTTCGGACTCCTGTTCGCCGTGGTCGGCACCATCCTCGGCGGGGTCTGGGCGAACGACTCGTGGGGCCGGTTCTGGGGCTGGGATCCGAAGGAGAACGGCGCCCTCCTGATCTGCCTCGCCCAGGTGGCGCTGCTGCACGGGCGTATGTGCGGCTGGTTCCGCGACTTCGCCTTCTGCCTGCTGGCCGGTGCCACCGGCTTGTGGGTGGCGTTCTCGTGGTTCCACGTCAATCTGCTGGGCGTCGGCCTGCACAGCTACGGCTTCTCCTCGGGCCTGAAGGCGGCGGTGTTCACCTTCTACGGCATCCAGGGTGGCATCCTGGGGCTCGCGGCGCTGGCGGAGGTGGTGCGGCGTTCGCTGGTGGCCGGAGCGGCGCGTCCGGAGGACAGTGGGCGCAGCGCGCTGCCAGCCGGTCTCACCCCCGAGCCGGGCACGGCCGGCAAGTGAAGATTCGGCTCGGCGCTGGCCGAGCCTACCACTTGCGCTCGGCCGCTTGCCAGCGTGGCAAGGGAACGAACGGCGAACTGGCGCCGCTGTGGTTCCGGCCGGGGCGCCGCGCTACAAGACTTGCCCCCGACCCGTCCGTCGCAGCGGTGCCGGTGGTGCCGCGCGGACGCAGTTCGACTCCGTCCGACCCGGCCCCCTGGCCGATGCTCCGGCTGGGCCCGGCCCGCTTTCCACCGCCCCTCCTCGACTCCAAACCGCATGAAGATCGCCGTCGTCGGCACTGGCTACGTAGGCCTCGTCACCGGCTCCTGCCTCGCAGACGTGGGCATGACCGTCACCTGCGTGGACGTGAACGCCCAGAAAATCGCCAACCTGAAGCAGGGCATCCTGCCCATCTACGAGCCCGGCCTCGAGGCGATCGTGGAGCGCAACACCAAGGCCGGCCGCCTGCACTTCACCACCGACCTGAAGCAGGCGATCGTGGGTGCCGAAGCGGCGTTCATCGCCGTGGGCACGCCCCCGGGAGAGGACGGCAGTGCCGACCTGCGCTACGTGCTGGGCGTGGCCAAGGAGATCGGCGAGGCGATGCAGGACTACTTGGTGGTCATCACCAAGAGCACCGTGCCGGTCGGCACCGCCGAGAAGGTCAAGCGCGAACTCAAGGCCGCGCTGGAACGCCGCGGCGGCAAACTCGCCTTCGACGTCGCCAGCAACCCCGAGTTCCTGAAGGAGGGTGCGGCGATCGAGGACTTCCAGAAGCCGGACCGGATCGTGATCGGCATCGAGAGCGAACGCGCCAAGGAAGTGCTGGCGCGCCTCTACAAGCCGTTCACCCTGAACGGCCACCCGGTGCTGTTCATGGACGTGCCGTCGGCGGAGATGACCAAGTACGCCGCGAACGCGATGCTGGCGACCAAGATCTCGTTCATGAACGACATCGCCAACCTGTGCGAACTGCTCGGCGCCGACGTCAACCACGTGCGCCAGGGCATCGGCAGCGACCCGCGCATCGGCAACCGCTTCATCTACCCCGGCATCGGCTACGGCGGCAGCTGCTTCCCGAAGGACGTCAAGGCGCTGGTGCGCACCGGCCAGGAGCAGGGCTACCAGCTGCGCATCCTGCAGGCGGTCGAAGACGTCAACGAGGACCAGAAGCACGTGCTGGTCACCAAGATCAAGAAGCACTTCGGGGCGAACCTGAAGGGCAAACACTTCGCGATGTGGGGCCTGTCGTTCAAGCCGGAGACCAACGACATGCGCGAAGCACCGTCGCTGGTGATCTGCGAACAACTGCGCGAACTCGGCTGCACGGTCACCGCCTACGATCCGGTGGCGATGGAAGAGAGCAAGCACATGATCGGCGACCGCATCGGGTATGCGCCGGACGCCTATGCCGCGCTGCCCGGCGCCGACGCGCTGCTGCTGGTCACCGAATGGCGTGAATTCCGCGTGCCCGACTGGGACCGCGTCAAGAAGGCCCTGAAGCAGCCGGTCGTGTTCGACGGCCGCAACGTCTACAGCGGTGCCGAACTGCGCAAGCTCGGCTTCACCTACACCGGCATCGGCGTCAAGTAAGCAAGGCTCGACATGCCCCGCATTCTCATCACCGGCGCCGCCGGCTTCCTCGGTTCGCACCTGTGCGATCGCTTCGTCCGCGAAGGCTACGAAGTGGTCGGCATGGACAATCTGATCACCGGCGACCTGCGCAATCTCGAGCACCTGTTCCCGCTGAAGCAGTTCACGTTCTACCACAAGGACGTGAGCACCTTCATCCACGTGCCGGGGCCGCTCGACTACATCCTGCACTTCGCTTCGCCGGCGAGTCCGATCGACTACCTGAAGATCCCGATCCAGACGCTGAAGGTCGGCTCGCTCGGCACGCACAACTGCCTGGGCCTGGCCAAGGCCAAGAAGGCGCGCATCCTGGTCGCCTCGACCAGCGAGGTCTACGGCGACCCGACCGTGCACCCGCAGACCGAAGAGTATTGGGGCAACGTCAACCCGGTCGGCCCGCGCGGCGTCTACGACGAGGCGAAGCGCTTCCAGGAGGCCATGACCATGGCCTACCACACCTACCACGGCCTGGAGACGCGCATCATCCGCATCTTCAACACCTACGGGCCGCGCATGCGCCTGAACGACGGCCGCGTGCTGCCCGCATTCATCGGCCAGGCACTGCGCGGCGAGGACCTGACGGTGTTCGGCAAGGGCAACCAGACCCGCTCGTTCTGCTACGTCGACGACCTGGTCGAAGGCATCTGGCGGCTGCTGCACAGCGACTACCCGTACCCGGTCAACATCGGCAACCCCGACGAGATCACCATCCTGCAGTTCGCCGAGGAGATCATCAAACTCACCGGCACCAAGCAGAAGATCGTCTACAAGCCGCTGCCGAAAGACGACCCGACGCAGCGCCGGCCCGACATCACCAAGGCGCGGCAGATCCTCGGCTGGGAACCCAAGGTGTCGCGCGCCGAAGGGCTGAAGATCACCTACCAGGCGTTCCAGGCGCTGCCGAAGGAAGTGCTCTACAAGCAGGAGCACCGCGACTTCGAGGGCTACATCCGCAAATGACCAAGGTCCTGGTCACCGGCGGACTCGGCTTCATCGGCTCGCACACCGCAGTCGAACTGCTGGCGCGCGGCCACGAAGTGTTGCTCGCCGACAACCTGTCGAACAGCAATGCCGCGGTGCTCGACGGCATCGCGGCCGTCGCCGGCCGGCGCCCGGTGTGGGCCAACGTCGACCTCGCCGACCCGCTGGCCTGCCGCGCGCTGCTGGCCGGCCATCCGGATCTCGGCGGCATCGTGCACTTCGCCGCGCACAAGGCGGTCGGCGAGTCGGTGCAGAAGCCGCTGGCCTACTACCGCAACAACTTCGGCTCGCTGGTGAACCTGCTCGAGTTCACCGCCGCGCACCGTGACTGCCCGCTGATCTTCAGCTCTTCGTGCACGGTCTACGGCCAGGCCGACCAGCTGCCGATCCGCGAAGACGCGCCGATCAAGCCGGCCGAATCGCCCTACGGCAACACCAAGCAGGTCGGCGAAGAGATCCTGCGCGACGCGGCCCGCGCCCACGGCGTGCGCGCCATCGCGCTGCGCTACTTCAATCCGATCGGCGCCCATCCGACCGCCGCGATCGGCGAACTGCCGCTCGGCGTGCCGCAGAACCTGGTGCCCTTCATCACCCAGAGTGCCGCGGGCTTGCGCGGCCCGCTGCAGGTGTTCGGCAACGACTACCCGACCCGCGACGGCACCTGCATCCGGGACTACATCCACGTGGTCGACATCGCCCTCGCCCACGTCTACGCGCTCGAGCGCCTGCTCGCTGGCCGCAGCAGCGAACCGGTCGAGGTGTTCAACCTCGGCACCGGCACCGGCTCCACCGTGCTCGAAGTGATCGCCGCGTTCGAACGCGCCACCGGCCGCAAGGTGCAGTGGAGCTTCGCCCCGCGCCGCCCCGGCGACGTGGTCGCCGCCTACGCCGACACGGCGAAGGCCGCGCAGGGCCTCGGCTGGCGCGCCGAACGCACCCTCGACCAATGCATGGCCGACGCCTGGCGCTGGCAGACCAGCCTGCCGCGCCCTGCGCAGCCTTGATCCGTTCTCCCGGCCGGCCCCCGGCCTCGCCACCATGCGCATCGCGATCCTGAGCTTCGAGTATCCACCCGAGACCGGCTTCGGCGGCATCGGCACCTACGCCTACTACCAGGCGCGCGCCCTGGCCAAGCTCGGCCACGACGTGCACGTGTTCGCCGGCTCGACCAAACCCGGCGTGTTCCACAGCGAACACGAAGGTGTCAAGGTCACCCGCATCAAGCGCGACGGCTGCGTGAGCCGCATGCTGGACGGGGCCCGCAAGAAGCGCGCTTGGTGGTTCCAGAACCGGGTGACCACCAGTACCGACGCCTTCGAAGTGTTCGCCAAGGAGCACAGCAAGAAGCCGTTCGACTTCGCCGAAGCCCCCGAATGCGGCGCCGACGCGATGGTCACGTCGACCATGCTGCAGGTGCCGACGGCGATCAAGTTCCACTCGCCGGCGCGCCTGATCATGAACATCTACGACACGCCGAAGATCGACCGCGTGTTGACGGCGTTCGCCGAGCAGTTGGCGATCAACCAGGCGGCCGTGCTGACCTCGTGCAGTCGGTTCCTGGCCGACGAGGTGCACAGCAAGATGGGCGAACGCGATCCGATCCACGTGGTGCCGAACGGCATCGACGTGCCGATGTTCGATCGCGACGACGGCATCGACGTGCACGCGAAGTTCGGGCTGCCGAAGGACAAGCAGCTGATCTTCTTCGCCAACCGCATGGAGGAGCGCAAGGGCATCCACATCGTGCAGAAGATGGTGGAGGGCACGCTCGCCAAGTACCAGGACATCGCGTTCGTGTTCGCCGGGCGCGATCTGTTCGGCTACATGGAGAAGCGCATCCTGCCGTGGGTGAAGGACCACCAGCTGCAGTCGCGGTTCTTCTACCTGGGCCAGCTGACGCTGCCCGAAGTGCGCGCCTGCCTGAAGAAGAGCAGCATCTTCCTGATCCCGAGCCTGTGGGAGAACTGCCCCTACAGCTGCATCGAGGCGATGACCGCCGGCCGCGCCATCGTGTCGTCGGATTGCGGTGGCATGCCCGAGCTGATCGAGCACGAGCGCACTGGTGTGCTGGCCAAGAACGGCGACCCGGCGTCGTTCGTGCAGGCTCTGCAGCGCATGATCGAAGATCGGCAACTGCGCGAGCGCTGCGGTGCGGCGGCGCGCGCCGAGGTCGAGAAGCGGCTCACCGACGTGGCGATCGGGCGGCAGAGCACGGCGCTCTACCAAGCGCACCTCGACGGGCGGCCGCTGCCGGCGGTGACGCCGGTGGCAGTGGTTCCGACGGCAGTGCGCAGCGGTGGTCCGGCGGATGCAGCGGCGGCGCAGCGCATCGCGGATCTCGAGCTGAAGGTGGCCAAGCTCGGCGGCGAACTCGAAGCGGCGCGGGCGCGCGAGGCGGCGCTGAAGAACCGACGGGAATGGCGCTGGGGCAGTGCGTTGCTGAACGTGGCGACGCTCGGTGGGGCGAAGCGGCGGGGTTCGTAGGCTCGGGAGGGGCGGGCCGGGGGCAATGGCCCAAGGGTAGACCGTGGCAAAAGCCCGGTTCGTCTGCCACGGCCGAGCCCGGTTCCGGATCACCGGGGCATGCGCTGGTTCTGGTTCGCTTCTTTCCGGCTCCTGCCGGTCGCGGTAGTGGTGGCGGTCACGCTCGCCATGCGGGCAGCACTGTCGCCGTGGCTCGCTTGGCTGGCGACGGTCGGTGTCGGAGCGCTGCTGGCGGCGCTCGGCGCCTTGGTGCTGCGCACGACCAAGGTCGGCGAGCTGACGTGGAAGAACCGGCTGGCCGGCCACCTGCTGCCGTGGGGCTACCACATCGGTGGTGGTAGCCTGCCGGGCCTCGTGTTGGGCTGCGTCGTCGTCTGGGCAGCTCTGGCCGCGGCGGTGTTGCTCGCCTACGCGCCAGCGGCGGCGCCGGGCCAACCCGCGGCAGCCGCCCCGAACCCGACTGCGGCGGCATCCGCCGGCACCTCGCCGTGGTTGCTGCTCGCCTGGGTCCTGGCCGGGGCGTTCTCGCTGTGGCTGTTCGGCCAACTGCGCAAGTTCTACCAGCCCGGTTCGAGCGTGACGCGCTCGCAAGGGCGGCTGCTGCTCATGGTCGCGGCGCTGCTGGTCGGCAGCGTGGTACTGCATCAGCTCGGCCACTCGGGGGTCGCGCTGCTCGTCGTCGGCGGGCCGATCCTGGTGGTCGGCGGCGGCTATGCGCTGTTCCTCGGCGTGATCCTGGTGTTCGGCCGCAACATGCGCTGGAACTGACCCAGCGCGCACCCGACTCCCCCACTGCGGCAGACCTACCTGGCCGCACGCGGCGCGACGCTGCGCTCCGGCAGCCCCGCGTCGTCGGCAGTGGCATCCAGCGCGCGGTCTTGGGCATCGGCGAGCCCCACGAGCGCGAACCCCTGACTCGTGACCGGAGTCGACGCCATCATCGCAATTGCGCCAAGGCCGCCTCCAGCACCTGTGCCGGCACCGTGAGTGCGATGGGGGTCTTGCTGTACCGCACCGGGTTTGGCTGGACACCAGTCAGCGGCACGATCTTGCCAGACGCCAGGGACACGAGCTGCATCTCCAGGGTGACAGGACCACTGCCGAAGCGGAGCTCGGCCACCTCGCCAGCGAAAGTACCCATGGTGCCATCCGTGCGATACCAAGTCTGCGGATCGCTCCAATCGAATCGGAAATTCGGCGGCGTTGCCACCGACAGACGGCACACGAACTGCGATGGCAGCGCAGCCGCCGCGGCAAAGCGGAATTCCGTCTTGGCCCTGCGCTCCATGACAACCCGCACCTCGCCCCTGACACCCCTGGCGACGACGGGCTGGAATTCGTGCTCGTGAAACATCAAGTCAAGAGGCCCCTCGGGAACCAGACACACGGCACGGCCGTCGACGTGTGCCGTGCCAGCGAAACCCAATCGGTCGCAGTCCGCGGCATGGATCCTGGCGTCCACCCGCTTGCCATCTTCATCGACAACCTCCACCAGCAAACCTGCCACCGCGGACATCAGGTCGATGTTGGCCAATCGCTCATCCAACCTGGCCGTTTCGGTGGAGACCCCTGGGATCGCAACCAGTGGCCGGGGAAAGCCCATGGCATGCAGCGTGAGGTCGTAACGGCCTGCCCTGACGTGCCACTCGAACACGACGCGATCCCCGTTGCGTTGGCCATGGGCCATGCAGGGATTCCTGCCGGAGGAATCACGCGGCACGATCGGGGTGCCTGCGACGGGCGACAACACGCCAATGCAATCGTCAGGCAAGTCACGCGGCAACAGTGCGCTGGCCATGACCTTGCACGGGGCAACCACCACCAAGTCGATGCCCGTGGCAGGCGGCGTGAACACCACCGGACCATCCTGCAAGGAGTGGAACCTCAAGGACAAGCGCAGTTCAGGGTAAGGGCAGGTGCCAAGGATCTGGAATTCGCCTGCCTCGGACACCAAGACCACGGGGCGCATGACGCCTCTGCAATCGCCCCAATACAGCTCCCCGTCGGGCGCGACCAATGGACACTCGAGCTTGAGTTGTTGCAGCAGGTCGATCTTGGCTCCACCCCTCAGGACCCCAGAGGCCACCAACGGCAACGGCTGCAACCGCAGCTCCCCAAGATCATGGGTCCCAGCCGTCAGCGACAAGTTGCTTGCCGTCGCTTGTTGTCCAGGGAGCGAATCCACCCTGAATTCCAGTGTCTTTGTGTGCCGCAGTCTCTGCGCACTGTCAAGGTACAATGAAAAGGCACTGTCCTGATCGGTCTTGCAGCGTACCGCCTTCAAGCTCGGCAAGCGGATTACCATCGGTGTGTTCGGAATTCCTCCTCCGTCGGCGCCAGCCAGCCTTCCCTTGATCTGGACCGCGTCTCCGGGAAGTTCCCAGGACACTCTGACGACCTCTCCGGAGACTCTTGGTCCGTCACAGCGCATGTGCTCGTACGCCACGGACTCGGTGACCAGGAACTGGCGACCGACTCCAACCGCCGGAAAGACCCACCGATCGCCCTGGTAGGATCCATCGGCACGGAACGGGGACTTTGGACCGTCGACGGCTTCGAGCCACAACCCACAACCGGCCTCGAGAATGCCGTGTGGATCGTGCAGATGGATGGCCCCCAATGGCGGCGCAACCAGTGTCAATGGCGAATCCGGCGGCGCTGCCAAGGAAAAGCGCGGACCGTCCAGCGGACACCCTGGCAGACCCACCACCGGCATCAGACGCACCGCCCCACCGCCAGGCGCCGCATCCGCATCCAACAGCTCCTGCAGATGGCAGATTTCGGCCATGCCGTCGGGAGCTGTGCTGGTGGCCCCTTGGTGAGGGTAGAGCTCCTGTGGCGAACCATCCTGGCCGCACGCCCACAAACGGATGGGCAGCCCCACCACCGGCGCTCCCGATGCGTCGACCACCTTGACCTTGACGGAACGATCGCGATCCAACACCACCAGGACCCCGCCAGGAGGCACTTCCTCTGGATCGTAGACGTTCGCGGCTCCGTAGCGCTCGCCCTGCCGCACCACCAGCACGGTGTTCTCCACCCATTGCAGCGTGGCGAAACCATCCACATCTGTGACCACCGACCCACCATGCTTGCGGATCAGCGGCTCAGCGTCTTGCGGCACGGGTTGTCCAGCCGCTGCGAGGGCATGCCTGGCAGCTTCGAGAGCCTCAGTCGCCAGGTAACACACGGCGGCTCCAGCCACGGGCA
>JAEUHP010000041.1 GCA_016795295.1 Planctomycetota bacterium | reverse complement strand
CTCGGTCTGCCCGACATTGGTCACCGGCATCAAGCCCGGCACGATCGGCAAGTCGATGCCGGCCGAGCGCGCCCGCCGCACGAACGCGCGGTAGTCCTCGTTGTCGAAGAACAACTGCGTCACCAGGAAGTCGGCGCCGGCCCGCACTTTGGCGACGAGATGCTGCAGGTCGGCTTCCAGATCGCGGGTCTCGACGTGTCCTTCGGGATAACACGCTGCGCCGACGCAGAAATCGAGCCCGAGCTCGCGGATGAACGCCACCAGTTCCGTCGCATAGCGGAACCCGCCGGCCACCGGCTGGAACTCGGTCGCGCCCTTCGGCGGATCCCCGCGCAGCGCCAGCACGTTGTGGATGCCACCGTCGTGCAGCCGCCGCAGCACTTCGCCGAGTTCGGCACGCGTGCTGCCGACGCAGGTCAGGTGCGCCATCGCCGTGATGCCGAGTTCGCGCTGGATGCGCGTCACCAGCTCCAGCGTGCGGTCGCGCGTGCTGCCGCCAGCCCCGTAGGTCACGGACACGAACGACGGCCGGCACGGCCGCAGTTCTTCGACCGTGCGGTAGAGAGACTCGACACCTTCCGCAGTCTTCGGTGGGAAGAACTCGAACGAAACCACCGGCCGCGCCTGGCCGAACAGCGAAGCGATCTTCATGGCTTCAGCGCCGCGCCTTGGTGCTGGCCTTGCTCTTGGCCTTGGCCGACGACTTTGCCGCCGGCTTCGCGGGCTTGGCGGACACTTTCGGCTTCGCTGCCGGCTTCGGCTTCGCTGCCGCCTTCGGCTTCGCTGCCGCTTTGGCCGCGCCACCCTCGGGCATCGCCACACCGCCCTGCAGCGCCGCGAGCTTCTGCCGCACCTGCTCGGCGTGTCCGGCGGCTTTCACCGTCGCCCAGTGGTGCGCCACCGTGCCGTCCGGCGACAACAGCACTGTGGAACGGATCACACCCTCGACCGGCTTGCCGTACATCAGTTTCTTGCCATAGGCGCCGAACGCCTTCATCACCGACTTGTCGGCGTCGGTCAGCAGCCGGATGCCGAGGCGGTGCTTGGCGATGAACTTGAGGTGTGCCTGCGCCGGGTCGGCGCTGCAACCGAACACTTCACAGCCCAGGCCCCGGAAATCGGGCAGTGCTGCGGTGAATTCGCAGGCTTCGACGGTGCAGCCCGGCGTGTCGTCGCGCGGGTAGAAGTAGAGCACCACCCAACGGCCGCGCAGGCTGTCGTTGGTGACCACGGCGCCGTCCTGGTCGGGCAGCGCAAACGAAGGGGGCAGGGTGCCGACGGTGAGCATGCGCGCAGTTGACGCATCGGCCGCAGCCAGAGCAAGCCGGGAAGCGGGCATTCGCGCCGGCTGACCACGCCGGGGCAGCGCGCTTCAGCGCTTCGGCAACCGTGCCACCTTGCCGCCGCCGTCGAGCGGCATGTTGCCGATCGGCTTGCCACGCAGCGCCGCCGGACGGAACTCGATGCGGCGGTTCTTGGCTCGGCCGGCAGGGGTGCTGGGATCGGCGACCGGCTTGGTGGCGCCGAAACCGACCGGCAACAGGCGCTCCTCGTCGGCCCCGAGTTCGAGCAAGCGGACCACGACGGCCAAGGCACGCGCTTCGGTGAGTTTCTGCTCGTCGTCACTGGCCCCGGCGCCATCGCCGTGGGCTTCGACGCGCAACAAGGTGACCGTCTCCCGGGCGGCCAAGAACGCCACCACGTGGCGCAGCGCCGCATCGCTCTCCGCCGTGGGCCCGGCTTGCCCCGGGTCGAACGTCACCTCGCCAGGCACCAGGAGCCGCCCCTCTTCGACGGTGAAGTTCGGCATCTGGTCGGGCGGGGGTGCTGGACGCGGCGCTGGGACCGGCCGGGCCGGCCCGCGCGGCGCTGGTTCGGGGCCGCTGGAACAGGCCGCGCAGGCCAGGAGCACCGCGGTCAAGACATGGCGCATGGCGCAATGGAACTGCCTGGAAGCTCGGGGCGCAACGGGCCACGGCCAAGACCATCCGGACCTCGGCCCGTTCCGCTCTTGCCCGGAACCCCGCGACCGCCAACAGTGCCACCATGCACCGCTCCCTGCTGCGACTGGCGGCAACCGCGATCCTGACTGCGTGCGCCAGCCACTCTCACCTGCCGCCCGATCTCGCCGATCGCCTGGCCACGACACCCGAGGAGCAATCCGCCCGGCTGCGCATCGACGCCACCGGCATCGCGGTGCTGGCCCTGCCGATCCGCGCCGTCGAACTGCCGCCCGCCGCCCGCACCGGCGTCGAAGCCGTGGCACCTCAGGGCACCGTGACCTTCATCGGCCGCGAATGGCACGCGCACGGCACCGGCTTTCGCGTCGACAAGCGCTACGAAGTCGAGGGCACCGAGCACACCCGTTCGGTCCTGGTCGATGCCGCGGGCCAAGTGCTCGAACGGATCCATTCGGTGCCGATCGCCGAAGTGCCGGAAGCCGTGCTCGCCACCGCGGCGCGCTTCGGCCCGGCCGTCGAACGCATCGAAATCGTCGCCGGTGCCCGGCACGAGGACCACTGGCGGTGCCTGGTCGCCGACCGCAGTGGCCGCCATTTCGTGGTGCGCACCGACCTGCAGGGCAACCTGCTCGACTGCCGCCGCCGCTTGCCCGCGCAACTCGACGGCTGACCAGCCTCGGCAGCCCCTCCCACCGCCATGCCCGCCCTGCCGCGTCGCCGCCGTCTGCTGCTCGCCACTCTCGCCGCCAGCTTCGGCCTCGCCGTGGCCGTGGGCCTGGTCGAGTTCGGCCTGCGCATCGTCGATCCGCTCGGCCTGCGCTACGAGGTCGAGTTCACGCGTTACCGCACCCAAGCGCTGCAGTTCGCCTGGGAACAGCGCCCCGCCGCCGAACTCGACCTCGACGGCCGGCTCTACTGGCACAAGCCGAACCTCGATCTCGACCTCGGCAGTTTCCGCCTGCGCACCAACCGCCTCGGCTGCCGCGGCCCGGAGGTCGCCGTGCCGAAGCCAGCGGACGTGTTCCGCATCGTGCTGCTCGGCGATTCGGTGGCGTTCGGCTGGGGCGTCGACGACGAAGTGACCTTCGCCCGCCGGCTCGAACGCGAGCACCAGCCGCGCGCCGGCGCGCGCCGCCTCGAAGTGGTCAACACGGCCCTGCCGATGTACGACACCAACCAGGAAGAGGCGACCCTGCGCGAACTCGGCCTCTCACTGCAACCCGACCTGGTGCTGCTGGTCTACGTGGTCAACGACATCGAACCGACCCGCGACGTGGTCGAGCAGACGCTGCGCGCCACCGATCCGCATCCCGAAGAAGACCTCAGCGTGCCCGACGACTTCTGGTCGTGGGCCGGCACGCGCCTCGGCACGCTGCTGCCCGCCTGCGGCAAGCTGGTGGCCCTGCGTTCGGATCTCGAAGCGCGCATGCAGCGGCGCCTGCCTCCCGGCGCGACCTACCGCCCCGAACGCTTCGGCAAGGGCCCGCGCGGCTGGCCGCGCAGCCAGGCGGCCCTGCTGCGCATCGCTGCCCAGTGCCGCGCGGCCAACGTGCCGCTCTTGCTGTTCGACCACACGCTGCCGCGGCTCGAGCCATTGCCGCCGTTCTGCCGCGAACACGGCATCGACTGCGTGCCGCTGTGGTTCTCCCCGGAGGACCACCGGCTCGGCATCGTCAACAGCCCGCTCGACACCCACGCCAACGCGCGCGGCCACGGGCTGCTGCTGGAACGGCTCGTCGCGGCACTGCGCGACCGCAAGCTGCTGCCCGAGTGATGCGGTGGCGGGCACACCGTCTCGGTGAGAATTATTCTTCCAGGAATTATTCTTTGGAGAATAATTCTCGATAGAATCTCCATCGATGCGCTGGGTCGACCGACTCGAAGAACTGGCACGCCTGAACCGCCTGCTGACACGGCGCGACGGCGGCTTGGCCGTGGTCTGGGGACGGCGGCGTGTCGGCAAGACCCGCTTGCTCTTGGAGTGGGCGGCTCGCACCGGTGGCCACTACTTCGTGGCGGACACCACCGCCAGGGAACTCCAACGCCGGCGTTTCGCCGAGTCCCTGGCCGAGTTGCTGCCCGGCTTCGCCGACGTCACCTACCCGGACTGGGGCACCCTGCTGGATCGTCTAGCCCGCGACGCCCTGGCTCGGGGGGTGCGCGGCCCGTTCGTCATCGACGAACTGCCCTACCTGGTGGCGAACGCCCCCGAACTGCCCTCCATTCTGCAACGCTTCTTCGACCACGAAGCACGGCGCTCGCGTCTGTGGTTCGCCCTGGCCGGCTCCAGCCAGGCCATGATGCAGGGACTGGTGCTCGACCGTTCCGCACCGCTGTTCGGCCGCGCGCACGAAGCCTTCGCCGTCCAGCCTCTGCTGCCCGGCTGGATCCGCGCCGCCACCGGGTTGCGCGAGCCCGTGGCGGCCCTCCAGTTCTGGAGTTCGTGGGGAGGGTTGCCGCGTTACTGGGAGCTGGCCGCACCGTTCGCCACGCGCGACGCTGCGGTGCACGACCTCGTTCTCGACCCAGGCGGCGTCCTGCACGAAGAACCGAACCGCCTGCTCGCCGAAGAGACACCATCCGCCCTGGCACTGCGGTCGCTGCTGGATGCCATCGGCAGCGGCGCCCACCGGCCCGCTGAGATCGCCGGCCGGCTCGGCATGCCGGCCACCTCACTGCCCAAGGCGATGGCGAGGTTGGTCGACCTGGGGCTGGTCCAACGCGAAGTCCCTTTCGGCGAACCGGAGCGTTCCGGCAAACGCTCTCTCTACCGGTTGGGAGATCCGTTTCTCCGCTGGTGGTTCGGCCTGGTCGCGCCCAAACGCCCGCAGCTGCACCGCCTGGGCCGCAGCGACCGGCTGGCGTTGTTCCACGCGCGCGCACCGCAGATCGACGCCAGCGCCTGGGAAGAACTGTGCCGACTCGCCGTGCCTGGCCTCCACGAACGCCTCGGCCACACCTTCGGGCCGGCCAGCCGCTACTGGAGCAGCCAAGGCCCCGAATGGGACGTCGTCGCCCGCAGCGAGGGTGACGTACTGCTGCTCGGCGAAGCCAAGTGGTCGGCGACCCCACTCGCCGAAGGCGACCTGCTGTCGATGCACCACGAGCTCGCGGTGAAGGGCGTGCCAGTGAACCACCAGGGACCCGTCGAGTACGCGCTGTTCGCGCCCATCCTGCCGCGCCGCCGCCCACGTGGCCTGCCGGCGAACGTGCACCTCGTCGATGGCCGCACCGTGTTGCAATCCCTGCGCTGATCCGGCACCGAGCCATGGCCGCGGGTTGTTTGGGGCCTTACGCTCGCGGCAATCCCCGCGAGGCACGAGGATTCTCGAAGACCACGCCCTCGCGCAGCGCGGGGGCTCTCGAGACCACGGCCCAATGCGCGACCGCACCTCCAGCCCCGCCCGCTGCATCCTCGGCGCCCTGCTCCTGTGCGCTGCACTGCCAGCACAAGTCACCTGGCAGGTCGACGCCCCGAGCGTTCGCTGGACCGGCAACGGCTCCCAGCAGCTCGCCGCCCAGGCACCGTTCGCCACGCCCGCAGGCCCCTGCACCCTGCACTTCCCCGCCGACGCCGCCGGCAAGCCCCTGTCCCTGCGCCTCGACCCCGCAGCCGGCGACCGGGTGTTCGCCGCCGTGACCCGCGCCGCCCCAGCACCCGGCATCCCCCTCGATCCCGCGACGGCCACGACCACGGCCACCACCCGCACCTGGGCCAGCGCCGAACCCTCCCGGCAGCGCCTGGTCGCGCGCGTTGCGGCAAAGGCCACCGCCTCGATCGGCGTGCGCACCGGCACCAGCGAACGCGGCCCCGTGGGCTACTGGCTGGTCATGGACCGCACCAAGGAACAACTGCGCCTCGAACGGCGTTTCGACGGGCACACGCTGGCGCTGGCGCAGGCTCCGCTGCCGCCTGCGGACGGTCAAGTCCACGAGCTGGCCTTGCAAGCCGATGGTTTCGCGCTCGCGGCCTTCTGGGACGATGCGCCCGTGCTGCGCGCCATGGACGGTGCCCTGCCCCGCGGCAACGTGGCAGTCGACGGTGGCGCCGAAGTGGTCTGGGAAGCCGTCCACCTCGAACTGCCCGCCGCCCCCCGCGCCAGCGCGGCATTGGTGGTCGGTGCGAGCGAAGCGGTGTGGCAGGCGTCACTGCCGCGCGGCGCGGAGCCCTGGTGTCTGCTCGAGCTGCGGCTCGATCGGCCCCACGCGCTGGTGCCGCGTTCGGCGGCCGGGCTCGAGATGTGGCTGCTGCAGGCGCCGGCCGCGCCGACGGTGCTGCTGGCGGATTGGCGGCAGCAACTCGGGGAGGGTTCGTGCGCGCCGGTGCCCGGTTCGGGTTCGGTGCGCGCAGTGCTGCCGCGGCCTCAGGGGCGGCTGCTGCGGCAGCAGTGTGGGTTGCTGGTGGGGATTCTGGTGAGTCCGGATGGGGAAGCGGTGGTGGGGAGCACGCCGGGGGTGTGGTTGGGGTGGTGAGGGGATGGCGGGCTCAGTGACGCTGAGCAATTCGCGGGGAGTAACCGGGTGATCCGCGACTGCAGCTTGGACCTCCCAAGCGCGCACCAACTGGCGAGCCAGCGATCGGGGTCCCCGAATGGCCTTCTGCCGGCGGAGAGGCTAGGATGGAGCGCGCAAGCTCTGGGAGGTCCGGGGGCTGCAGCCGGAACCTGCTGGCAGCTCCCGAGGACTTAGAATCCGGAGTCAGATGATGAATGTCTACACGACGGCCGAAGACCGCGCCCGCCGCCGCCGCCTGGTCATCACTGCCCTGACGCTGATGGCGATCGTGATCGCGATCGTGATGACGATCGGATTGGCCTGGTCGCCCATGGGCTCTTCAGATTCCGGTCCGACCGAATGGAGCTCCTCCGGCACGTTACCCGCGGCGGCCGTGACCGGTGCGCCTGAAGATCGGGCTCGGGTGGACAGCTTCGCTGAGCGTACATCAACTGCTGCAGGACGATCCGACCACACGAACGTCCATGAGCCGCTGATCCACGGGGTCGTTTGCAATCCATCGGGGCGACCGGTTGCAGGC
>JAEUHP010000039.1 GCA_016795295.1 Planctomycetota bacterium | reverse complement strand
GCGAGCTGGTCGAGGTGCGGCGTCGCCACCTTGGCCGCCGCATTGGCACACCGCAGATCGCCGTAGCCGAGGTCGTCGGCGAGGATCACCACCACATTGGGCCGTCCGAACGGCAGCTCCCGGCCCACGGCCTGCGCGGTGCCCGCGGTGGCGAACGCGAGGAGCGCGGTGAGCACGCAGGTGAGGTTCTTCATGGAGGTCGGTGGCGAGCGGCTGCCCGGAGAACAGCCCAGGCCGAGAGGACCAAGGCTACCCACCCAACCGCCAGCGACGCTGGGATCCTGGCCACTTCACGGGCCGGCACCCCGGCCACAGCGCCGTGCTGCGCCTGGCTCGCCCACCGCATTGGCCTCGCTCCCACCCAAGACCCGCCCTGGTCGGCAACCGCCACCCGCGACCCGCATGGCAGGGTTCCCGGCGCCTCGGGGGCTCGCCTGAACTCCCGCTGCCGCGTTAGGCTCAGGGTGTGCCAGTCCGGGTGGTCCGAGACCGCAGTTCCCACTCCCGACACGCAACGCGTGTGCCTCGCTTCCGTTTCCTGACCTGCGCCGGGTTGGCCTGCGCGCTGCTCGCGCTCGGGCTGTGGCTCGCCATTGGCGATGGGGCGGCCTTGGCACCGATGGCGCCAGGGCCAATCGCTCGCGAGGTGCCGCAGCGGCCCGCGGCCGACGCACCTGCTCTGGCGCAGCCCGCGCCGGAGCGCCTGGCTGCGGCGGCCTCATCGTCCCGAGAATCGACGACGCTCGAGTTGCGCACCGTCCACGCCGACGGAACGCCCGCAGCCGACGTCGCACTCGCGGTGCGCGCGTCACCGCGCGGCAGCCCGCTGTTTCAGGTCACGACCGATGCGCGCGGCGAGGCCCGCGTGCCGCACGCGCGGGAGGCGCTCCTGTCGGCCGCCGCCGGTGCCCTCCTCGAGGTGGCGGCACTGGGCATCCTGCCGGAGCCGCCACCCGTGCTGCTCGATCCGCGGCGGTGCTTCGCACAGCCGACCATCCTCGCACTCCCGCCGCTCGCGGCACTCGAGCTGCGCGTCCTGCGCGCCAACGGCGCGCCGCTCGAAACCGGCGCCGTCGAGGTGATGACCCAGGCGGAGCACGGCGGCATGCCGCCGCCGTGGTTCGGCGTGCACGGCGTCCCGTGGCAGCAGCAGGTCGTGGGTGGCATCGCGCGCTTCCCGCGCATCCAGGCCGAGGTGCCGCTGTTCGTCGGCGTACAGGACGTCGCGTGGCAGCTCGTGTTCGTACGGCCCCATCCAGGCCTGCCGCGGGGCGAGCGCACCGTGCTCGAGTTGCGCTTCGATCAGCGGCACCACCTCACGCGCGCGCGGGCCATCGACGGTCGCAACCGCACGCCGCTCGCGAACCACCCGCTGCAGGTGTCGTGGATCACGGTGGAACCCACCGGCAGCGCCTCGTCGGGCTTTGCGGTCACCACGGACGAGCATGGCTGCTTCTACTTCGTCCGCACCGCCCGAGCGAACGCGGTGGAGCTCTGGATCGAGATCGGCGAACCGCACCTTGGGCACGTGCGCAGCCAGGTGCCGCTCGGGATCGGCGCTGGATTGCACGATCTGGGGGATGTCGTCATCCAACCCTTCCGCCCGCGCGTCTCGGGTCGGGTCGTCGACGCCCAGGGAACTCCGGTGCCGCGCGCGGAAGTGGCGGCGCACGTGGTCGTCGAAGCACCCGAGGACACGGCGCGCCTCCGCTTCGAGCATCTCGCGGCGCACCTCTACGCAGACGATGCGGGACGCTTCGCCTGGAACGCGCCGCCGGTCTCCAGCGACCACCACGTCGCAGCGCGCGCGAAGATCGCGCTCACGGCCTCCGATGCCACGCGTCGCGCGGCCGAAGTGCGCGTGAGCGTCGGCACGTCGGACGTCGAGCTGCGCATCGACCGCTTGGGCGGCTTCCAGGGGCGTGTCGAGCACGATCCGCGAGTTCCCTTCCACGTGCTCGTGCTCGAGCATCGCCGCGCTGGCGGCGCGCCCACGGACACCTGGACCAGGCTGTTCGCCGCAGCCCCGACCCACCTCGAGGTGCATGGCCTCGAGCCCGGACACTACGACTTTCGGGCGCGCCTCGCCGACACCGAGGAAGCCGCCGCGCTCGTGTCGGGAATCGAGGTGCGGGCCGGCGAGCAAACCCTCGATCCGCGCCTCGATCCACTGGATCTGCGCACCGCTTTCGCCGTGTTCGATTTCGCGATCGCACATCCACCGGATTGCGTGCCCCTCGACTTGCGGTTCGCGCTGACCCGCGTCACGGGCGGCGGCGGCCTGCGCCTCCGCGGCAGCATGGTATCCGCGACCCGGGCCGCGACGCTGGCGCCCGCTGGCACCTACGACGCCGTGTTCGAGGCGCCGGGCTTCCACCCCGTCCGGCTGCTGGGCATCACTGCAGGGCAGCGAGTGGCGCTGCAGCCGAAGCATGCACTGCGCCTCAACATCCTGGCGCCCGCCGGGGGCCGGGGCGCCGAAGGCACGCTGGAACTGGTGCTCCGCCGCGCGGAGTCGAACCAGGAGATCGTGCGCTCGATCGACCCTGCGAGCCAGCAGCTCGTGGTCGCGCTCTCACAGCCCGGCCGCTACGACCTCGTCTGGCGACGGCGCGTGCACAGCGGGGAGAGCAGCGTCCTGGTGCCGCTCGGTGCGGGGGAGCCCGCGTTCCTCGAAGTTGCTCCGACATCCTCGGAGACGACGGTCCAAGTCGCCCCACCCCGCTGAACGGCAGGTCGCAGAGGGTGCTGGTTCTGGTTCGTGGGGCACGGCCCCAGCGACTCCAGAGGCAGTTGCAACTCGCCGGCATCCGGCGCGCCGGTATCGCACCACGGCCGAGCGAAGCGCGCGAGCCATGGGGTCGGCCGACCTGGCCTGCCACGGCCGCTGCGCCGACAGCCCGTCACGCCTCGATCCGGAATCTCGTGCCAACCCGATACCGCCATCTGGCTCGCGACTATGGAGAGGCAGCGCGCCCCGGTGTGGTCCGCAGCGCGGCCGCTGAGATCCCGTGCGTGGTTGGTATCGCGCCATCCCCACCCCCGCCTCCCCCCCCCCACATGCGCCAGTCCCTTTACGCCAGCAGTCTCGCCCTTGCTGCCGCCCTCACCGCCCAACAACCGGTCGACGGCGCGGCAGCAGTCACGCGCGAGCGCTGGTTCGTGACCCTGCGCACGCGCAGCTTCGACCTCGAAGGCCTACGTACTGCGATCGCGCGCCGCGATGCTGCAGCGGTCGCCGCAGTCTGCGCCGACCTGCAGCAGCGCGCCGTTCGCGACCAGGAGCCCCTGGCCGCCGCGACTCTGGCCCTCGGCGGCAGCGTGGTGCAGCACTTCTGGCTGGTGCCGGCCGCGGCGGTGGACCTGCCGCCGGGCGCGATCGCGGTGCTCCGCGGGCGCGCCGATGTGCGGGCCGTACACGCCGACGGCATCGCAGAGCCGGCCGCGATCGTGCGCGGCACCGACGGCAACAACCATCGGGCCCAGGCCGTGCACGCGCAGGGGGTGTTGGGCCAGGGCGCCACCATCGCAGTGCTCGACAGCGGCTTCGATGCTGCGATGGCCGGCAGCGGCCGGCCGCACCGCCTCTACTTCGTCGACGGGGATCCGGCCAACACCACCGGCGGCGGCCTCGCCGGATCGCGTCTACTGGCCACTTTTGCCCTGGGCACCCAGCCCGCCGAGGCCTTCGACAACCACGGCAACGCAGTGGCGGCCGTCGCCGCTGGCGAGGCGTGGACGGCCAGCCCGCTAGCCGGCCGCGGCCACGCGCCACGCGCCCGCGTGGTCGGCTACGGCATCGCCAACGACCTGCTGGGCAACTCCTCGTTCACGGTGATCGCCAGCGCGTTCCAACGCGTCGTGCAGGACAAGCTCACCTACAACATCGTCTGTGCGAACAATTCGTACAGCGGCCGCAGCGACCCGACCGATCCGAGCCAGCAGGCGATGGATGCGGCCGCTTCGGTGGCGGACATCCTGGTCACCGTGGCCGCGGGCAACGAAGGCAGCAACATGCAGAACGGCCCATCCTGCGCCAACGGCCTCGCGGTCGCCGCAGTCGCCGCCGACAGCAAGCAACTGGCGCGCTTCAGTTCGCAGGGTCCGCTCGCCGGCGACCCGGACCGAACCTGGCCCGACCTGTCGGCCTGCGGCGTCGACGTGGTGATGCCGGCCCGGGACACCGAGTCCGCGACCTCCTTCTACGTCGCGTCGGGGACGTCGTTCGCGGCGCCCCAGGTGTGCGGCGCGGCCGCGCTCTATCGCTCGGTGCGGCCACAGGCGACCGCGCTCGAGACCAAAGCAGCGATCCTGTGCAGCACCGAGGACGTGTTCCCGCCGAACCAGTGGTCGATCAGCAGCTCGCGCCACACCATTGGCCATGGCTTCCTGCGCGACGATCTGCTGGTGGCAGCGGCGCAGGGTCAGGCGACGATCGGCACCGGCGCGCTGACGGCAGCGGCGCCCGAGCTGCACATCCCACTGGCGGTGGTTCAGGGGCAGACCTACGCAGCGGTTGTGGCCTTCCACCGCCACGTGCTCACCGACACGATGTGGAGCGACGTCGACCTGCTGGTGCGCGACCCACAGGGCCGGGTCCTGGCGGTCGCCGGCCACCCGCGCGAACTCACCGAGAAGGTGGTGTTCACCGCCGCGACCTCCGGTACCTACGACGTGGTGGCGATTGCGCGCCGGCTCGAGATCGCCAGCCTGCCGGTCGCCGTGGTGGCAATGGCCACCGCGCCGCAGACCACTCCGGGCGGCGCCGTCACGTTCGGCCAAGGCTGCATCGGCACCGGCCGCAACGCCGAAGTCGACGGCACCGCACCTGTGGACCATGCGCGGCGCTTTGGCAACGTCGCCAGCAACCTGCTGGTCGAAGCGCAGCGGCGCAACCAGCTGCTGATCCGCGGCGACGTCATGGGCGGCCCCGCGATCGTCACTGCTCTCGCGTTTCGACTGCACAATGTAGTGCCGCCGACTCCGCGTGCCTTCTGGTCCGAGGTCGAGGTCCGGATGGGTCTCGCGGCGCACGCGCCGGCGAACGTGAGCGGCACCTATGCCAACAACCTTGGCGGCGCCCAGCAGGTCGTGTTCGCGCGGCGCCGCATCGACTGGCCGCTGCGCGTGGCGACCAACCAGGAGCCGCGGGCCTTCGACCTGGTGCTGCCGCTCGACACGCCGTGGTCGTGGCTGGACACGCCCGGCACCCACGTGCTGGTCGAGGTCCGGATCCACAACGGCACCGCGCTCGGCGTGGGCGAGTTCTACCCAGCCGACGGCTTCTGGGTGCAGAACGACCCCAACCCGGCGATGTCGCTGGTCAGCGGTGCACTGACAGCCACCCTGGGCGGCTCGCTGGCTGGCCGCGGCGTCGTGCTGGGTCTCGTGACCCAGCCGGCACAAGGCAGTGCGCCGACCTTGCGGGCCGTCAGCGGCCCGGTACTCGGTCGACCCTACCGCCTGCAGCTGGCGCAAGCGCCGGCCAATGCGCTGGCGTTCCTGCTGCTCGGCCTCGAGGACCGGAACTGGCAGGGCCAACCGTTGCCGCGCGACCTCGGCTTCCTCGGCGCCCCCGGTTGCACCGTGCTGACCAGCACCAACAGCTCGGAACTGCAACTGTGCGGTGCCGCCGGCACCTCCAGCCGCAGCCTGCTGCTGCCCGCCGACCCGACCCTGTTGCAGGTGTCCGTGTTCCATCAGGCAGCGGTGCTCGACCCGGCCGCCAATGCGCTCGGCGTGACCCTGAGCGGCGGCATCCAGGGCGTGCTCGGCAACCGCTGGTAGCGCACCCCTGCACCATGGACGGCCGCTGTGCAGCCGTTCGCCAGGGGCACTCGACTGGTCCGCTGTTCGGTTCGAGCGCAAGCCCCGCTGTACGCGGCATGTCCCCGACGCGGTTGCCACCTCTCGCCCAGTTCGTCGTCGCCGCTGCCTCGTTGGTGCTCGGTGCAGCACCTGCCCAGGGGCCTGCCTGGGGCTCGCCCGACTATCGGCCGGCGGCGCGCGCCGGCGGCGTACTGACCTACCAGGAGGCCAGCGGCCGGCCGCTGCTGTTCGGTGGCCGGGCCGGCAGCAACACGCTGGACGACACCTGGGAACAAGATCGCCACGCCTGGATCCGGCGCACACCGGCGGTGAGCCCGCCATCGCGCTGGCTGCACGCGATGGCCGCCGACCCGCGCCGCGGCGTCGTCGTGCTGTTCGGCGGCGAAGGCGCCACGTCGTGGCTCGCCGACACGTGGGAATGGAATGGCGAGAACTGGCGGCAGGTCACCACCGCGACGACGCCGCCGGCACGCGCCCAGCACGCGATGGCCTACCACGGCGGTACCAACCCACAGGTGCTGCTGTTCGGAGGCCTCGGCCCGACCGGCTACCAGGGGCAGACCTGGGGCTTCGACGGCACCGACTGGCAGCTGCGGGCGTCGAGCGGGCCATCACCGCGCATCGCCTCGGCGATGGCGTTTCCGGAGTCCGCTGGTCGCACGTTCCTCGTCGGTGGTCGCGATGCCGCCACTGGCGCCACGCTCGCCGATGTCTGGATCTGGAACGGCACCAACTGGGGAACGGCGGCCGTGACCGGCAACGGCCCGACCGGCATCGCGTTCCACGGGCTCACCTGGGATCGCGGGCGCCAGCGCCTGGCGCTGGTCGGTGGCATGACGGGTTTCGCTGGCAGCGACGTGATGTACCTGGGCGACGTGACACCCACTTCGATCCGCTGGACTGCGTTGCCGAATCCAGGGGCGGGCACCGGCGTCGTCGACCCGCCGAGCCGCATCCGCGCCGGCACTTGCTACGACGAGGCGCATGCGCGCCTCGTGTGGTTCGGCGGCCAGTTGCTCGACAACGGCGGCAACTACGGTGCGGTGGTGAACACGGTCCACGACCGCACCGCAACCTCCGGCTGGGTCCTGCGCCCGGTGGCGCAGCGCCCGGTCGGGGTCATCGAAGCGGGCCTGGCCTACGACGCATCCCTCGGCCGCACCCTGCTCTACGGCGGCGGCACCCAGTTCGCCGGCATCTCGGCGCGCACGTGGTCCTACGACGGAGCCACGTGGCAGGACCACGGCAACTCGGCGATCGGCGCCCGCATGCGGCACGGACTCGTGCACTGGCGCGGCTTCACGACGATCTTGTTCGGCGGCGAGACCGGCAGCTCCAACCAACACAACGACACCCTCGGCTGGACCGGTACCGACTGGGTGCCCCTGATCGTCGGCAACTCGCCGCCGCCTACGTCCTTCGTGCGCATGGTCTACGACTCGGTGCGGCAGCGCGTCGTGATGCACGGCGGCTACGTGACCCGCCAGGGTGTGTACGGCCAAGTCTCGACCGAGACGTGGGAACTGCGTTCGCTCGGCTTCGGCGCCTTCACCTGGGACCTGCGCACGACGATCGGCACGCCGCCGCCGTTGCACCAGCCGGCGATGGCCTACGACGAACGGCGCCAGCGCGTCGTGCTGTTCGGCGGCGACTACAGCTGGGAGAACGCCTCCAACGAACACTGGGAGTACGAGGGTGTTGCGGGCAGGTGGACGCGGGTGTTCCCGCCGCAGTTGCCGCCGCCGCGTCTCCTGCACGCGATGAGCTACGACGTGGCGCGGGGCGTCGTGCTCGTACACGGTGGTGCACGGCGCTTCTTTGGCGGCGGCTTCATGAGCTACGACGACCTGTGGGAGTACGACGGTGCCACCTGGACCCAGCGCACGCCGAGCACCACGACGCCGGGCAACAAGAACAGCCACAACCTCGCCTACGACGTGGCGCGGGCCCGCCTGGTTGCGTTCGGCTCCGGCTTCGCCACCGAGACCTGGGAGTTCCAGGCCCCGGTCGCGCGCCAGGCGGTTGGTGAGCCGGGCGGTGGCATGCAGATGCGCTGCCTGCGCGCGCCGGTCGCCGGGCAGTCGATGTCGTTCGAGTTCCCGAGCCCGTCGGCGCTCGCTTGGCTGGCGCTGATGCCGATGCCGGTGCCGGTGGCGACCCACTCGATCGCCGCCCCGCTGAGCTGCGCCAGCCAGGCCTTCTTCTTCGGCATCAACCCGCCACTCGCGACCCTGATCGGCTCGCCGGCATCGTTCTCGATGCACCTGCCGGGCTGGCTCGCCGGCTACGGGCTGTGCTTGCAGGGAGTCGCCTACGACGTGGCCGGCAACTGCTTCCGCGCCACCGATCCGCTGTCGGTGACCGTGCAGATGCCGTAGCGGATGGGGTGCCGCCAGGGTCGTGGCACGCGCCGTGTCCCGCGGCGCTGCTGCCTGCCCGCCGATCCCGGGCTGGACCCGGCCGCGGCGCGCTGACGGGGGAGCTCGCGGCAGGAGTTGCCGACCTGGACGAGGCACGTGCTCTCGCGCAACCAGGGACCGTCGACGCAACCGCGAGGCCCACGACCACGGGCACTGCGACCTTGGGCTGCCGTGCGGTGGTCCAGGGGACTGCGGACCGCGCAGGTGTGAATCCTCCCCGGAGCTTGGCTGCCCAGGTACATTCTGCGGCCTCGATGCTTCGCGTTCTGCACCGATGGCTCTGCCCCCGCACCGGACTGCTCAGTGCACTGGGTGGTGTGGCGATCGCTCAGTCGCTGCCGGCTCCGTCGGAGCCAGCGTCGCTGCCTCAACCGTCCCCGCCCCCATGCTGCCCCTCGCCCTCACCACCCTCCTGGCCGCACTCCCGCCCCAAGACCCACCCTGGTCGGAAGCCGCCACCTACCCCTTCACCCCCGCACCCGACCCGCTCGACGAACGCAACCTCCTCGACCTGCGCCTCCTCAACGAACCCGTGGCCGGTGCCCACGGCTTCGTCACCACCGACGGCCGCGGCGGCTTCCGCGACGGCAGCGGCAAACCGCTGCGCTTCTGGGCCGTCAACACCTTCGTCGGCCGCGAGCCGTGGACCAAGAAACCGCTCGGCAGCGCCCAGGAACCCGACCTCGACCGCCACCTGCGCTTCCTGGCCAAACGCGGCGTCAACCTGATCCGCCTGCACGCCCAGCTCGGCCCCGACGCCAGCGACCCGGCGGCCAAGCTCGACGATGTGCGCGCGCGCGAACGGGACTGGCTGTGGCGCACCGTGGCCACCGCCAAACAACACGGCATCTACACCGTGATCTCCCCCTATTGGGCCACCACCTTCCGCCTGCGCGCCGAATGGGGCGTCACCGGCGGCGCCCGCGACCACGCCATGCCGCTCCTGTTCTTCGAACCGCGCCTGCAGGCCGCGTACCGCAGTTGGTGGCGCCAATTGCTCCGTGAGCCGAACCCGCACACCGGCGTGCCGTTGGCCAAAGAACCGGCGTTGGCGCTGCTGCAACTGCAGAACGAGGACTCGCTGCTGTTCTGGACCTTCAACACCCTCTCGGGCGCACCGCGCCAACTGCTGCAGCAGCGCTTCGCCGCATGGCTGGTGGGCAAACACGGCTCACTGGCCAAAGCTCGGCAGGCGTGGGGCCAACACCGCCTGGACGGCGACCGCGACGACCTGCCCGAGCTGGCCAACGTGTGGGAACTGACCCAGACGCGGCAGGGTGGCTTTGCCGCGCGCCTGGCCGACCAGACGCGTTTTCTCGGCGAACTGCAGCGCGACTTCTATCAGGACACGGTGCGGTTCCTGCAACAGGAACTCGGCTGCCGGCAGCTGGTGAATGCGAGCAACTGGAAGACTGCGGACGCCGCGCGGCTTGGCGATCTGGAGCGCTGGACCTATGGCGCGGGCGATGTGGACGCCGTGAATCGTTATGCCGACGTGGTGCACCAGGGCCAGCACGCCGGCTGGGCCGTGGTGGCGGGCGATCGATACGCCGCGCGTTCCGTGCTGCACGACCCGCGCGGCCTGCCGCTGTTCGTGCGCCAGGTCGAGCACCGCCCGATGCTGGTCACCGAGAGCTGCTGGCCGGCGCCACACGGCTACAGCGCCGAAGGACCGTTCCTGGCCGCGGCCTACCAGTCCTTGTGCGGCGTCGACGCCGTGTGCTGGTTCGCGTGCAGCGACGAGCAGTGGAACGAACCGCGCAGCGCCAACGGCTATCTGGCCTCGATGCCGAAGTGGACCGTCCAGACGCCGGAAGTGCTCGGCGGCTTCCCGGCGGCGGCGAGCGTGTTCCGCCGCGGCCTGTTGCAGGAGGCGGAGCCGGTGCTGCTCGAAGCCAAGGCGGACCAGGACCTGTGGGAACGGCGCACCGCGCGGTTGCCCGAAGAGGCGTCGTTCGACCCGAACCGCGATGCCGGCGACCCACCGCCAAGGCTGCCGAAACTCGGGCCGGTCGACCCCCAGACCTGGCTGCGCGGGCCGGTGGTGGTGCGCTTTGGCGCGGATGCCGCAGCTACGCAGCAACGCGCAGCGCGCGCGGCGGGAGGCAAAGGCCAGGCGCTGCGCGCCGCGACTGGAGAAGTCCTGTGGGATCCGCGCGGGCCGTCCTGCAGCGTCGACGCCCCCGCAGCGCAGGGTGTGGTGGCGCACTTCCAGAAACAGCCCGAGCACCGGCTGCGCGACGTGCGGCTCGTGTGCCGCAACGAGTTCGCGGCGGTCTGGGTGGTGGCGCTCGACGACCAGCCGTTGGCGAGTTCGCGGCGGGTGCTGGTGCAGTGCACCACCCGGGCACGCCCAACCGGTTATCGCGAGACCCCAGCGGTGCTGGCCGTGGGCGAGCGCAAAGTCGACGGCTGGACCATCACCGCGCATGGCGAGACACCGTGGCGGGTGCAGGAAGCGCAGCTCGAAGTGACGATCCGCAATCCGGTGCTGCGCCGGGCGCAGGCGCTGGACGCCAACCTGCAGGCGGCGGGGGAAGTGCCGACCACGCGCCGCGACCAGGAGCTGCAGTTCCGCTTCCCCGCGCGGGCCATGTACGCCCTGCTCAGCGACTCCACCGCCCCTACTTCCACCCCAGGCCGCCGGGCCCGGTGAGCGCGGGCCGCGGACCTCACTTCTCCAACAAGATTCAGGAACCCGAGCTCCCCCCCTGGCGGACTCGCCTTCGCCCCCTGAGACTCTGGCGCGCGCGTCTCGTCGGTCCCGCTCTTCAGGGCTGGGGTTGGTGGCAGCGCTCTCCCCTTCCCCACCGGTCGCTTCCCTTGTCCCAGATGCCAGCAGCCCGGCGTGGCCACCACCCTCAGGAGCGCACCGCCCTGGCGCGGCAGCAGCCCTACTTCCTGGTGGGCAGCCCGCGCTCGGGGACCACGCTGCTGCGGCTGCTGCTGGGGCACCACCCAGCGCTCACGGCCTGTGAGGAGTTCGAATTCGTGGCGCCGTTCGTCAAAGCCGCGGCCCCGGGCTGGCCGTGCCTCGATCGTTACCGAAGGGCCCTGCCGGAACGCTTCGACGTGCGCCTGGGCAACCTGCTGCCCCTGCCGACCGCCACCACCTTCCCCGCGCTGGCCGAAGCCCTGCTGTGGCGGCTTTCGCGTGCCGACGACACCCGGCGCATCGGCGCCACCGTGCACCACGACTTCGAACACTTGCCGCGGCTGTGGCCCGACGCGCAGTTCGTGCATCTGGTGCGCGATCCGCGCGACGTGACCCGTTCCTGCGCGAAGATGGGCTGGTTCGGCAACGCCCACGGGGCCGTGTCGATGTGGCGAGCCGCGCAGCGGTCCTGGCAACGCCTGGCTGCCGCCGTGCCTGCCGAACGGCGCCTGTTGGTCCAGTTCGAAGCGCTGGTCGCCGATCCCGTGGCCGAGCTCACGCGGATCTGCACGTTCCTCGGCATCGACTTCGATCCGCGCATGCTGGAGATCGAAGCAGACACCACCTACCGGCGCCCCGACCCGCGGCATTGCCGCAGTTGGCGCACCAGCATGAGCGCGCGCGACATCCGCGCGGTCGAAGCCGAACTCGGCGCCGAACTCCAGGCGGCTGGCTACCAACCGAGCAACTTGCCGCCGTTGCGCCTCACCTGGCTGCGGCGCGCCCATTTGCGCTTCGACAACCGCTGGGGCCGGATCCGCGCCGCACAGCGCCGCTACGGCTACCTGCTGTGGCTCGGCCGCGTGGCCGCCAACCGCTTGCCGTGGCCTGGCCTGCGCCGCTACGTGCAGCGGCGTTGGGACGCGATCACCCTGCGCCACTTGCGCTGAACCTTGTGCGTGGCACCGCCTGGGCGGTGGCCCTTTTGCGGGGGGCAGCAGCCGCGCCCTGCTCCGCGCGAGACGGTATCATCCAGGGGATGCACCCGCCCACCCCACTGCGCGTGGCGATCGTCGGCTCCGGCCCGTCCGCCTTCTACACCGCCGAGGCTCTGCAGAAGGCGCTTGGCGAAGCGGTGCGCACCGACCTGTTCGACCGGCTGCCGGTGCCGTTCGGTCTGGTGCGCGGCGGCGTGGCGCCGGACCACCAGAACATCAAGGCCGTCACCAAGGTCTACGAGCGCATCGCATTGCATCCCGGCTTTCGCTTCCTCGGCAACGTGCAACTGGGCCGCGATCTGCAAGTGCAGGACTTGGCCACGCATTACCACCAGATCGTCTACGCGTTCGGTTGCGAGAGTGGCCAGCGCCTCGACGTCCCCGGCCGGGACTTGCTGTCGGTGCACACCGCGACCGAATTCGTCGGCTGGTACAACGGCCATCCCGACCACCGCCATCGCCGCTTCGACTTGGCCCACGCCCAGCACGTGGCCATCGTCGGCAACGGCAACGTGGCGATGGACGTGGCCCGCATCCTGCTGGCCGATCCGGAGTGCTTGGCCAGTACCGACGTCGCCGACCATGCGCTCGCCGCGCTGCGCGGCAGCCAGGTTCGCGAAGTCACCCTGCTCGGCCGCCGCGGTCCGGCCCAGGCCGCGTTCTCGCCCAAGGAGATCGAGGAGATCGCCGAACTGCCCGACGTCGACGTGGTGGTCGACCCGGCCGAAGCGGCACTCGAGCCGTTGAGTGCCGCGTGGCTCGAGCGCGACGGCGCGCGCAGCCAGCAGCGCAACGTCAAGTTCCTGCAGGAACGTGCTGCCGCGGGCGCCACGGGCCGCAAGAAGCAACTGCGGTGCCGGTTCTTGGTGGCCCCCCAGCAGTTGCGCGGCCGCGCTGGCTGCGTCGACACCGTGGTGGTGCAACGCATGCGGCTCGAAGCCGATGCGCAAGGCACCCCGCGGCCGGTGCCCACCGACACCACCGAAACGCTCGCGGCCGACCTCGTGTTCGCCGCCATCGGCTACCAGGGGGTGCCCGTGCCGGGGGTGCCCCATGAGCCGAAGCAGGGCATCGTGCCGAACCGCGAAGGCCGGGTGTTGGACCGCGTGGCCGGCAGCGAACTGCCGGGCCAGTACGCCGTCGGCTGGTGCAAACGCGGGCCAACCGGCCTGATCGGCACCAACAGCCTGGACGCCAAGGCCACGGTGGCTGCGATGCTGGCCGACCGGCAAGCGGGCCGGCTGCTCGCGCCCCAGCACTCCGCCATCGACGCGCTGCTGGCGCAACGCCGCGTCGACGTCGTCACCTGGGCCGATTGGCAGCGCCTGGACGCCCACGAGCAGGCCGAAGGCAAACGACGCGGCAAACTGCGCCACAAGGTGGTCGACCCCGAAGAGGCGCTGGCACTGGTGCGCCGGCTGCGCGACAGCGCGGCCTCTGGCTGACCGCCCGCTGGCAGGTGTGGTGGTGGCGGCCGTGACGGTGGTTTGGAGCGCCTCGAGGGTTCAGGACGCCGAGAGGGTTCAGGACGCCGAGAGGATTCAGGGCGCCAAGAGGCCGAAGCGGACCAACCGTTCGCGGTAGGTGGTGCGCGGCACGCCGAACAACTCGGCGCCGCGAGTCAGATTGCCGCTGGCGTCGGCCAACGTGCGCTGCAGCGCCTCTTTCTCCTGCTGCTCGAGCCGCTCCTTCCACGTCGCCGGGGCGGCCGGAACGAGGGGCGCGGCCGGCACGGCCGGGGCGGCCTGCGGCTGGTCCGGCAAGGTGGTGCGGGCACGGTCGAGATCCAGGTGTTCGACCCGCAGCGGTCGCCCACCACTGCGCAGAGCCGCCCCTTTCACCACATGGCGCAGTTCGCGGATGTTGCCGCGCCAGGGCTCGGCGTA
>JAEUHP010000261.1 GCA_016795295.1 Planctomycetota bacterium | reverse complement strand
GTCGGGCCCCAGCTCCAATTCGAACGACAGCCGGACGCGGCGGTCCCGCACCGGCAGGACCCCGAGCGGCCACGGCAGCACCACTGCCGGCCGCACCCGGTCCGTCACTTCGGGCACCCGTGCAAAACGCGCCGACACGCTGTGCAGCGCCGCCGCCGTGCCGCGCCAGGTCAGGGTCAGCACCTTGGCCGCTTCGAACAGGCGGAACCACCGCGGCTGCAGGATGTCGGCCACGTCGCCGGCCACCAGCACTTCGAGCACCTGGGCCAGGACCTGCAGTTCGTCCGGCAGCGGCGGGCGCACGCCACCTGCCAGCGGCACGGCGTAGGCAACCGGCTGCGCCAGGCCCGGGGCCGCGCCGCGCTCGGCGAGTTCACGGTAGGGCTTCGGCACCTGGGCCAGTTCGTCGAAGGTGAGCAGCAGCATCGGGGCGACCACCGGGGCGTGCGCGCCGGCCACGGACAGGTGGCCGAGCTGCTCGCGGGCGCGTTCGCCGCGCGCCACGACCAGGCCGAACTCGACGCCGTCACTGCCGAGCACGAGGGCGAACACCGGGTGTGGGTCGGCCGGGATCTCGCAGGCGAACAGGTGCCACTCGTGGAAGTCGCGCCACAGCGCGCGGTCGTGGAAACGACCGGCGGCAAGGGCGGTGCGGTGCGCGAGGGCCTTCGGGAGCACGGGGCAATGGTAGTCGGGGAGTAGGGTTGGTGGGCAGGGGGGCAAGCCAAGCGGCTGCCCCCCAAGCATGCTGACGGCCCCCGACGGTTCCTCAGCCCCGCCCCACCACCGTCGCCAGCTCGCGAAACCGGCACCACCCGTTCGCCCAGCGCATCGGCTCCGGCCCCCGAACCTCCGGCGCGAACAGCCGCGGCGCGGCCACCATCACGAACGCGCACTGCGCCCGGCTGCTCGCCACGTTCAGCCGATGCGGGTCGTAGAGGAACGCCAGCCCACGCGGCGCGTCCTCGGGGGACGAACTGGTGCACGAGTACACCACCACCGGCGCCTCCTGCCCCTGGAACTTGTCGACCGTGCCAACCCGCGTGACCCCGACCCCGCGCAGCGCCCGCTGCAGCGCCGCCACCTGCGCGTTGTAGGGCGCGATCACCAGCACCTGCTCGGGCCCCAGCACCTGCCGCTGCCCACTCCGGTCGGTCCAGGTCGCCCCCGGACGCAACAACCGGCCCACCAGCTCCACCACCGCCGCCACCTCTTCGTGCGCCACCGCCTGGTTGCCCTCGTGCGCACAGAGGTGCAGGAAGTGCCCCGCGCCGTCGAAGCCATCGGTGCCCTGCAGGCCGAGCTGCGCATTGCCGGGGTGCGGCTGCAGCCGGCCGTCGTAGAACAGCTCCGAAGTGAACGCGCAGAGCGCCGGGTGCAGGCGCCAGGTCTCGGGCAGGAACAGCCCCTGGTCCGGGCGCAGCGTATGCCGGTCGGCGCCGATCAGGTGCGCCAGCGCGGCGACGTCCGCACCGTCCGGATGGGCGCCCTGCTGCGGCTGTTCGAGCTGCTGCGGGTCGCCGAGCAGCACCAGGTTGTGCGCGCAGCGTGCGATCGCCAGCAGCTGCGCGAGCGACATCTGGCCGGCCTCGTCGACGAACAGGTAGTCCAGGCGCGCCTCGGCTTCGGGGCGCGCCCACAGCCAGGCGGTGCCGCCGACGACGCAACCTGGGCCGATCGCGTCCAGGGCCTTCTGGTTGCTGTCCGTGTACTCGATGCCGCCAGCATCCTCTTCATCGTGCTTGTGAAGGAGCCGCAGGGTTTGGCCCGCTTCCCGGACGCTCTCCTGCACGGAACGCAGCAAGTTGTCGATGACCTTGTGGCTCACCGCCGCGATGCCGACGCGGTGGTGCGCCGCGAGCGCCGCGAGGGTCCGGCCGCCGGTGTAGGACTTGCCCGTCCCCGGCGGCCCCTGCACCGGCAGCACGCCACCGCCGAGCCCGCGGCACAGGCGCAGGGCCGCGGTGAGCACGTCTTCGCCAGGCTGCTGCAACGGGGCCCCGAGGCGGCCGCCCACCTGGCGCGGGGGCCGGCGCAGCAGCAGGTCGGCCGCACGCGCATAGGGGCCGGCCGTCGGCAGGCCGTGGTCGCGCACGTGCTCGGCGAACGCGAGCAGCCCCTCTTCCAAGACTTCATTCGGTACGATCTGGTCGCGGAACACCGCGGTGGGGCGCAGTTCGGCGGTGTCCTGCTTGTGTCGGATCACGACCCGACGCGCGTCGTGGTCGATGTCCACCACCGTGCCGAGTACGGTGCCGACGCCCACGTTCGTCGGATCTTCGTCGCGCAGGACGTAGACCCTCTTGCCCACTTCGATCGCCGTGTCCTGCGGCGGAAACTCGTAGGCGCAGCGCACGGCCCTCTCCCTGCCCTGCTTCGGTTCGATGCCGACGAAGCGCAATTCGGCGAGCACTTCGCGTTCGCCGAGCCGTTCTTCCGGCGGCAGTTCGCGCAGGCGGAAGTGCTCCCACCAATCACTCTTCGCTTCGCGCCGGAAGTACCCCACCAGCTCGGCGAGCAGCGCCCGCGCCTGCTGCTCGGCAGTGCGTTCGGCGGCCTTTGGCAGCCCCTGCAGCAGGGCCTCGCGCAGGGCCTGGCAGCGCGCTTCGGCCACCGCCACCTGCTCCGTAGCCTCGCCATCGCGCAGCTCCGGCCGCGGCACCGCGTTGCCGGCCGCGAGCGCCTGGGCGCGGCGCTGCTCGAGGAACGCCCGCAGGGCCGCGGTGGCGCGGCAGTCGTCCTGGTTGTACGCGGCGACCAGGTTGCGCTGGTCTTCGGGGATGGTGCCCGTGCCGAGTTCGAGGGCCAGTTCGAGGTCGCGGCGCGCCACACCGGCGGCGCGCAGGTCGAGCTGGCGCGCAAAGCCGATCACGGGCTCGAGCTCCTTGAGGCCGTAACTCGCGACGCCGATGCGCAGGGACTCCTTGACCACGCGGTGCAGGTCGACGAAGCGTTCGCCGCGCAGCAGTCGGTCGAGGACTTCGCCGTGGGTGTCGTGGCGGCTGCAGAGGCGGCGCAGGGCGGCAACTTCGTAGGCGCCGAAGTGGTAGACGTGCAGTCCGGGGTGCGCCACGAGGCGCGCCTGCAGGGTGTCGAGCAAGGTGACCAGCGCCTGCTTCTCGGCCGCGCGGTCGAGCGCCCAGAGCTGGGTGTAGGCAAAGGTCTCGGCGGTGCCCGAGCCGAAGCCAGTCAGGTATTCGAGGCCGCCCACGCCGACGAACGGATCGCCTTCGAAGTCGAGAAACACGTCGCCCGGCGACGGCTCGGGCAGGCGGCACAGGCCGCGGTTGGGTTCGATGGGCAGGGGGTCGATGGGCACGCTGCCGGTGGTGCGGGCCTGCAGTTGCAAGCGGGCCTGATGGGCCAGGCGGTCGTAGGTGTCGCGGCTGCCGCGTTCGGGTGCGGCGGGCAGGCCGCCGGCCTCGGCGAAGGCGGCCAGGGTCGGCAGGCTCTGGCGCTGCAGTTCGCGGATCTGGCCGCGGGTGGCGCCGGCGATCAGGGCAGGATGGTCGTCGGTGCGGCGGCGTTCGGCGCAGAACTGCCAGTAGGCGCAGATGTCACAGTGTGGCACCGGCTCGGGGTAGGTGGCGGGCGGCGGAGTGGCGGCGACGGCGCTGCGCAGGTGGTCGCGGACGACGCGGAAGTAGGCAGCGAAGTCGGCGGTGCGGTAGGTCTCCTCGGCGAGCGGGGTGACGACGTGGAACTGGGCGGGAAAGGTGCCCTGTGTGGAGTGCAGGAGTTCGCAGTAGGTGAGGAGCTGGAGCAGGGCACCGGCTTTGGTCTCGGTGGCGAGTTTGGTGTCTACGGGCTCGTAGGTGTGGTTGCCGAGTGCGGAAGGAGGGTCGACCCGCAGCAGGACGTCGGCGATGCCGAAGAAGGTGTGGTTGCGCAGGGGGGCTTGGACGATGGCGTCGGCGCCCTTGTGCATGGCGGCGAGGGTCGCGTCGGGGTCGCGGGAGCCG
>JAEUHP010000254.1 GCA_016795295.1 Planctomycetota bacterium | reverse complement strand
TGGCGAGCGCCGCCGTGCGCTCCGCGTCCGCGGCCGCCACGAACAGCGCGAAACCAGCGCCCATGTTCAGGTTGCCGTAGGCCTCCCGGTCGTCGCTGCCGGTTGCCTGCTGCAGGAACCGCAGCACCTCGGGCACTTCCGGCACCTGCGTGAAGTGGTAGGTCAGCGCCTTCTGGTGCCGCATCACCTTGCGCCAGCCGTGTCCGGTGATGTTGGCTGCGTAGTGGGGCACGATCCCGGCTCGTTGCAGGGCTGCGGTCACCGGCGAGTACAGCACCGTGGGCGCCAGCAGGGCTTCGCCGTACGTCGTGCCGCTCGGCAAACGCGTTGCGTAGCCCTGCGGCAGCCGTTCGGCCAGCTTGCGCGCCAGCGACACCCCGTTGGCGTGGATGCCACTCGAGGCCAGCAAGACGATCGCGTCGCCGGGTCCGAGCCGTTCGCCCAGTGTGAGCTGGGACTTCGGCTTGACGATGCCGACGCAAGAGGCCGCGAGGTCGACGCGGTCGTCGACCACCACCGAGGCCAGCGCGGGCGTTTCGCCGCCGCCCCAAGCCACGCCGGCGCGGTCGCAGGCGGCCTGCCAGCCCGCCACCAGATCGCGGGCGCGGGCGGCGTCGTGGAACCAGGCGCTGCCGCCGGCGGCCCAGTAGGCGTGCACCGAGATCGGCGTGGCGCCGACCGTGATCAGGTCGTTGATCGCCATCGCCAGCGTGTCCTGGGCGATGGTGTCGTAATGGCTCTTGCCGGTGAACTGCCGCACCGCATCGGCCACCAGCGCCTTGGTGCCGAGGCACTCGGTGATCGAGGCCAGGTAGAAGTCGCCGCAGTCGACCACGTAGGCCGATTCGCCGCGGGAGGCCGCCACTTCCGCGAGGCCGTGCTGGGCCAGGTTGCCGGCGGTGGCGGCGGCGGCCCGCTGGGCCAGCACCTTGAGTGGGTCGATTGCGCCGTAGTCGACGCCGGCGGTGCGGTAGTCCAGGTTCGCCATGGTGGTTCAGGATGCGCGGGCGGGGCGGGGAATGCGAGCGGTCTGTACCGGCTCTGGTTTGGTTTCCGTTCGGGGTGCGGCTACCGTGCCGGCATGGATCTCGGCGACCTGTTGCGGCGGCTCGGTGCGGGCGGTGAGGACGCGCTCGGCACCGTTGCCGCCGTGCACCGGCAAGCACCGCGACCCGCGCGCCTCATGCCGTTCCCCGACTGGCTGCACCCGCAGCTGGTCGCGGCGCTGCAGGCGCGCGGCATCCTCGAGCTGTACCTCCACCAACGCCAGTGCGCCGACCTGCTGCACGCGGGGCAGCACGCCGTGGTCGCCACCGGCACCGCGTCGGGCAAGTCGTTGGCCTACCATCTGCCGGTGCTGGATGCGCTGTTGCGCTCCGGGCTCGATGCGCGGGCGTTGTACCTGTACCCGACCAAGGCACTTGCGCGCGACCAGCACAGCGACCTCGAACGGTTGCTGCTGGCGGCCGGGTGCAACGACCTGACGGTGGCGGTCTACGACGGCGACACGCCGCCGTCGGTGCGCCAGGCGCTGCGCGAGCACGGTGCTTTGGTGTTGACCAACCCGCACATGCTGCACCAGGGCATCCTGCCGAACCACACCAAGTGGCAGGGGCTGTTCACCGGCTTGCGCTACGTCGTGGTGGACGAACTGCACACGCTGTCGGGCATCTACGGGTCGCACGTGGCGAACGTGCTGCGGCGGTTGCGGCGCATCTGCCGTCACTACGGCAGCGATCCGGTGTTCTGCGGTGCGTCGGCGACCATCGGCAACGCTGGCGAGCACGGCAAACGCCTGTTCGAGGTGCCGGTGCAGGTGGTGGACGAGGACGGCAGCCCGCGCGGCCAGAAACACTTCGTGTTCGTCAATCCGAAGGTGGTGTCACCGCTGTCCGGGATGCGCGTGCCGGCGAGCGAAGCGGCGCGCCAGCTCGGCACCTGGCTCTTGGAGAGCGAGCTGCAGACGATCTTCTTCGCGCGCTCGCGTACGCAGGTCGAGGTGCTGCTGAAGTACTTGCGCGACGACGCAGCGGCGCGGCGGCTCGACCAGGAGCGCATCGCCGGCTACCGCGGCGGGTACCTGCCGAACCTGCGCCGCAGCCTGGAGCGGGGCCTGCGCGAGGGCCGGATCCGCACCGTGGTCGCCACCAACGCGCTCGAACTCGGGGTCGACATCGGCAGCCTCGACGTGTGCGTGCTGGTGGGGTATCCGGGCACCGTGTCGAGCACCTTCCAGCGCGCGGGCCGGGTCGGCCGCCGCACCCAGGAGAGCGCGGTGCTGTTGCTGGCGCGTTCGGGGGCCATGGATCAGTTCCTGATGCAGCAGCCGGGGTTCCTGTTCGATGCGCCGCGCGACTTCGTCAGCATCGATCCGGACAACGCGATCATCCTGTGCAACCACGTGCGCTGTGCGGCGTTCGAGCTGCCGTTCGCCGACGGCGAGGGCTTCGGCCAGGCCCCGGGGGTCGCTGCGGTGCTGGAGTTCTTGTGCCAGGACCTCGGCGTGCTGGTGCACCAGGGTGGGCGCTACCACTACGCCGACCGCACCTATCCGGCCGAGGGCGTGAGCCTGACTGCGGCCGATCTCGACAACGTGACCATCCAGGACGTCGAGACCAAGACCATCCTGGCCGAGATCGACCGGCCGTCGGCGATCACGGAGGTGTACCAAGGCGCCATCTACGGCCACCAGGGCGACACCTGGTTGGTCGAACGGTTCGACTACGCCGACCGCCGGGCGTTCGTGCGCCGCATCGATGCCGACTTCTACACCGAGGCCGACACCGAGACCGAGGTCAAGGTGCTGCACCTCGATGCCCAAGAAGCGCACGCGCACTACACGGCGCACCGCGGGGAAGTGCACGTGAGCACGCTGGCCAAGGCCTACAAGAAGATCAAGTTCTACACGCGGGAGAACGTCGGCATCGGCGCGATCCACCTGCCGCCGGAGGAGTTCGAGACCGAGGCTTGCGCGCTGGTGCTGCGGCCCGAACTGGTGCAGCGCCTCGGTCTGCAGCGCGGTGGCGAAGCCTCGTGCCTGCAGGGCATCGGCGAACTGCTGCAGGGGCTGGTGCCACTGTTCGTGCGGGTCGATCCGGGCGACGTGCGCGTGCTCGCCGAAGCGCTGCAGCCACACTTCCAAGCGCCGGCGCTGGTGCTCTACGACCGCATCCCGAACGGTGTGGGGCTCGCCGAACGCATCTTCAACGTGCACCGCGAGATCCTCGCCGCCGCGTTGGCGCTGGTGGAGAAGTGCGCCTGCCGCAGCGGTTGTCCGTCGTGTGTCGGGCCGCAGGCGAGCCTCGGCGCACGCAGCAAGACGGTGGCGCGCACGATCCTGCGCGCGATGCTCGCAGACGGTGCATTGCGGCCGGCGGCCGGCGCGCCCAAAGGCGTGGCGGACGGTGCGGGCGACGCCGCCCCGGCGGAGGCCGGATGGTAGCGCCCGACCGCGATCGGCTGCGCCGCGCGTTCCGCGTGCCGGCGGCCCCAGCGGCCGCGCCGGTGCCAGAAGCCGCTCCTGCGCCGGGTGATCTGCGGGCGTTCCTGCGCGCGCGCGGCAACCTGTTCGGCGCCGAGCAGGCCGCGGGCCCGCTGGGGCCGCGGCCGGTGGTCGAACTGCCGCCGGGCGCCGAGGGCGGTGGCGCGGCGGGGCCGTTCTGGCGCCGAGAGCAGAGGGTGCCGGCGGAAGCGGTGCACGGCGCGGTGCCGCTGGCCGCCGGGTTGCAGTTCGATCCAGCCCAGCTCGCCCTGCTGCTGCGCGCGCCGTGGGGGGCGGAGGTGCGCGCCGAGCAGTGCCTGTGCCTCGACACCGAGACCACCGGTCTGTCGGGTGGGGCGGGCACGGTGGTGTTCGCCTACGGCCTCGCGTTCGTGCGGGCCGGGCAGTGGGTGGTCGAACAGCTGTTCCTGCGCGACTTCGGCGAAGAGCGGGCCGTGCTGGAGCATCTGGCGCAGCGGCTCGCCGAGTTCCCGGTGCCGGTGACGTTCGTCGGCAAGAGTTTCGATCGGCACCGCATCCACGCGCGCCTTCTGCTGCACAAGTTGCGGGCGCCGGTGCTGACCGAGCGGCACGTCGACCTCTACCATTTGGCGCGCCGGGCGTTCGGCGGTGGGCTGCCCGACACGCGCCTGCGCACGGTCGAGCAGCACTGCCTTGGCCTTCTGCGCCACGACGACCTGCCGGGCAGCGAAGCGCCGGCGGCCTACCTGGCGTGGCTGCGCGACCGCAGTGGCCCGGTCGACCGCGTGCTCGAACACAACCGTCTCGACGTGCTGAGCCTGATTGCGTTGCTGGGGGTGCTGGGTGGTGCTGCGGCGCCGGTGGCGGTGCCGGGTTTGGCCCCGCCAAGCATCAGGGTGCCGGGCCTCAGGGAGCCGGGCCTCAGGGTGCCGGCGCCGGCGGGGCGGGGGCCGCGGGGTCGCGCCGCCGGGGCTGTGGCACCGGGTCGAAGCCGGGCTCGTGGAACGGATGGCAGCGGCACAGCCGGCGCGCCGTGAGCCAGGCGCCGTGCAGGGCGCCGTGCTGCTGCAGGGCTTCCAGTGCATACGCCGAGCAGGTCGGCCGGAAGCGGCAGGTCGGTGGTTTCCACGGCGACACCAGGCGTCGGTAGAGCCACACCGGCAGCAGCAGCAGCCACTTCACGGCTTGCGCTCGCCCTGAGTGCCGCCGCGCGGTTGGCGCGGCCCGCGGGGGCCGCGCGGGGCCGGCGGTGGCCGCTGCGCCACCTTTTGCACCAGTGCCACCAGCTCCGTGCGCAACTCGGCGAGCGGGAAGTCCTCGGGGCGCTGGCGGGGGATCAACACCAGGTCGGCTGCCGGCAGGCGATGGCGTTCGAGCCGGAACGCTTCGCGCAGGAGGCGTTTCAGCTTGTTGCGCCGCACGGCACCGCCGTGGTCCTTGCTCACCGACAGGCCGAGCCGCGCCGCTCCGGTGGCGTCGAAATCGCCGGGGCGCGGGAAGTGCGCTACCACCGTGAACCACGCGCCCGAAGCACGCCCGCCGCGCTGGTAGACGCGCCGGAACTGGCGCTGGTTGAGCAGCCGGCGCGTGCGGGGCAGGGTGCGACGGGGCGGGTGCGCACCCGGCTGCGGCGCGGTTGCGGCCATGGCCTCAGCGCAGCAGCGCCTGGTAGGCGAACGTGCGCTTCTCGTGGTCCGGCGGCAGATCGGTCTGCGCCAGGAACTTGCGGAAGTCGGCGTGGGCAGCTTCGGCGCGGCCGAGTTCCAGGAGCGCCCGCCCGCGGTTGTAGTAGTCGGCGGTGCGGCTCGGATCGAGTTCGAGCACGCGGTCGAGCATTCCCGCCGCACGCTGGTAGTCCTTGCGGAAGAAGTGCTCTTCGGCCAACAGGGAGCGGGCGTCGATCTCCTCGCGCTTCAGCTCGTCGAGCAGGCTGCCGAACTCCTGTTCGTGGACCGGATTGACCGCCAGGTCCTTGTTGCGGGTCAACACCCGTTGGTCCTTGGCCAGTTGTTCCAGATAGCCGCGCTCGGCCTGGTCGAAGCCCGGCGGATCGTTCAGGTCCTGGGCGAGCAGCAACAGGTGGTAGTTGCCCAAGCGCGGCTGGTCGCCCCGCTCGACCATCGCCAGCAGCAAACGCCGCGCTTCGAGCAGTTGCTCACGTCCCGTGGCGCGCGCCGCCGCGGCCTGCTGGCGCAACGCGTCGCCGTCCCCGGCGCGGGTCGCGCGGTCCTCGAGACTCAGAGCGCTGCCCAACTGGCGACGGCCCTGCTTCTGCAGCGCCAGCGCGTAGTTCAGCAGCAGGTAGGGTTCGTGGCGGCGCACCGAGCGCTGGTCGTAGACCTTGGCCAGCAGCGCAGTCGCTTCGTCGAGTTGGCGGTGCTCGGTGCCCAGTGCGCTGCCCGAGAAGCGCAACAGGATCGCCCCGTGCAGGGAGTTGAGCAAGTAGTCGTCGGGGTCGTAGCGCAGGCCCCGGTCGATCTGCCCCATGGCCTGTTCGTACTTGCCGCTGTCGTAGTAGATCTTGGCGTTGCGCTGGTGGAAGGCGAGCTTGTCGCGCTCTTCGCTGGACAGGGTGCTGCACGCCGTGAGCAGCAGGAGGGGCAGGAGGTTGCGATTCATGGGTTCTACGCGCGAAGCCGCCAGGGGTCTGCCACCGAACACGCCAGGGTGACCCCGTGGGCGCGCTGGTCCCCGCAGGATACGGGGCGGCTGCGCTGGCGAGAAGGGTGCGCCGTGCGGCGTGAGCGGAACGGGGCGCGTCAGCGCTTGGTGGCGGGCTGGCTCGGGGTGGCGCTGGCCTTCGCCGGTGCACCCTGCGTGCCCCCGGCACCGCTGCCGCTGGCGGCCGCCTTGGGCCGCCAGTTCGCCTCTTCGGCCTGCAATTGGGGGATCAGCCGGCGCAGATTCTCCGCCCGGTCGGTCGAGGCCGGGTGCGTGCTGAGCCAGACCGGTGTGCTGCCACCGAGGGCGGCCATGCGTTCCCACAGCTTTGGCGCTTCGTTCGGGTCGTAGCCGGCGCGGATCGCGTAGCGCAGGCCGAGCACGTCTGCCTCGGTCTCGTGGTCGCGGCTGAACTTGAGGGTGCCGAGCTGGCCGCCGATGCCGAGCACGGCCATCACACCGCCCTTGGCTTCGGGACTCATCTGGGTGAGACCCAGGCCTGCCTGCACTGCCTGCAGGGCGCCGCCGGTGAGCATGCCCGACGTCATGCGTTTGCCGCCATGGCGCAGGATGGCATGGGCAACTTCGTGGCCCATCACCACCGCGAGGCCGTTTTCGTTCTGGGTCAGGGGCAGGATGCCGGTGTAGACGGCGATGCGGCCGTTCGGCAGGCAGAAGGCGTTCGGCACGTCGTCGGCCTTGAGCAGGCGCGCCTCCCAGGCGAAGCCCTCTTCCTCGGCGACCGCGGCGATCTTCTTGGCGACGCGCTGCACCATCTCGAAGTCCTTGCCGCTGGTGACCAGACCCTTGGTCTCCTTGGTGGCTTCGTCGTAGGCCTGCACGCTGAGCGGCTCGAGCTCGGCGTCGGAGTAGAGGTTCAGGCTGTTGAGGGTCGAGCAAGCGGTGAGCAGCAACACACCGCACGCGGACAGGAGCCGGTGGAACAACCGCGGTCGGCAAGGACGGGCCAGTGGCATGCCGCGATCCTAGGCGCCGGCACCGTGGGACGCCACGGGACGCCACGGCACGACGGGCTTCGGCGGCTTGCCGTTGCACCGCAAGGGCCAAAACTTGCGTCCGCGCCGCCCCGAGCCGATGCTCTGCGGATGCGACCAGAACTCGTGATCCTCGGCGGCGCCCGGACCGCCATGGCCGAATACTCGGGCACCCCGGGCTTCGGCAAGTTCAAGGACCTCACCGCCATCGACCTCGCCGCCCACGCGGCCAAGGCCGCCCTGCAGCGCACCGGCGTCCAGGCCGCCCAGGTCGACCAGACCTTCGTCGGCAACGTCACCCAGAGCAGCAGCGACGCCATCTACGGCGCGCGCCACGTCGCGCTGAAGGCCGGCGTGCCGATCGACAAGCCGGCCCTGACCGTGAACCGCATCTGCGGCTCGGGCATCCAGTCGGTGGTGTCCGCGGCGCACGCCCTGCTGCTCGGCGAGGCCAAATTGTGCCTCGCGGGCGGCATGGAGAACATGAGCCAGGTGCCGCACGTGCTGCGCGGGGCTCGCGAGGGCTTCCGCTTCGGCCAGGAGCCGAAGCTCGAAGACCTGCTGTTCGCGGCGCTCTACGACCCGTTCTGCAAGTTCTTCATGGCCCAGACCGCCGAGAACGTGGCCAAGAAACTCGGCATCCCGCGCGAGGCCCAGGACGAGTACGCGCTGCGCAGCCACCAGCTCGGCGCCGCCGCGGTCAAGGCCGGCAAGTTCGCCGCGGAGATCGCGCCGCTCGAAGTGAAGGCCGGCAAGAAGACCTTCGTCGTCGACCAGGACGACCACATCAAACCGGACACCTCGCTGCCGGCCTTGGCCGGCTTGCGCCCGGCGTTCGGCGTGGACGGCACGGTGACCGCCGGCAATGCCTCGGGCATCGTCGACGGGGCCGCCATGCTGGTGGTGACCACCGCCGAACAGGCGCGGGCACTCGGCGTGAAGCCCGCGGCCCGCATCCGTTCGTGGGGCATCGCCGGCGTGGAACCAGCGCTGATGGGCCTCGGCCCGGTGCCGGCGATCCAGCAGGCTTGCGCGACGGCCGGCTTGAAGGTCGCGGACCTCGATCTGGTCGAGATCAACGAAGCGTTCGCCGCGCAGTACCTCGGCTGCGAGAAGGAGCTGGGCCTCGACCGCACCAAGTGCAACGTCAACGGCGGCGCGATCGCGCTGGGGCATCCGCTCGGCGCCACCGGCACCCGCCTCTTGCTGACCCTGGTGCGCGAACTGCAGCAGAGCGGCAAAGCGCTCGGCTGCGCGTCGGCGTGCATCGGCGGCGGCCAGGGCATCGCCATGATCCTCGAACGCATCTGAGGCCCCATGTTGCCCAACACCCTGCAGTTCCAAGGCCGCGTCCTCTACCTGACCGAGGACGGCGACCAGCTCAAGGCCCAGCTCTACGGCCACGAAGTGCTGCCGTTCGATCCGGCGCGCCAGCTCATCGACAACATCTCGACCGACGAACTGACCCCGGGCTGGGTCTGCTACTACTACGACGAGACCCTGGGGCGCTATTGCCTGGTCGGCTTGCGCGGCGGGCACGTGAAGCAGGACGCCATCCAGGGCGGTGGCTTCTCGGTGATCGTCTCGGGCGTGTCGAAGGGCTGCGGCAGCTCGCGCGAGACCGCTCCGTTCAGCGAGAAGGTGGCGGGCATTCGCCTCGTGATCGCCAAGAACATCGAGAAGATCTACGGCCAGAACTGCCAGAACATCGGGCTCTTGACGTCGACCGACTTTTCGCTGCTGCCCCGCATCGAGCGCGGCGAGGCGATTCCGCTCGAAGAGTTCACCAAGGGCCTCGACCCGATCGCTGCCGAGATCGTGCGGCACGGCGGGCTGTTCGCCTACAACCAGGCGCGTTTGCGCGGCGCGACCGCGCCGCCGGCGGTGACCACCAAGCCGCGGCCGATGACGCTGTGCGAGAAGATCATCAGCCAGCGCGCCATCGCCGACGCCAAGACCGGGCGGCTCGGCATCCCGGCGGTGCAGCCCGGCGATGCGCTGTTCGTGCGCACCGACGTGCGGTTCTCGCACGAGTACGTGACGCCGATGGCCGAGGCGCTGTTCCGCCAAGGGCTCGGCGCCGACGCCAAAATCACCGACCCGCAGTCGGTGTTCGCGTTCCGCGACCACCTGACGTTCCTCGACCGCATCATGCCCGAGGCGCACGTCAAGATGGGCCTGAAGGAACAGGCCGCGTCGCTGGCGACCGTGCAGGAGACGTTCACCAAGAAGCAGGGGGTGAAGCTCTATGGCGAAGTGCACCGCAACGGCCAACTGGTCGGCAGCGAAGGCATCTGCCACAACATCGTGATCGAGGACCTCGCCGAGCCGGGCCAGTTGGTGATCGGCACCGACAGCCACACCTGCATGGCGGGTGCCCTCGGCTGCTTCGCCTTCGGCGTTGGTTCGACCGACATGGCCAACAGCTGGTTCACCAAGGACGTGCGCGTCAAGGTGCCGGAGTCGGTGCGCGTGAACCTGCGCGGCCAACTGCGGCCCGGCGTGTGCGCCAAGGACGTGATGCTGCACCTGCTCAGCGATGCGTTCTTCAAGACCGGGGCCGGCATCGGCAAGGTCCTGGAGTTCGGCGGACCGGGCACCTTGGCCCTGTCGCTCGACGAACGCGCCACGTTGACCAACATGGCGGTCGAAGCGGGTGGTTTCACCGGCATCATCGAAGCCGACGAGGTGGTGGTGGAGTACATCGCCAGCCAGCGCGGTGCCGACCGGCAGCGGTTGCGGGCGCAGATCGTGCGCGCCGATCCGGGGGCCAGCTACGGCAAGACCTTCGACATCGACCTGGCTATGGTCGAGCCGACCGTGGCCACGCCGGGCGATCCGCGCAACGGCGTGCCGCTGCGCACGCTGCGGGCGCAGGGCAAGGTGGCGGTGCAGATCGCCTACGGCGGGTCGTGCACCGGTGGCAAGAAGGCCGACATGGACATGTACGCCGAAGTGGTGCGCAAGGCCCAGGAGCGCGGCCACTCGCTGCGCGCCAAGACCTACATCCAGTTCGGCAGCCAGCGCATCCGCGACTACGCAGAGCGCATGGGCTACGTGGCGTTGTTCGAGGGTGCGGGCATCGAACTGATCGACCCGAGCTGCGGTGCCTGCATCAAGGCGGGGCCAGGCGTGTCGTTCACCCCGGACGAAGTCACCGTGTCGGCGATCAACCGCAACTTCCCAGGGCGTTCGGGGCCTGGGCAGGTGTATCTGGCGAGCCCCTACGTGGTGGTCGCCAGCGCGTTCCTCGGCCACGTCGGCGGTCCCGACGAGTTGTGAGCTGCGCCGCCCGCGTTCGCGGGCGGCCCAGCTCACGGCTTCGCGGGCGCCGCTGCAACGCGGGGAGCGGCTGCGGGCGAACGGTGCCATCCAGCCCGCTGCAGCGTCGCGGAGAGCTGCGCCGCCTGCGTTCGCGGGCGGCCCAGCTCACGGTTTCGCGGGCGCCGCTGCAACGCGGGGCACGGCTGCGGGCGAACGGTGCCATCCAGCCCGCTGCAGCGTCGCGGAGAGCTGCGCCGCCTGCGTTCGCGGGCGGCCCAGCTCACGGCTTCGCGGGCGCCGCTGCAACGCGGGGCTCGGCTGCGGGCGAACGGTGCCATCCAGCCCGCTGCAGCGTCGCGGAGAGCTGCGCCGCCCGCGTTCGCGGGCGGCCCAGCTCACGGCTTCGCGGGCGCCGCTGCAACGCGGGGCTCGGCTGCAGGCGAACGGTGCCATCCAGCCCGCTGCAGCGGGCCCGGCCGGTGCTGGATTGTCGAACGGCTGGGCGCCAAGCCGGGAAGAACTCGCTACCATTGCCGTCCAAGCCCGTTCCGGCAGAGCCATGGTCGAACTTTCGCGTCGTGCCACCGCAGTCCGCGCCGACACCCAGAGCGGTGTGGCGCTGGTGTTGACCATGATCTTCGCGATCCTGCTCTACATCCTGGTCGCGGAGCTGGTCGTGTCGGGCCGCATGGTCCGCGCCACCGGCGAGAACGACGCGCTGCTCGCGCGCATGCAGACGCAGATGCTGTTCGTGCTCGGGGAGACCTTCGACGACCTGTTGCAGGATCTGGCGGGAGCGGCCGGGGGCGAAGGCGAGGGCGCGGGCAATCCGCTGGGCGGTGCCTTGGCCGGCGCGGCAGGGGCACCCGGGGCTGCGGGTGCCGGCAGTGGCGCGGGCGGCGAAGGCGGCGAGGGGGCCAGTGAGCCCGATCCTGCCGCCACCTGCGACAGCAGCCGGGACGGTTGGTTCCATCCGACCGGCAAAGCCGACAACGACATCACTGTGTACGTGATGGTCGAGGACGAGAACCGCAAGCTCAACCTGCTGGCGCTCTGGAGCCCTGACGAGAAGTTCGCCGAGTTCACCCGCGACCGGCTGGTGCGCTTGATCGACAACCTGCGCGACGACAGCGACCTCGACGTCACGGCGTCGGACGCCGAACGCATCGTGCGCGACATCAAGGACTGGGGGATGCGGCCCGACACCGACACGATTCCCAGACCGCCGCTCAAGAGCGACGATCCCAAGCGCAGCGAGATCACCATCCCGTTGCATCTCGACGAGCTGCTGATGCTGCCGTCGGTGACCGAGGACCTGTTCTACGACAAGGTCCTGGACGGCAAGGTGTTCCTCGGGCTCGAGTCGGTGCTGACCCTGTGGACCTCGATGGTGGCCGATCCCGGCGATCCGCAGAAGGTCGCGCGCCAGCAAGCCCAGGCGCAGGCCGCTGGGGGGGCTGCGGCTGCGGGCAAGGGGCCGGGCGAGAGCGGCCAGGGTTCTTCGGGCCAATCCGGTCAGTCCGGTCAGTCCGGCCAGTCTGGAAACCAGCCGGGCGGTGGCGCTCCGGCACCGCAGCAGCCGATCGGCGAAGGCATCCGCATCAACATCAACACCGCCTCGCGGCCGGTGCTGCGCGCGCTGCTGCCGCAGGAGCGCATCCCCGATCGTGTGATCGATGCCATCCTCAAGTACCGCAACGAGGAGGACGAGGCCGAGCGGGAGAAGGAGCAGGCTGCGGGCGGCGGCAGCAAGACCGACATCGCCGATTTCGGCAGCTTGCGCCTCGGCACGGACCGCAAGAACAAGTTCTTCGGCACCCTCGCCGACCTGGAGAAAGTGCCCGAGTTCGCGAACCTCGCCGACAGTGAGGCCAAGGCGGACTTCCAAAAGGCGCTGACCACCAAGTCCGACGTGTTCACCGTCCATTTGGCGGCACTGCACAAGCGCAGCGACGAGAACCGCGTCTACGTGCTGCGCCGGGCGCGCGCCATCGTGCAGCGGCTGGACAACGGTGGCACCGGCAAGATCCGCAAGTTGGTGCCGTGGGAGGAGCGGTCCGGGTTGCGGCTGCAGCCGGTCGACTTGCAGGAGAACCGGCCGGACCTCTCGGGCCTCTACGCCAACCTCGATCAGTTCGCGGCGGAGGACCGGGCTTGGAACCCGTTCTTGGTCGACTTCTACCTGCCGCGCCACCTGCGCGATGAGTTCTACCAGCCGCGTTGAGGCGCTGTTCCCGTGCCGCGGCGGCCCGATCCAGACTTGCGATCCCGCCTGTTGGCCGCGGCGACCGCGGCCTTCGCCGAACGTGGTTTCGCCGGCGCCACGCTCGATGCGATCGCCGCGGCCGCCGGGGTGACCAAAGGTGGCCTGTATCTGCATTTCCCGGGCAAAGAAGCGCTGTTCTTCGCTGTCTTCGACCACTGGCGGCAGGAGCGGCGGCGGCGGCTTGCCGTCCAGGACCGCAGCGCCCGCTCTGCGGCGAACCACCTCCTGGAGTTCCTGACGGCGTACCTGCGCTTCCATCTGCGCGAGCCGGCGGCCACCCATTTGCGTCGGGTGCTGGCCACGGAACTGCGCGGCCGTTTCACCGCCGCGCTGCGCGAGGACGAACGCCAGGAACTGCGCTGGCTGCGCGCCCAACTGCGCGAACTGCTGGTC
>JAEUHP010000209.1 GCA_016795295.1 Planctomycetota bacterium | reverse complement strand
CTGGCCACCAGGATCGTGCCGGTGACCTGGTCGGTGCGCCACGGCGCGCAGGGCAGGGCGAAGGCCCCGTCGCGGAGGTGCAGCTGCAGGTCGTGGTGCAGCGGCTCGTCTGGAGCACCTCGCCACACCCGCGCCGTGCCGGACAGCCGGCCGCTGGCGCGGCTCGCGCGCCAAGTCGCGTCGAGATCGGGGACCGCCACCTGCACCGCAGTGCGCAGTTCTTCGTCGATCGGCAGGTCTTGCAGGTCGACCACCGCGGCGAAGCTCGCAACCTTGTCCTCGCTGTGCAGATCCAACGGGATGGTGCCGCGCAGCGTCATCCGACCCGCACCATGTCGACCCCGGAGGTCGAAGGTCACTTCGCCCGGATGCATGGTCACCAAGCCGCCGAGCGCATCGAGTGGGTAGGGGAAGCCACCCCAGCGAATCCGGGCGTCGGTGGGGCGCAGCTCGGCTTGCCAACCACCCAGGAGCTGCTGGCGCGGACGCACGTGTACGGCGACGTCGGCGCTGCCTTCGGGGGCGAGCCGGTCGTAGAGGCGGCCGTCGTCGTGCAGGAGCCCGTCCAAGGCAGCGCGCAGCGGCGCGCCGAAGCGGATGCCTGCGACATGGATGTCGAGCGAAGTGTCTTCGCCGGAAGGCAACTTCGGCGCGACGACCCCATCGAGCCGCACGGTGCCGCCGCCGGCCTCCGGCAGCACCTCGGCGCGCAGTTGCTCGAGGCGCACCAAGTCGCCGCGCATGCGGACTCGGCCGGTGCCGTGGTGCACGGGCAGAGGGAAGCCGATCTGGTCCTCGCCTTCGCCGAAGCCATGGTAGGCCATCGCGACGTCGTGCAAAGTCAGGTCGAACTCGGCGAAGCTGTTTGGATCGCCTGGCGGTGTGTGCGGATCGTGCAGGAACAGATCGATGTCTGCTTTGCCCGAGCGCGGCCCCAGTGCCGTCATCAGCTTGTCGCCCAACGGGAACAAGCGCATCGCGGTGATCGAGTCGGCATCGACCCGCAGTCCCCGCCCCTTGGCGAGTAGATCGCAGGTCGGGGTGTTCGCCAACTCGGCGACCTGGACGCGGATCTCGAGGTCACCGCGTTCGTCGCTCTGGCGCACCTGTGCGTGGAGGGCCCCGCCGTGCTGGGTGTCGAACGCCAGCCGGACCTCGGCCGAGTTGACCAGCGGCGGCAAGTGCGCCGTGCGCACGGCGAGGCGCTGCAGGTGTGCGTTGGCCGAGGTGGTGGGTGGCGCCGTGCCGTCGCCGCTCACGGTCACTTGCAGGTCGAGAACATCGCCGTTCAGGTCCAGATCGCCGAGGTCGATGCCGAGCTGGCTCGCGACGGTGCGCAAGCGCGCGGTGTCGAGCGCGAACGGGGCGATGCCGAGCTGCAGGCGGTAGCCGCCGGTCGAGCGCAGCTCGCCCTGAAGCTGCACCGCGACACCGAGGGCGGGCACCGAGGCCGACCCTGCCAGGATCGAGACTCCCGGCGCCGCTCCGGGCAGAAGTTGGCATTGCACCCCGTCCAGCACGAAGGGCTCCGCCTGCGCGGTCCGCCGGTAGCGCAACCGCCCTTCCTGCAATTCGATGGCTGGTGGCGGGCCATCGCTGTCGCCGTGTGCGCCGGGGCGGAGGAGTTCGGCGAAGCTGGGCACGCGTGGGCCGAGCTCCAGATCGCAACCTCGCACGGTCAGTCGGTGCGGCACCACGCCAGCTCCCGCGGCCGCAAGGGCCAGCTCCAGGCGCACAGTGGCCAGATGCAGCAGCGACGCGCCAGGATCGCTCGGGTTGTGCAACACCAAGTCGTCGATGGTCACGGCGGCCGCGGTTGCGTCCACCGCGACTCCGCCGAGTTCGAAGGGCGCGGCGAGGTGGGCAGCCAACTGGCGCCGCACGAATTCGGCTGGCGCCGCGATGCGGTGCAGCACCGCCGCAGTGATCGCCACCAGTGCCAGGAAGAACACTGCGGACAACAGCCAGATCCGGCGCCAACTCATGCTCAGGCGACGACTGTAGCCGACCTGCAGCTCGCCCGCTCCAGGGAGTCGTCAGTTTTGCTGGCGTGGCAAATGGCGAATTCAGGCTTCAATCCGTTGTTTTGGCTTGGTTTTCGTTGACTGTCCGCGCGCCGACGCCAGACTCGCCGATGGCTCACCAGGGCGGCGCGGCGTGTTGCCGCGTACTGGCGCGAGCCGATTCGATACGGAACCACCATCACTCGGAGCTAGACATGGCTGCCAAGAAGAGCGCGAAGAAGCCGGCGAAGGCGACCGGCGATCTCATCATCTCGAAGTCCCGCACCAAGGCTGCGGTCAAGAAGAGCAATGTGTCGTCGGACTTCTACGGCGCACTCGATCAGGCTGTGCGTGGCATGATTTCGAAGGCCGAGGCGCGCGCCGAGGCGAACGGGCGCAAGACGCTGCGGCCGCAAGATCTGTAGCCAGACGCGCCGCGTTGCGGCGCGGCTGGCTACAGGCCGTGCTTTGGCGCCGCAACGCGGGGAAGCGGTGAGGGCGCATGGGGGCATTGGGCCCCGCGGCGGCGCCCGGAGGGGCGAATCGGCGCTCGGAGGGGCGAATCGGCGCTCGGAGGGGCGAATCGGCCGGAAGGGCGGACTAGAGCGGCAGTGCGGCTGCGCCGCACGCCCAGGGCGGCAGTGCGGCTGCGCCGCACGCCCAGGGAGATAGTGCGGCTGCGACGCGCGCCCAGAGAGGTGCAGTGGGGCTGCGACGCGCGCCCAGGGGGCGGTGCGGTTGGCGGTCTGGCGGTTGGGTGTCAGGGGCGGGGGAGTTCGGCGTAGGAGGGGAGGAGGTAGTGGGGGGTGAGGTGGTGGGGGGGGGTGGGGGTGAGGGGCAGGTTGGGGGCGAACAGGGTGGTGGCGTCGGGAGCTTGGGGGGTGATGAGGTTGGGGCAGCGGGTGCGGATGGCGTTGAGCATGTCGGCTGGCAGGTTGGCGGGGGCCAGGACCAGGTCGTTGGGGGCCAGGGAGGCGAGCCAGGTGGCTGTGGGGATGGCGCGGGGGGGCTGGTCGTGGCGGAGGCCGGTTGGGTGCCAGCGCAGGTGGCCGTCATGGACGTGGCCGGCGCGGGCGTCCAGCACGGGGCGGAGGCGGCGGTCGGTGGGCTGGGGTCCGCTGGCGTGGGCCAGCAGGGTGAGGGTGTCGGTGGTGAGAACCGGGATGGCGTCGAAGGTGGCGAGGCAGCGCGCCAGGGTCACGGCGACGCGCAGGCCGGTGTAGGAGCCGGGGCCCAGGTCCAGGCGCAGTTCGCGCAGATCGGCGGCGGCGACGCCGTGGGTGCGGCAGAGTTCGGCGGCGAGGTGTGCCAAGTCGCCGCGCTGGCCGATGGTGCTGTGCACGGCGAAGGTGCCCGAAGCCGTGCGCAGCGCGCAAGAATGCGGGCGAACGCCGGTGGCGTTGCTGGCGCACAGGGCCAGGGCCGGGAGGCGGGTCATCGCCCCAGGGCGTCGGCGACGGCCGTGGCGACGCTGGCGCAGAGTCGGTCGGTGGTCGCCTGGTCGGCGGCTTCGACCATGACCCGGCACTTCGGCTCGGTGCCGGAGTACCGGACCAGGAGGCGGCCGTCCCCAGCCAGTTCGCGTTCGGCGGCGGCGATGGCGGCGGCGATCGACGGAATGCTCGCCAAGTCCAGCTTCTCGCGCACCGGAACCGAGCGCAGGGCCTGCGGGTAACGCCGCAGGCCGGCGAAAGCCGTGGCGGCGCTGCCCTGGCCGAGCTCGGCCAGGATGCGCAAGCCGGTGTAGAGGCCGTCGCCGACCAGATTGTGTTCGGCGAACAGCACGTGCCCCGATTGTTCGCCGCCGAGCGCCAGGCCGTGCTCGCGCATCGCCAGGAACACGTTGCGATCGCCGACGGCGGTGGTGTGTACGGTCACGCCACACGCCGCGAGCGCCCGGTGCAGGCCGAGGTTGCTCATCACGGTGGCCGCCACCTTCTGCTTGGGCAGCCGCCCGGCGGCGGACCAGGCGCGACCGAACAGCGCCAGCACGTCGTCGCCATCGCGCACCACGCCGGAATCGTCGACGAAGATGCCGCGGTCCCCGTCGCCGTCGAGGGCGATGCCCAGGCACGCGCCGTGGCTGCGCACCGCGGCAGACAGTCCTTCTGGGTGCAGGGCACCGCAGGCTGCGTTGATGTTGGTCCCGTCGGGACTGCACGCCACCTCGACGACCGTGGCGCCGAAACTGCGCAGCACCCGCGGCGCCAGTTCGGCGCCGCCGCCGTTGGCCGCATCGATGCAGACGGTGCGGCCGGTCAAATCGAGGTCCGGGAACGCCGCTGCGAGCTGTTCCTCGTAGCGGCGCAGCAGTTCCAGCCGGCCTCGGATGCGCGGCGTGCGCACCTGTTCGGGGGTCAAGGCGATTGCCAAGCGGGCCAGCTCGGCTTCGTCGGCCGGATCGAGCTTCTCGCCGGTGGCGGCGAAGATCTTGATGCCGTTGTCCTCGGCCGGATTGTGCGAAGCACTGACCATCACCCCGGCGTCGTAGTGCTCGCTCTTGACCAAGCGGGCCAAGGCCGGCGTGGTGCACAGGCCGAGATCGCTGCAGGCGACTTCGGCCGCCCCCAGGCCCTGCGCCAGGGCTTCGAGGATCCAACCTGCGGAGTCGCGGCCATCGTTGCCGAACAGCACACGCTTCTGCTCGCGGCCGCTGCGCTGCAACAACACGCCGAGGGCCGAGCCGACTCCACGCAGCGTCGCCGGGTCCATGGGAGGGTGGCCGGCCCGGCCGCGCAGGCCGTCGGTGCCGAATTCGAAAGGGGGGATCGGAGTCATGGTTGGCGGCGCAGGGTCACGGACACCGGTTGGTCGAGTTCGCACTCGCTGCGTTCGACCAGTGGGTGTAGGTGGCCGCGCAGGAACAGGCGTGCCTCGCGCACGATTTCGGGGCTGTGCGGAGCACCGTTCTCTTGAGGTGGGATGAACACACCGAGGCGCAGATAGTCGTACGCCCACTGCGCGCGCTTGGGCTCCGGCAGGCCCACCAGGGTCGTCTGCAGTTGCCCGCCGGCGCGGATGCGAGCCCGCACGACTGGCTGCACGGGCTGGTACTGGTGGCGTTGTTCGGGCGGCAGGGCGAGGTCGTCGACGTGCACCTGCAGCTCCAGGTCGAACACCTGGGTCACCGGTCGGACCTGGATGGTCAGGGACGGTTTCTCCGCGAGGCGCAGGCCCAGTTCAGGTGGGGCGTCGAGCTCCAGGCTGGCGGTGATGACGCGGTCGTTGCTGCGGCCGCGCAGCCGGGCCCGCAGCGGCTTCTGGCCCCTGGGCGGGAACTGCGCGAGGCTGCTGGCCGGTCCGAGCAAGCGGGCGATCTCGGGTGAGAACACGGCGGTTTCGCGACGCAGCCGCGGTTCCAGTTGTTCGTCGACCTGCAGGTCGACGATGTCGAGGCCGAGCTGGAGTGCCCGATCGTCGATCTTCTCCACTTCCAGAACCACGCGGGCCGGTTCCATGGTGAGCTGCACGCCCTGCAGCAGCTTGGTGTTGCGCTGCACGTCGGCGACCGTGAACTCGACGCGTTTGCGGTTCGCCCAGTCGATCGCCCCGAGGAACCGGGTCACCTGCAGGTCGAGTGTTTCGTCGATCAGGGCGTCGATCCGGTAGCGCGGGCCTCGCAGGCGCAGATGCACCGCTTCGACGGGCTGCTCCTCGGCCAGGAAGCGCAGGCCAACCACTCGGTCGGTCGGCAATTGCACGGCCAGTCGCGAGCTCGCGGTCGAACCCGCGAGCAGCGCGGTGCCGGTGGCTTCCAGGCGCAGCACGCGGTCGAGATCGCGGGTGATCTGGCTGTCGAGGAAGAACCACAGGCCGATCGCCAGCGCCACCGCGGCCAACTTGCGGTAGGGGTCGGCGAACAGTCCGCCGAAGCGGCTCTGCGCGCGGCGCGGGAGAGGTGCGAGCGGCTTCATGCCGCCGCCTTGATGCCGAGGATCTCGCGCAGTTGTGCCTCGAGCTGCGTCAGGGTCAGGTCGAAGTTGAGTTTGCCGCCCACCGCCGTCGACAGCTTGCCCGTCTCCTCGCTGACCACGACCACCAGCGCATCGGTCTCCTCGCTGAGGCCGAGGGCGGCCCGGTGGCGCGTGCCGAGCCGCTTGTCCACCTCGGGATTCTGGCTCAGCGGGAACAAGCACGAGGCCGCGAGGATGCGGTCGTCCCGCACCACCACGCCGCCGTCGTGCAGCGCACTCTTGGGGAAGAAGATCGACTCCAGCAGGTAGGAGTTCACTTCGGCGTCGATCGGGATGCCGCTGCTGGCATATTCGCTGAGCGAGGCCTCGCGTTCGATGGCGATCAGCGCGCCGTGGCGTTCCTTGCTCATGCGTTCGATGGCGCGCAGCACCTGCACGGCGATCTTGCTGTCCGGGCGGAAGAAGCGGCCGAAGATCGGCGCTTCGCCGAGGTGCGTGATCGCGCGCCGAATCTCCGGGTGGAACACGACCACCGCACCGATCACCACCGACTGTGCGATCGCTTCGAACAGCAGGGCCAGCCGGTCCAGGTCGAGCACCCGGATCAGGATCACGAACACCACCACACCGCTCAGCAGCAAGAGCCCGAGGCCGCGCACCACGCCCGACCCACGCGTCTCGCGCAGGAAGCGCAAGGCGATGTAGATCAGCACCGCGAACACGGTGACTTCGATCGCGATCTTCAACAGGGCGATCGGGTCGCGGAGCGGGCTGTCGGCGAGGGCTGTGACCACGGCCGCGCGGCAGGTTGCGAGCATCGGTGCTCAGGCCCCCGACAGGCCAGCTTCCGGCCGGGGCAGGCTCGGCGGCCGCGCCCCCTCGGCACCGCCGAGGGCCGCGGCGCGGGCGGTCCGTTCGGCGAACGCCGATTGGACCTGGCGAGCCTGTGCTTCGCGGAATTGCTCCAGGTCGTCACCGCGCAGCACGGCGGCGACTTCGTCCCCGTTCAGCGTTTCGTGCTTGAGCAGGGCCGCGGCGACCAGGTCCAGGCCGGCGCGGTGTTCGGTGAGCCGGGCGGTGGCGGCGCGGTACTGCTCGTCCAGGATGCGCCGTACTTCTTCGTCGATCAGCTCCAGGGTCTTCTGCGACAGGTTGCTGCCCAAGCGGAACTCGCGGCCGAGGTAGGCGTTTTCGTCGTCCTCGGTGTACTTGATCGGGCCGACCTTGGCGCTCATGCCGAGCTCGCAGACCATCACCCGTGCCAGGTTGGTGGCCTGCTCGATGTCGTTCTGCGCGCCGGCCGAAACGTCGCCGAACACCAGTTCTTCGGCGATGCGGCCGCCGAAACAGACCGCGATGCGGCCGAGCAGCTTCTTGCGCCAGTGGTTGTAGTCGTCCTTCTCCGGCAACGACATGGTGGAGCCGAGCGCCCGGCCGCGCGACACGATCGTCACCTTGTGCACCGGGTCCTGGTCCGGGGTCAGCAAGGACACGATCGCGTGGCCCGCTTCGTGGTAGGCGGTGACCTTCTTGTCCTCCTCCTCGATGGCGCGGCTCTTCTTCTCGCGGCCCCAGCGCACCCGATCGCGCGCTTCCTCGAGGTCGCTCATGTCCACGGCGTCCTTGTTCTTCATCGCCGCCAGGATCGCTGCCTCGTTGATCACTGCGGCCAGTTCGGCGCCGGAGAACCCGGCCGTGGCTTTGGCGATCACCGGCAGGTCGACGAACCCGGCCAGTTTCACCTTGCGGGCATGCACCTTGAGGATCGCTTCGCGGCCCTTGACGTCGGGGCGATCGATCACGACCTGGCGGTCGAAGCGGCCGGGGCGCAGCAGCGCTGGGTCGAGCACGTCGGGGCGATTGGTGGCGCCCACCAGGATGATGCCCTTGTCGGAGTCGAATCCGTCCATCTCGACCAGAATGGCGTTCAGCGTCTGCTCACGTTCGTCGTGGCCGCCGCCCATGCCGGTGCCGCGCTTGCGGCCGACGGCGTCGATCTCGTCCAGGAACACGATGCAGGGGCTGGCTTCGCGCGCCTGCTTGAACAGGTCGCGAACGCGTGAGGCGCCCACGCCGACGAACATCTCGACGAAGTCGGAGCCCGAGATGGAGAAGAACGGTACCTCGGCTTCGCCGGCGATCGCCTTCGCCAGCAGGGTCTTGCCGGTCCCGGGCGAGCCGACCAACAGCACGCCGCGTGGAATCGAGCCGCCCAGGCGGGCGAACTTGGCCGGGTTCTTCAAGAACTCGATGATCTCGCGGACCTCTGCCTTGGCCTCTTCCATGCCCGCGACGTCGTCGAACGTCACGTTGGTGCGATTCTCCTTGGTGTAGAGCGCGGCCCGGCTGCGGCCGAAGCTCAGGACGCCGCCGGGGCCGCCCGGGGCGCGCATCTGGCGCAGGATGAAGAACCACAGCAGTGCCAGGATGAACAGCCACGGCGCCACGGTCGTCAGCACGTAGAGCAGTGCCGTGTTGGGTTCGGCGAGCCGGAACTCCTGGCTGCCCAGCGACAGGTGGAACTCGCGCAGTGGCACGCCCTTCTGCCGCAGTTGCTCGGCCACCGCCAGCAGCGTCGGCTCGGCGTCGCGGGCGGGCGGGTCGAGGCGCACGTAGCGCATGGCGCGATCGGTCTGCAGCAGGGCCGTCAGATACACACCTTCGCTGCGCTGGGTGCGATCCTCGCGGGCATTCGGGGCCGTGGTGGCCTTGGCCGGCGCTTCGTCGACCAGGAAGGCTTGCAGCACGCGGATGCGTCCCGCTTCCACGTCGGCCAGGAAGCGCTGCAGCGAGTTCGCTTGCCCTGCCGGGTAGCTGTCGCGGTCCAGGGTTTGCGCCGCCAGGGTGCGGTACAGGCCGATCTCGTCCTTGCCTTCGCTGCGCAGGAAGTCGCGCACCACCACCTTGATCTGGCGCAGGGCGTCGCCGTCGCGCACTTCGGCGGTGGCGACGCCACCGTCCTCGATCTCGAGGCGGGTCATGCGGCCGTTCAACAGGTGGCTGTAGAAGGCGTACACCGAGCTGTGGTTGTCTGCTCCGCTGCGCGACACCACCAGGAACAGGAGCACCAACATGCCCAGGATCAGCACCACACCGCCCATTCCGCGTGGGCGCTTGCGACTCGGGTCGTCGGTGGGTTCCTTGGTTTCTTTGCTCGTCATCGTGGGTCCAGGGGCGCGGTGGCGCCGTTCGGGCGCTCGGGTCTGCCGGGAATCAGGTTCAGTCGCTCACTCGATTCGGTCTCATCGGCGCGCTGGTTGCGGCGGCCGTAGCCGACTGGGACCGGCGCCGACTGGGACCGGCGCCGACTGGGACCGTCGTCGCCCAGTGCGTCGCCACCGTGGGCGAGCGACGCCGGAGCAGGCGTCGCCCGGTGCATGGCACGAGCGCTGGAACCGTCCAGTCCAGGCCCGCAGGATAGGCTGCTGGCCGGTTCGACACCAGATCGCGGGCGCAGACCCGAGTGGCCAGAGGCCCGAGGACTCGGGCACTTCACGGTGCCGACTGCAGGGCGAGGGCGATGCGCCGGGCCAGTTCGGTGGCCAGCTCGTCGCGCGCTGCGGCCAGGTTTTCGCCGATCGGGTCGCGGAACTCGGTGCGTTCGCGCAGGATCTGGTCGACCAGGACCTGGCCGTCGGCCCGCAAGAGGCGCACCCGGATCGTCGCCAACAGGCCGCCTTCGCGCACGGGATCGTCGCGCGTGCCGGGCACCAGCGTGCGCTCGACGGCGTCGGTGATGGTGACCTCCAGGCTGGCGTCGGCCCGGCCCGCGGACGCCAGCCGCAGGTCGGTCGAGACCGGCAGTTCCCTGGCCAAGGCGGCGGTCAGTTCCACCTCCAGGCGCTGGCGGAACGACTGGTTGCCGACGACGCGCAGTGCCACCGTGCGCACGCCGTGTTGCTCCAGCCCAGAGCCGAACGAGTAACCGCAGCTCGCCAGCGCCACCAGCAGCCCGAACCCGAACCGCCTCATCGCCGGGCCTCCGATGCGGCAGTGCGGTTTGGCACCTCCGGGTCGGCCGGCGTGGGCAGCTCGGGCAGTTCGGCCAGTTCGGTCCGCGCCCTGGTGTGGGCGGCCGTGCCTGCGAGTGGGGCGCCTGCGGCGATCTCCAAGTGCAGGCGTTGGCCGTGCAGGTTGCCGATGGTCCGGTAGAAGTGGGCGACGCGCAGGTGGCGTTCCGCCTGCCACGCGATGACCTGCTGCAGAGCCGTCGCCGCGGCTTTGACGAATTCGGGGTTCTCGGGTTTGCCGCCGAGGAACGCCTCGAGCTCGCGCCGGGTGTGTTCGATCTGGTCGAGGTCGTAGTCGGGGCCCTGCAATCCGGCGAACAGGCTCATGGCGTAGCGAAAGCTCGCGTACTTCACCCATTCGCTGTTCGGGCAACGGCGCAGCAGGTCGCGGTAGCGCTCCTGCGCCAGCGCATGGTTGCGATCGTCGTACGCCAGGTCGCCGAGTTGGCGCAAGGCGTCGGCCGTGCGCACGTGTTCGGGGTAGCGCGTGATCAGGTGTTCGAGCATGGTGCGGCTGCTGCGGCGGTCCGACCAGAACGGCCACAGTCCGCCGTCGCGCGCGAGCACCGCGACTGCCAGTTGCCAGATGCGTTCGCCGATCTGGGGGCGCAGGTCGCTGTGCGGGTGGCGGTCGGCGAACGTTTCGGCGACGGTGAAGGCTGCGTCGGGATCGCCGGCTTCGGCGTGAGCCTGGATGCGCAGGTGGTCGAAGCGATCCCGCAGCCGACTGGGAAACGACTGGACGTCGTGCTTCTGCAGCACCGCCAGGGCTCGCCCCGGCTCGCGTGCCGCCAGAGCGGCTTCGGCTGCGGCCAGTTCGCGGTCCGGATCGTCCAGGGACACCGTGGCACAACTGGCCAACAGGGCGAGGCACACCGAGCCGAGGCCGCCGAGCCGTGGGCGGGACCGTGGGTGTGCAGGGCGGAGCATCGCCCTGCATGTTCGCGTCCGGGCCGCCTGCGGGCGAGTCATTTTCCGGGCGGCGGGGTGATCAGGTGGCGCAGTCGGCTGCGTTGCTCGGTGGCCTGAAACAGCCACTGCGGGGGCAGCGGCCACAGACTGCTCAGTGCCGCGGCGCCAGCCTGGCTCGGCAGGTCCACGCCGCGGCCGCACCGCAGAGTGCGCAGCAGTTCGCCACTGCCGGGGGGCAAGCGGCGGTGGTTCGGTTCGGCATGCGTCGCGCACACCGGCAAGCCGCGGGCGGGGTCGAGGTGCCGTTGGTCTGGCAGTGGTACGCCACAGGTGCCGCAGTGGTCCAGGTCGGGCAGGGCGCCGAGCTGCTGCAGCAGGCGCAGTTCGAGCCCGAGCACCACGGCTGGGATCGCCGGCACGGGGCATCGTTCGAGCAGGGCCAGGCCGCCGAGCAGCAGATCGAAGACCAGTGGCTGGGCCTCGCCTTCCGGCAGCACCCGCTCGCCGAGCCAAGCCAGGTGGCTGGCGGCCAGGAACCGCTGTGGCTCGCGCAGGCTGCGCCGTTCGCGGCGCAGGGCGATGCGCAGCAGCAGCCGCAGGCCGCCGGCGTCGCCGCCGAGCGTGGCTTCGACTTCGTTCAGGAAGTCGAGGCGGCCAAGGCATGGGGAGTCGGGGCGATGCGCCCCTTTGGCCAGCACCGTGACGACCCCGAGCTCACGCGACAACAGCGTGACCAAGCGACTGCTCTCGCGGAAGTCCTGCCGGCGACCGACCAACGCCAGGGTCACGGTCGGCCGGCGGCGCGGGCCAGCGCCCACTACGCAGCGCCCTCGCGGTCGGTGGCGAGGGCCGTCACGCGCAGTCGATCGATGCGCTTGGGGTCGGCGGCCAGCACCTGGAACTCTGCATCGCCCACGACCACTTGCTCGCCAACCTTCGGAATGCGGTTGCAGGTGGCGATCACCAGTCCGGCCACGGTTTCGTAGTCGCCGTCCTGCGGCAGTTGCACACCGAGCGCCCGGCTCAGGGTTGCGACGTCCAGGCGTCCCGGCACTTCGACCACCCGCCCGGGTTCGACCACGTCGACCCGCAGCGCGTCGGGCTCGGATTCACTGGGACTGTCGTACTCGTCGCCGATGTCGCCGACGATCTGCTCCAGAACGTCCTCCACACTGACCAAGCCCGCGGTGGTCCCGTACTCGTCCAACACGATGGCCATGTGCAGATGGCCCTTCTGGAAGCGTCGCAGCAGTTGCGCCAGCCCCATGGTCGCCGGCACGAACAGCGGTGGGCGCAGCATGCTGCCGACGGTGGCATCGCGGTGTCGGTCCGGTTCGTCCTGCAGCAGCCGCAGCGCGTCCTTCACGTAGAAGACGCCGGTGATCTCGTCGAGGCTCTGCGCGTAGACCGGATAGCGGGAGAAGCCGTGCTCCAGAGCCTTGGCGATGGCGTCCCGGAGTGGCAGGTCGGCCGGGAAGCCGATCATGTCCGGGCGCGGTCGCATCACGGCGCTGACCTGCTGGTCCTGCAGGGCGAGGATGTTGCCGATCCAGGTGCGTTCCTCGGCCGCCAGCTCGGTGGCTGGCACGCTGTCGGCCACGGCTGCCATCACCTGTTTGTGGCGGCTCGCGGCATCCGTCGGTTTGCGGCCGCGGGCCAGCCCCAGCAGCCACGCCAGCAGCCGGGTGACCTGCAGCCACGGCCACACCACCGGCCAGCGCAGCAGGAACCAGCCAGCCAGAATTCCAGGGCGGGTGGCCAGCAGCACCCGTTCGGCGCGGACCCGCGCCACCACCAGCGGCAGGCTGCCGGCGAACAGCAGCATCGCGGCGACGAACGCGGGCGCGGCCCACGGCCCGGCCAAGGGGCCCGCGGGGTCGACGAGCACCCACAGCCCGGCGACCCAGCCGAGGGCCGAATAGAGCATCGCCACGGCCAGGTACTCGTCGCCGCGCTTTTGCACGTCCGCAGCGAGAGGTTCGCGATCGGGCCAGTCGCGTTCGGTCAGGAGTTCGGCCAGGAGGGTCGGCGAATAGCCGAGCAAGCCGGCCGTGGCCAAGGCACCGAACCCCGCCACGCCGAGAGCGGCCAGCAGCACCATCAATTGCCAAGCCGGTCCCACCGCGGCCGGTGGCGAGAGTTCGGCCAGGGCGGGCAGCGCCAGGGCTCCCGACCAACCGGGCAGCGCCATTCGGTGGTGGGCCAGTCGGGGGCGGGTCTGCAGGGGGAGGGGCTGCCTAGGGAAAGGGTCTTCGGCGGCCGGCGGCTCGTTCGCAGCGGCGGTGGGGGTCGGTCCTGGCACGGCTCGGCTCAGCATACGGTGCCGTGGCCTGGGTTGTAGCGCCAAGCTCGGCCGAAGTTCGGGCGGGAGTCGCAGGTCATGGCCCTGCGGGCAGTTGCGGCGTCCTGGAGCTGGCCGGCGGCAGACCTGGCCGCGGCTCGGCGTCGATGGCGAACCGGTTGCGTCCGGTGTCTTTGCTGGCGTAGAGAGCCAGGTCGGCGCGGTGCAACAGGCTCTCGGTGGTGTCGTCCGCCAGCAGCTCGGTGCAACCGATCGAGATCGTCAGCGGCAGGGCCAGGGCCTCGCCGCGGTCGGCGACGGCCGTGAACAGCCGGGTGGCCAGCACCGCAGCGTCGCTGGCTTCGGTGTCCGGGAGCACCACCAGGAACTCCTCCCCGCCGTAGCGGCAGACGGTGTCGGTGCTGCGGACCGTCTGCCGCAGGACCTCCGCGGTGGCGCGCAGAGCCTGATCTCCCTGCAGGTGGCCGTAACGATCGTTGAGCTGCTTGAAGTGGTCGAGGTCGCACAGCAGGATCGCCATCGGCTGGCCGGTGCGCCTGGCGCGGGCCACTTCTTGGGCCAGGGTCTGCAGGCCGACGCGGCGGTTGGCCACGCGGGTCAGCGAGTCGGTGCGCGCAAACTTCTCGGCGCGCTGGCGGCGCCGGCGCAGCAGCAGGTTCTCGTGCAGCAGCGCGCCGCACATGCCGAGCGTGGCCGCGAACGGACCGTCGGCCAGCAGCTGCACGGGCTGCAGCGACAAGGAGCGATCGAGCAGCAGGAAGCTCGGGGTGGCGAAGTCGCGGTTCACCAGGACCGCGACCGCCTCGTCGGCTCCGAGCAGGGCCAACAATCCTGGCGGGGTCGGGTGCGGGTCGACCGAAAGCCGCACCGGACGCTCTTCGCTGCGCGCGCGCTGCAGCGCGGCGCATTCACTGGGGGTTGGGGTGACGAGCAGGCTGGTCGGACGACGTGGCGACGAATCGGCCTTGCTGCGGATCACGATGCGATTCTGGTCGGGCAGCCACTTCACGTAGACGGCACGGTCGTAACCGCCGTAGCGCAGTCCGGCGCCGGTCAGCGCCGTGACGATGCCGCGGTAGGAATCGGCGCGCGCCCCGTGCAGCACGCTGGCCAGGACTTCTTCGACGCGCCCGGTTCTGCGGCTCTGGAACGGCGAGAACAGCGATTCCCCGGTGGCCGAAGGACTGCCGTCCTCGGGCACCGGCGCGGCGAAGTCGATGCCGATGGCCTGCAGTGCGGAGGCCACGTCGCGGCGCACTTCCCGGGCGAGCACCAAGTCCTCGGCGGCGGATGGCCCCAACGCCGCTGCCGTGACGAGGGGGCCGTCCGGGTGGCCGAAGTCCGCCAGCTCGGCGAGCAGTTCGGCCGCACCGACCAGGGTCGCCTCCGGGGAGAGGCAGTTGCCGGCCAGGCCGCCATCAGGGGCGGTGAGCACCTGCCGGGCTCGTTCCGGCAGTTGCCAGTGCTGCAGCCAGGCGCTGGCGGCTTGGGTCGAGGGGACGCCGTCCCGGTGTCGACCCAGCCAGTCGAACCAACTCGGCAGGTTGTGCAGCAGGCCGAGCAGGTAGGCGGACTCGGGGGCGATCAGGCCGCTCTGGGCCGCGAGCCGGCGGGCCGCGGCGGCGGTGGCCAGGGCATGCAGCCACAGCCGGCGCAGGGGACCGGTCCCCGCGACCGCGACCGTTGGCGTGTCGAACAAACGACGGGTCTGGGTGGTGCCCAGAGTCTGCACCACGCGCAGCACGCTCCACTCCTCGTTGCCGGCGCCGAACAGCGGTGCCGTGGCCGCGCGCAGGCCGCGCAGCAGCGTCAGCGGGTCGAGCTCGAGCAGTTGGACCAGATGGGTGCCGTCCAAGGGCTCTTCGGCGAACCGATGCAGCACCCGCTGCCGCAGGTCGCGTAGCGCCAGCAGCGACGGCAGGGTGGCCAGTGGGGTGTGCGAGAACGTCGACAAGGTTGCGCGAAAAGGCCCGGCTCATCGCCTGTTCGGCTTCGCACAGTGGCTCGCTCAAGCCATCTCGGGGAGAATCGGCAACGCGGTGCCGAAGGTGGCTGCCTTCGGTTGGCCATTGGGGTGGGGTGATCGTCATAACTACAAAGGGCATTTGGTCTTGGGGCCTTTCTCCGGTTTTGGCCCGATTTTTCGTGGACTTGGCGCGCCCTTCGCTTGGGGGTGGGAACCATGACCTGCTCCGCCTTGCCCCCGGTAGCCGAACTCCCCGCGAGCCGCCTGCCCGATCGTTCCCGCACTCGGGGCCTCGCGCTGTTGGCCCAGTACGGTGCTTGCCCCGAGGCGATCCCCGGTTTCGACCCGGCTGCGGCCGACGCCGCCCTGGCCACGGCGCTGATGGATCTGTTCCGGCGGACCCGAGCGAACGAGGTGTTCGAAGGCCTGGTCGAGGTGGCCAGTGGCATGCTGCTGGCTCGAGTGCGCACCCGGCTGCGCGGTCTCGCCCGGGTGTGCGACGCCCAGGAAGTGCTGCAGGACGCATTCGTCAACATCTACCGCTACCCGGACCGGTTCGCGGCGACCCGGCCGGGCGCGTTCGCCGCGTGGGCGACCACCATCGTCGACAACGCGATCCGTAGGCAGCTGCGCCGGCGCAGTGGTCCGCCGCTGTCGCTCAGTCCCACCGAGGTGCTGTGCCAGCACCCCGACCTGCACCTGCGCGAACCCGCCCAGATGGCGGAAGACCAGGAAGCCTGCGCGGCCGCCGCCAGCGCCTACGGGCTCCTGCTGGCGGCCTACCAGCGGGCGTTCGCCGAGTTGTCGCCGCGGGAGCGGTTCGTGCTCGAGCAGGTGGAAGTGGCGGGGCAGCGCTACGTCGACCTCGCCCAGGTCCTGGGCATCCGGCACGAGGCGCTGAAGATGGTGGTGTTCCGTGCCCGCAAGCGCATCTTCGAGAAGCTGCTGCAGTGGTTCGGCGGCGCCGTGGCAGCGGCGGCCTGAGCCGCGCGCGGCCGCCGGCCGACCGCGGCCACGGCGAATCGCCGCCGCAGGTGCGGTAGAACGGACGGCCATGGCCGAGCTCGTCGATCGCCTGTTCGTTCACTGCACCGAACTGGTCACCCTGGCCGATGGCCCACCCGTCGGTGCACGGCGCGGTGCCGGCATGCAGGGTCTCGGCGTGGTCGCGGATGGTGCGGTGGCGGTGCGCGACGGCTCGATCGTGGCGACTGGGCCGACCGACGCGATCGCGCGCGCCTACCGCGCCGCTGAAGAACTCGACTTGTCGGGCCACGTGGTGCTGCCCGGGCTGGTCGACTGCCACACGCACCCGGTGTTCGCCGCGACGCGCGAGGCGGAGTTCCACCAGCGCTGTGCCGGGGCCGACTACATGGCGATCGCTGCGGCTGGCGGTGGCATCCTGAGTTCGATGCGCGCGCTGCGGGCGCTGCCCGAAGCCGAGCTCGCCGCACGCACCACCCAACACCTGTGGGGTTTCCTGCAGCACGGCACCACGGCGATCGAGGCCAAGAGCGGCTACGGCCTGTCGCTCGACGACGAAGTGAAGAGCCTGCGTGCCCTTGGCGCGGCCCTGGCCGAAGTGCCGCTCGCCGCGCGCCGCACGTTCCTCGGTGCGCACGAGTTCCCGCCCGAGTACCGCGACCGCCGGGACGCCTACGTCGACCTGGTGATCCAGCAGATGCTGCCGGCGGTGCGCGAGCTCGCCGACGACTGCGACGTGTTCGCCGAGCCGGGTGTGTTCGACCGCAGCCAGAGCGAACGCATCCTGCGCGCCGCCAAAGCCCTCGGTTTCGGTCTGCGCGTGCACGCCGACGAGATCCAGCCGATGGGCGGCGCCGAACTCGCCGCCGCGGTCGGTGCGCTGTCCGCCGACCACCTGGGGCGCATCTCGGATGCCGGCATCGAGGCCTTGGCACACAGCGACACGGTGGCGGTGTTGCTGCCCGGCACGATCTTCTTCCTCGGCAAGCCACACCACGCGCCGGCGCGACGCATGCTCGCGGCCGGCTGTGCGGTGGCGCTGGCCACCGACTTCAACCCGGGTTCGTGCTTCACGCAGTCCCTGCCGTTGATCGCCACGATCGCCTGCCGCCAGCTGCAGATGACACCCGAAGAGGTGCTCACCGCGATGACCATCAACGCCGCGGCGGCGCTGCGCATGGACCACGAGCGTGGCTCGCTGCATCCCGGCAAGCGCGCCGATCTGTGCGTGCTCGACTTGCCGAGCTGGCGCGCCTTCGGCTATGCGTTCGGTGGCAATCCGGTGGCCCTGACCGTGGTCGGCGGCCGGCCGGTGCTGGCCAACGTCGCCGAGCGTTGGCCCGAGTTCTTCAGCAGCGGCGGCCCGCGGCACGGCTGACGGCGGCTCGCAGCGCCGCCACTTCCTCGGCTCGCAGCAGGCGGCCGGAGCCCAGGGGTTCGTCGCCGAGCGGTAGGGGACCGATGCGCGTGCGCACCAAGTGCAGCACGTTCGAACCGACAGCTTCCACCATGCGCCGCACCTGCCGGTTGCGGCCTTCGGTCAGGGTGAGTTCGAGCGTGGTGGTGTGTGCATCCTGGGCCAGCAGGGCCACGCGCGCCGGCGCGGTCCTGCCGTCGGGCAGCGTCACCCCGTCCGCCAGCGCCTGCCGCGCCGTGGCAGCGATGGAACCCTGGCAGGTGGCCACGTAGGTCTTGGGCAAATGGCTCGCCGGGTCGGTGATCGCGTGGGCCAGGTCGCTGTCGTTGGTGAACAGCAACAGCCCCGAAGTGTCGCGGTCCAGACGACCGACCGGACCAAGCCATGGCAGTTCGCGCGGCAGCAGGTCGTAGACGGTGGCGCGGTCGCGTTCGTCGGCCGCGGTCGTGACGTAGCCGACCGGCTTGTGCAGGCGGAACACCAGTTTGCCGATGGCGCACACCGGGGCGCCGTCGAGCGTGAGACGGTCGCGCACCGGATCGACCCAGGTCTCGGGTTGGCGCACCACGCGGCCGTTCACCGCGACCCGCCCGGCGGTGATGGCACGGGCGGCCTCGGCACGCGAACAGGCCCCGGCGCGCGACAGGGCGCGGTCGAGGGTTTTCTTGCCGGTGGCCATGGCTTGGCAGGATCGCCGGTCGGGCGGGGCTGGGCAACTGCGCTCAGGTCGGTGCCGGCAAGTGCCGATGGGAGGGGCATGTGGAGCTACGTGTTGCGCCATCGGTTGCTGCTGCGCGCGATCTACGCCCGGTCGACGCCGGTCTGACGACCGGCGCCGTGCCACCACGGCCCTCGCCCTTGCGCTGGTGGCCCCTTCTGCGCTTCGATCGCCGGCGATGCGCGACTTCGACGTCCTGGTGGTCGGCGGTGGGCACGCTGGCGTGGAAGCCGCCACGGCGGCGGCCCGGCTCGGCTGCCGCACCGCCATGGTGGTGCAGGACCCGCAGGCGATCGGCCGCATGTCGTGCAACCCGGCGATCGGCGGGCTGGCCAAGGGGCAGCTGGTGCGCGAGATCGACGCGCTCGGTGGTGAAATGGCGCTCTGCACCGACCAGACCGGCATCCAGTTCCGGATGCTGAACACCAGCAAGGGCCCGGCGGTGCGTTCGCCGCGCGCGCAATGCGATCGCGTCGCCTACAACCGCACCATGGTGGCGCGGGTGCTCGGCCACCAGCACCTCACCGTGGTGCCCGGCGAAGTGGTGGTGCTGGAGACGCACGGCGGCGGCGCCATCACCGGCGTGCAGTTGCGCGACGGCCGGACGCTCACCGCGATGGCGGTGGTGCTGACCACGGGCACCTTCCTCGGCGGCCGCTTGTTCGCCGGCGAATGGGAAGCGCCCGGCGGGCGTTACGGCGAGGCTCCAGCGTTGTCGATCGTGGCCTCGCTGCAGCAACTCGGCATCCGGCTGGGGCGCCACAAAACCGGCACGCCGCCGCGCCTGTGCCGAGACTCGATCGACTTCGCGCGCCTCGAACTGCAGCCGGGCGACGACCCGCCGCAGCCGTTCTCGTTCCGCACCGAACGGCTGCAGGTCGACCAGCTGCCGTGTTGGCTCACGCGCACCACCCCTGCCACGCATGCGATCATCGCGGCGAACGCGCATCGTTCGCCGATGTTCCAGGGCCGCATCCGCGGCACCGGGCCGCGTTACTGCCCGTCCGTCGAGGACAAGGTGGTGCGTTTCGCCGACCAGGACAGCCACCCGGTGTTCCTCGAACCCGAAGGGCGTGATTCGGTCGAGATCTACCCGAACGGGGTCAGCACCAGTCTGCCCGCCGAAGTGCAGGAGCAGTTCTTGCGCACCATCCCCGGGCTCGAACAGGTGCAGATCCTGCGCCCTGGCTACGCGGTCGAGTACGACTACATCCTCACCGAGCAGTTGCGCGGCGACCTGCAGGTGGCGGGGGTGTCGGGGCTGTTCGCCGCGGGGCAGATCAACGGCACCAGCGGTTACGAGGAGGCGGCGGGGCAAGGGCTGGTCGCCGGCCTCAACGCGGCCCGCTACGCCCGCGGCCAAGCGGCCGTGGTGTTCGATCGGGCCACGGCGTACCTCGGCGTGATGGTCGACGACCTGTGCCGGGTCAACCCGAGCGAGCCGTACCGGATGTTCACCAGCCGCGCCGAGTTCCGGTTGCTGCTGCGCAGCGACAACGCCGACCGCCGGCTCACACCGCTCGGCGAGCAGCTCGGGCTGGTCGATCCCGCGCAGGCCACCGCCGTGGCGGCGAAGGAGCGGCGCATCCGCGCGGCACTGCGGCTCTGCGATCTGCAGCGGCGGCAGGGGCGCACGCTGACCGAGTGGTTGCGGCGTCCAGAAGTGACCACTGCGGATCTGTGCGCCTGGGACGAGACGTTCGCGGCGTTGTCGTTGTCGCCGGCCGAACTCGCCGAGGTCGAGGCCGAGGTGAAGTACGCGGGCTACATCGAACGGCAGGCGATGGAGGTGGAGCGGCTGCAGCGGCTCGAACAGAAGCGCATTCCAGCGGACTTCGACTATGCGCAGGTGGTGGGCCTGAGCAGCGAAGCGCGGGTGCGGCTGCTGCAGCGGCGGCCGCTGACGATCGGCGAGGCGTCGCGGGTCGCCGGGGTGCGCCAGGCGGATGTGCAGCTGCTGCTCGTGCTGCTGGCGCGGTGAGGGAGGGTGCGTGCGGTCGGCTGCGGACCGAACCGTGCCGCGCCTTGGGCGGACCCGAGGCACGCCAGCGTTCCGGCTACTGCTTCGCCGCCGGTACCATGCGCAGCACGAGGCCGTTGCGGCCGAAGAAGCACGTCGCCAGCAGTTCCCCGTCCGGTTCTTCGGCGAAGCTCGACGGCTGTTTCGGCAGCCGGGTCAGCGTCACGGTTCGGTGTGCGCCGCCCTTCTGGTCCTCGCGCACGGCGAAGGCGCGCAGCGTGTGGAAATCGGCATAGACGTAGCTGCCGACCAGCTCCGGGATCTTGGTGCCGCGGTAGACGTGCCCGCCGGTCACCGACAGCCCGACCGAGTGGGGGTACCAAGCCACGGGCGGCACGGCATCCTTGGGTGCCGGCACCTTCTCGCGACGCAGGTCGAACAGCGCCGTGGCCTCGAGCACGTTCCACCCGAAGTTGCCGCCCTTGACCAGGCGATCGACTTCTTCCAGCTGGTTCTGGCCGACGTCGCCGCACCAGAGTTCGCCGGTGGCTCGGTCGAAGGCGATGCGCCAGGGATTGCGCAGGCCGTAGCACCAGATCTCGCCGCGTGCGCCGGCTTCGGCGACGAACGGATTGTCGGCCGGCACGCGATAGGGCTGCTCGGGGCTGGCCGCTCGCACGTCGAGGCGCAGCACCTTGCCCAGCAGGTTCTGCTTGCTCTGGGCGTTGTCGTAGGGATCGTTGGCGGCGCCACCGTCGCCGAGGCCCACGTAGAGCATGCCGTCCGGGCCGAATACGATGGTGCCGCCGTTGTGGTTGCCGAACGGCTGGAACACGGTGAGGATCTCGAGTTCGCTGCCCGGGTCGACGGTCGGGCCGGTTGCGGCGTCCTTGGCCACGACCGTGAAGCGCGCGACCACCGACTGCCGGTTGCTCTTGGCCGCCTTGCCGTTGGCCATGGTCTCGCTGCGCACCGGGATGCGCTCACTGTAGCAGACGAACACGTGGCCGGTCTCGGCGTAGGCGGGGTCGAAGGCGAAACCGAGCAGCCCTTCCTCCATGTGGTCGGTGTGCACCTTGCCCGACAGGTCGAGGAAGGTCTGCCGGTCGCTCTTCTGGCCGTCCCGCGGGATCCGGAACACGAGGCCCGGCTGGGTCACGACATAGGCCATCTCGGGATCGTTGGGCGCGAACGCCACGAACAGCGGCCGATCGAAACCCGCCTGCGCGGGGAACGCCGGTTGCCAGGCAACGGCCGGTCCCTCCGGCAGTTCGGTCTCGGTCTGGGCGTCGAGGGCGGCGAGCAGGACCGTGGTCAGGAGCCAGGAGTACACGCGATGCATGGCGGAGTCTTAGCCGAGCCGAGGGTGGGGTGCAGCAAGGTGGCTTGGCAAATGGCCGCTGCTGCAACATCATGCCGGTATGAACCTGTGGCTAGCCCTCGGGGCGTTCGCATGCGGTGCCCTCGCCGCGCTCGGCGTGCAGACCTGGTTCGGGCCCGAACCGGTCCTGCATCCGGGTGCGGTGGTGGAACCCGGCGTGGCTGGCGGCCAGGAACTCGCGCAGTTGCGCGAGGAATTGGCGCGTCTGCGTGGCCAGCCCGCCGACGCCACCGCCGAACGGCGCGAGGCGCCGGAGGTGCCGGCCGCCGACGCTGCGGCTCCCGCGCCGGAACTGCCGCAGCCGCTGCGGGATCTGCTCGGCCATTTGCTGCTCGAATTGCGGGAGCTGCTGACCGCCGGGCTGTTGCCCGCCCACTACGAGTCGCGCCTCGCAGAGCTCGCCGAACTGCTGCTGCAGGCATGGCTCGACGCCGGTCGCCCCGAACGGGCCGCCATGCTGCTCACGGTGTTCGCCCGCCACGAGCTCTCCGGGGTGAGCCCGGAGACCGTGGCCCGCATCGGCAGTGCCATGCTGTCCGCCGGCGATCGCCACGGGGCGCGGGATGCGTTCTTGTCGGCCTTGCGGCTGCAGGGCGACAACTGGCAGGCTGCGATCGAGTTGGCGCGGCTCGATCCGGCGGCCGGTCTCGCCCTGATCGAGGAGTTGCGCGCTGCGCAGCGCAGCGGGGAGGCGGACCAGGCGCTGGCGTGGCAGCGCCTACTGTTCCTGATTGCGAGCAAACGCGGCGGCGAGGTCGCATCCGAGCTGGCCGACGGCGCTGGCATCGAGGACGGCGACGGGCGCGGTGGTCCTTCGCTGCTCGGGTTGCTCGCCGAGTTCGATCCGAAGCTGGCCACGGCGTTGTTCGACGAGCGCTTGGCCAAGGCGAAGGACGCCGGCATCGAAGTGCTGCGTGCCACGGCGCTGCGCAACCAGGGCAAGCGTACCGAGGCGATCGCCGCCCTGCGCGCGTTGCTCGAGCGGGAGGCCGGCCACGACGAAGCCTGGCAGATGCTGCGGCAGCTCGACGGGGAAGCGGCGTTGCGCATGGCTGTTGCGCTGGCACAGAAGAACGAGGCGGTCGCTCCGGTGCTGCGTCAAGCCGAGATCCTGCGGGAGCTCGGCCGCACGGAAGATGCCGCGGTGGCGCTGGAGGAGGCCTGGCGGCGCGAACCGCGGGCGGCGGCCTACGCGATGGTCCAGGTCGATGTGCTGCGCTGGTCGGCGCGCATCGTCGACCAGGCCCGGCGGGCGCGCGACGACGAACTGTTCGGGGACTATGCCGACGAACTGTGCAGGCTCGGCCGACTGCAAGAGGCTGTGGCGTTCTACCGCGAAGCGGCGCAGCTCGATCCGAGCGATGGCGAGTGGACGAGCAAGCTGCGCGAAGCGCAGGCCGGGCGCAACCCGGTCGGCGGTCACTGAGGCGGGCTGGCGGGGGGCCGAGCAGCTACTGGTTCTCGGCGCGCCCTTGTGGCCAAGTCTGGCCGAAATTTGGTGCGAGCACTGCCTGCACGGCGGCGAGCAGCTCCGGATCCGGGGCCGCCGCCGCGGCCCGCACGTTCGCCTCGAGCTGCTGCGGTGACACCGCGCCACTGACCGTGGCGGCGATGCCCGGCAGTGTCATCGTGTAGGAGAGTGCCAGTTCGGCCAGTTCGACGCCGCGGGAACGGCACAGGGCGGCGGCGCTGCGGCACACCTGCCGCAGGTCAGCGGGAGCCGGATGCCAAGCGGGTGGGCCCTGGTTCGACAACAGTCCCATGGCGGCCGGCGATGCGTTCAAGACCGTGATACCGGCGGCCGCGAGTGCCGGAGCCAGTTCGCACAGAGATCGGTCCAGCAGCGTGGCGTGGCAGTAGCTCAGCGCAACGTCACACGGCACCCCGGCGGCGAGCACGCGGCGGAAGATCGCGAGGGGCAAGCCGGACAGGCCGATCGAACGCACCTTGCCGGTTGCCCGCAGTGCGGCCAGCGCTGGCAAGCTCTCGTCGAGGATGCGGGTCAGGTCGCCGAACTCGACGTCGTGCAACAGGAAGAGGTCCAGGTGGTCGACCTGCAGCCGGCGCAGGCTCTCGTCGAGGCTGCGGCGCAGCCGTTCCGGGCGAAAGTCGAAGCTGTCGACCCCGTAGCGTCCGGCTTTGGTCGAGAGCACGAACTGTTCGCGCGGCAGATCACGCAGGGCCTTGCCCAGCACGCTCTCGCCTTGGGTGGCGCCGTAGTAGGGGGAGGCGTCGAACCAGGTGACGCCGAGTTCGAACGCCCGGTGCACCGTGGCGATCGCGGCGCGTTCGTCGAGCGTGCCGTAGGCGCCGCCGAGTCCGGCGGCGCCCAGGCCCAGGCGGGACAAGGGCAGGACGGAGTTGCCGTGACGGGCGCTGGACACGCCCCTACTGTCGAGCGCGGCGCGGGCCGATGCAACGCCCTCGGCGCGCCTGGGAAATCCACCTCTGGCGTCGAGGTCTGCCGTGGCCAACAATGCCGGGATGCTCAGCTCCCCCTTCCTTCGTCGCACCGCCCTGCTCGCCCTGCTTGCGTTGTCTGCCTGTGGAGACCGCCACCCGCTCGCCGGCAATTGGAACCAGGAACTGCCGGGCGGCAAGGCCGGAATGCACATCTCGTTCGACACCAAGGGCAGCGCCATCGAGGCCAGCACCCCGCCGCGAGCGGACGGCAGCCACGACCACGTGCGCGGCACGTACACCTTCGATGCCGCAAGCAAGGCGGTCACGATCAAGTTGGCCCTGCTCGGCGCCGACCAGCCCGATACTTGGGCCGGCAAGGTCGATGGGGAGCACCTCGAACTCACGGCAGGCACCACCAAGCTGGTGTTCCACCGCGGCGCGCACGCGCACTGAGACCTTGGGCTTCCTGGCCTAGCTAGGGGGGACGCTGTCCCGGGTCTTCTTGTGCGGTGGGCCGCACTAGGATCTGATGGCGCCGTGTCCCGGTCTGCGCCTTGCATGCGCACCCCCTACGTTGCGGGGCGACTGCGGCCTATCCTTCCTGCCACCATGGCTTCGTCGCCGCACTCCGACACCACCACCGCCGGGATTCGCGTCCAGGCGGCGGCGCAGTTCTTGCCCCAAGACTCCGATCCGGAGGACAAGAAGTTCCTCTTCACCTACCGCATCACGCTGACCAACCTCGGCGAACGAACGGCACAGCTCGTGTCCCGCCATTGGGTGATCGTCGACGCCGACGGCAAGCGCGAAGTGGTCCGTGGTCCAGGTGTGGTCGGTGCCTTCCCGCGGCTCGCCAAGGGTGAGAGTTACACGTACCGGAGCTACTGCCCGCTGCCCACGACCTGGGGCACCATGGAGGGGAGTTACACCTTCCAGACCGAAGGCGGCACGTTCGAAGTTGCCATCGGTCGTTTCTTCCTGGTGCCCACCGCGCCGCCTCTACCCGCCGAACCGCAGCGGTCGTGATCTGCGGCGCGGGGCACGCTGCTGGGTGGTGCGCGGCGCAGGCCGAGGAGTCGGCCTCTGGCTTCTGGTCCACAGCGCGCGCGTGGCTGGGTGAGCACTCCTCGCTGCTGGCCTGGCTCGGCATCGGCTCGTTGTTGTCCTTGGTGTTGGTGGCGGCGTTGTTGCCGGTCGTGGTGGTGCGGCTCGATGCCGACCATTTCGCCACCTCGCGCGCCGAGCTCATGGAGCGCGGTGGCATCTACCGCGGGTTCGTCCGCGTCGGCAAGAACCTGCTGGGCGCGGTGTTCTTGGTCGCTGGCTTCCTGATGCTGTTCTTGCCGGGCCAGGGAGTGCTGACCATGCTGATCGGTCTGCTGCTGTTGGAGTTTCCTGGCAAGCGAGCCATCGAACGGCGTGTGGTGCGTCGCCCGGCAGTGCTCGGCATGCTGAACCGACTCCGTGCTCGCGCCGGCCGCCCACCGTTCGTGGTCGACTGAGTGTGCGCTGCCGGGCCGGCGGCGTCTGCCGCTCCGGCCGCTCTCGGTGGCCTCGTGCGGATTCTGCGGCCTCGCGCGACTGCGAAGCTCAGCGCGATTTCGGGCCGAGCCGCGAGCCGCGGACGGTCACGGTCTTCATGCGCACCAGCCCGAGGGTCAAGTGCGTCACCAGCCAGTCGTGGAAAGTACCGGCCACGGCGACCCGAAAGTCCGCCACGCCACGGCAGTCACCGCAGTGCTCCCGCACCAGTTCGGCGACGTCCGGCATGCTCTCGCCGAACAGTCCGTGCACCCACAGCACGTCTTTGCCGGTGAGCACGAACGGCTCGCCCTGCAGTTCGGCCGAGCGGTTCGGCGTCGCGGCCACCGGGTAGGGCAGGGGGGTGAGGTCGTAGGCGAACGAACTGCAGCCGGCCAACAGTCCGGCGGCGAGCAACGTGGCAGCGCGCATCATGCGGGCATGTTGGCCGCCCGGTCGGGACTACTCCAGAGGCGATTGGCTGCGCACCCACGCTGCGAGGGCGCGGTCGACCACGCCGGCTGCGTGCGGTCCACCCAGTTCGGCCCAGTGGTCGTGCCAACCAGTGAACGGGAACGTCGCCAGATAGGCCGGCCAGTAGACGACGGTCCAGCCGAGCAGCCAGCACCGCATCTGCTGGTGCTGGTGGTAGAACTCGTGCAGGATCGTCGCGGCGCGTTGCCGGGGCGTCAGCAGTTCCCAGTCCGCGCTGCTGCGCACCACGAAGCCCCAACTGCGTTCCTGCGCCGGGAAGTCGGTGCCGGCCGTCCACTGCAGGAAGTCCCACACGCGATTGGCCTCTGCGGCTTGCAGCACCTCGCCGTGGCCCGGGAGCGTGTAGACCAAGTTCGAGCCGGAAGCGCGCACCCGTGTCCCGGTCGGAAAGATCGTGGTGCGCGGGTCGTTGGGGTCGATGCGCCAAGCCAAAGGCGGGGTGCGTTCGAGTTGCCGCAGCGCGGCGTTGACCAACTCGGCATCGCGACCGAGGTCGATGTTGCCACCTGGCATCACGCAGAAGGGCAGGTTCCAGCAGGCCGTGATCGTGGCGCCGGTGCCGACCAGCGCTTGCTGCCCCGCGCCGGCGAGGCGTTGCCCGTCCAGCGTGGCCAGGCCTTCGACGGCGAGGGCTGGGCCTTCGGCGAATTCCCCCAAAGCGAGGAGCAGCCGGCCTGCTTCCCGCAGCACGGGCCAGCCGGAGTCCGCGCCGCCGTAGCCGACCCAGGACACGGCCTTGGCCGGCCAGCCGAGTGGATTGTAGGGGTGGCTCTGTCGGGGTGCGGAGCTGCAGCTGGCGAGCCACAGCAGCAGGAGCGAGGCCGAGACCGGGCGCATGCCGGCAGTCTA
>JAEUHP010000152.1 GCA_016795295.1 Planctomycetota bacterium | reverse complement strand
ACGCGGCGGCCGGGCCGGGCACGACGCTGGTGCTGATCGCCGCGCCCAAGGCGCGCAGCTACTACCCGCACATCGGCATGACGCAGCACGATTCGTGTTGGATCGCCCGGCCGGCTGGGTGGGTGTCGCGCTGAGCATCTGGAGGCGTCTGCGCAGCGGGGCGGATTGGGGTGGCGTGGGGCTCCGGGATCGCTTCTACTCGGTGGCCACTACTTCGGACCTCGCATGCCTCGCACTCGCCACGCCACTTGGAGCGACGCCGCAACGGCAACCTGCGACGTTGCGGGAGCCTGATCCATGGAGTGGGCCGAAGTCCTGCGCCGGGTGGAGGCGGGGGAGAGTGAGCACACCGAGTTTGGACGTTTCCGTTCTTTCGGCGAGAAGGACTGGCAGGATGCCGTCTGTGCGTTCGCCAACACCGAAGGCGGGTTGGTGGTGTTGGGCATCGATCGGGACGGCGGTATCGACGGCGTGCCGATGGATGCGGAAGCGGTGCAGGAGCGGCTGACCAATGCCCTGCAGAACGCGCTGAGCGCGCCTGTGCAGGCGCGCCTTGGCCGCCACCTCGACGCACGGGGTTGGGTGCACTGGATCGAAGTTGTCAGGATGCGCGGTCCGGAGCCATTGCGCAGCCGCGGCAGGGTTTTGGTGCGCCGGGGGCGGGCCAACGTCGAGCCGCAGGCGAGCGAGCTGCAGGATCTCTACAACACCTTCGGGGTGTTCTTCACCGAGGAGAGAATCGTCCCGGGATCGGGCCCGACCGACATCGAAGGGTCGGTGTTCCGCCGCTTCATGGCCCGCAAGGGTGTGCATCTGGACGCGGAACCCGCGTTGCCCTTTGAAGTCGATCTGCAGAACCGCGAAGTGTTGGATCGCGACTTGGACGGGGCGCTGCGCGCCACGCTGTTCGGGCTGATGTGCTTCGGCAAGGATCCCCAGGGATTTGCACCCACCAGGAATCTCTGGGTGGACCTCGTGGCCTATGCAGGTTGCGATCGTGCCGATGCGGTGCTGCTTTCGGGCGAGGCCAAGGGGCGACTGGACGAGCAGGTGACCCGTGCAGAGGCGTGGTTGCGGGCCCTGGGCCGCCGCGAGCGTTACACGGGTGTGCATCGCGTCGACGAGTGGCTGGTCCCCCTGCCGGCGTTCCGCGAGTGCATCGTCAATGCCGTGGCCCACCGGGACTACACCATTCTGGGCAGCAAGATCCTGGTCGAGGTGTTCGACGATCGTCTGGTCGTGACCAGCCCAGGGGCACTGCCGAACCACAAGCGACCCGAGTCGGTGCTGGCCGGTGGAACGCCGCGTTCCCGCAACGAGGCGATGGCCAGCTGCCTGTTCGACCTCGGCTTCATGGAGCAGCGAGGCAGTGGCTACCCGCGCATCCAGCGGGCGATGACGGCGTTCAATGGCACCGCACCCAAGCTGGAGAACAACCGGGAAGAGCGCTGGGTCCGGGTGACGCTGTGGCGAGAACCGCCCGGATGAGCCCAGCTCTGGCGCTGCTCCGTTCGATCCGGTCCGGCGCTTGTGCTTTCGGCCCAGCGGCCTAGCATGGCGCCATGACGGGCGAACTCTGGAAACGGCCCTCGAGTGTCGTCGTCGCCACCGCGGTCGCGGTGGTGGGCTACTTCGCTGCGCGCGGCCAGTTGGTGGTCGGTGCGCCGGCGCGCCCGGCAGCGGCTGGCCGGGCGGCCACGCTTCCGGCTGGCCCTAACCCGGCTGGCCCCAACCCGGCTGGTCCAGCCCCGGTGGGCGACGCGGCCCAAAGGCCGCCCACGGGTCCGGTCCCGCCGACCGTCGTCAAGGCCAGCGCGGGCGGCCGCAGCATGGTCGAGCCGCGTGCCCTGGTGCGCGGCCGCGTCTACGACCGCAACGGCTTCCGCATCGTCGGCGCCGAAATCGCGCCGTTCGGCGCAGGCTTGGCGAAGGGCCACACCGGCGCCGACGGCGAGTTCGCGCTCGACCTGCCGGTGCCGCCGCCGCCGCTCCTGGTGCAGGCTCCCGGTTGCCGCGCCCTGTGGTTCCAGCCCCAGGCCGGTGCGCCGGACCCCTGCTGCGTGCAGTTGCCGCCCGCGGCGCCTTGGGATCAGCCCGAAACCATGCCCCCGCAGCCGGTGGCCGGCCTGTTCGGTGAAGGCGTGGTGTTCGGCGCGGACGGCCGGCCCCTGGCCGGCGCGTTCGTCACCGCGCTCGGCGGGGCGGCCTGGACCGAGACCGACGAGCTCGGCCGCTACACCTTGGCTCTGCCCGGTGGCACGGCCAGGCTGCTGGTGCACGCCCCCACGGCTGCGGCCGAGGGGGCCGGCGCCGCCCTGCTGGCGGGGCCGCTGCAACTGCCGCGCGAGAAGGGCCGCTTTCCGGTGCCGGATCTGCACGCGCAGCCTGCCGCGGCCCTGCGCGGGACGCTGCGTGATGGCACGGGCAATCCCGTGGCAGGTGCGGCGCTGCGGGTGTCCGGTGCGGGCCTGCAGCGGGTGGTCGAGACCGGTATGTCGGGTTGGTTCCGCCTCGGCGGGCTGCTGCCCGGCCGCTACGAAGTGCAGCCGCTGGGGCATCGCGGGGCGCTCGGCCGCCGTCAGCAAGTGCTGCTCGACCAGGCCTCGGTCGACTGTGAACTGCAGTTGGTCGCGGCCTACGAGCGACGCGTGCGGGTGGTCGACACCCGCGGCGAGCCGTGTGGTGGCGTCCACATCGCGGCGGCGTTCGACGGCGAGCGCTGCAGTGTGGCCACGGCGGATGCCGATGGCTGGGCGGCCCTGCAGTTGGTCGATGGCGCGGTCGAGTTCGAGGTGCGTGACGACGCGGCCAAAGCCTGCGCGGTGCAGCACTACGATGCCGAGCAGGGGCGGCTGGTGGTCACTCCCTGAGCCGCGCGTACTTCGTGCGACCGCGTCACATGCATCAGCGCCCGCCGCGCATCACTGCAGCAGCGCGAACACCGCGTTGCTGAGCACGTAGCCGGCGGGACTGTTGTCCAGCGCCGCCGCCTGCAGCACCAACGACACCCCGGTGTAGCCGGTCGGCAGCGCCAGCGGCGAACTGGCCGTGCCGGCGCCGTCCAGGGTGGTGATGCTGTGCAGGACGAACACGCCGCCCAGCGGCAACAGCAGGTTGCACTGCGGCAGCAGCGGCGTGCCCGGCAGCTCGAACGACAGGCCGATCAGATTGGCGCAGGACTGGTTCGCCGGGCCGTTGCTCGGCACCAGTTGCACCGTGGTGCCGCCGAGCGGCGCGCCGGACAGCGCGTAGGTGAATGGTTGGCCGTTGACCGGGCAACCCACCCCGAGCGACGCCGACTGGCCGGGCAGCACGTAGGTCACGCTCAGCACCGGCTTGGTGAAGTTCGATTCGCGCGACTCGATCTTGCGCGCCATGTAGGCGGTCAGCTCGTTGGTCTTCAGCAGCCAGCCGAAGTTGCCGCTCGGGTTGTCGAGCATCGACTGCACGTCGGCGACCAGAGCGGTGGTGACGTTCGAGCTGCACAGGCCGTAGGGCGGCGTCACGATCGTGGCGCTCGGCGTGGGCGCGAAGTCGCCGCCGGGCGAGGTCCAGAAGGTGTTCGGGTAGAAGCGGTGCAGCCAGGTGGCGTCGCCGGTGCGCGCGGCAGCGCCCTGGCCGCCGCCCCCGGTCGCCACCGAAGTGCCCTCGCCCCACGACGCCAGGGCGCGGTGCATGGTCACCGGCAGCGGGCCGCCGAAGGCGCTGGTCACGCAGCTGAGGTTGAGTTGTGCCGAGAGGATGCGGGCTCCGGCAGGCACCACGCCGTCGACGTCGAACTTGAGCAGTGGCCGGCGGATGCCCGGCTGGCCGGTCACGCCGACGTAGAGGCCGGTGCCGCGGCCGTTGCTGAGCGTCCCGGTGGCGCTCTGGTAGAGCGTGTTGTCGAGCACGCAGGGCACGCTGACCGTGGTTTGGGCGGTGAGGTCAGCGGCCGTCATGGCCAGGGCGGCGATCAGGGAACGAAGGGGAACTGCGGTGGAGGATGCCATGGTGGAGCGTGGCATGCTAACCCAGGCCCACAGGCGGCGAAGCGCCGATCCGCCTTCGTTCCAGCGCCCCGTCGGCGCTGGTCGGCCGGGTCACTTGGCCCCGACCGAAATGGCCTCGCCGTGGCCGACTTCGGCGATCTGGCGCAGCAGATCCATCCTGGCTTCGCCGAGGCCCACGCAGTGGATCTTGATGCGGCGGAACGCGTTCATGCGCTTGACGTCCGCCACCAGCCAGTCCGGCTGGCGGTACGGGCCCCAATAACGGATCTGGGGTGTACGCGCGGCAGGCGCACCGGACTCCACGTTGCTGACCACCTGGCCTTCGCCATAATCCTTGTCGACGACTTCCAGGTCGTCGGACGATGGTTCGCCGTCGGTCAGCAGCAAGATGGTGTCGCAGCCATGGACCATGGCTTCCGGGTCCACATACGCGAACGCCTCCACGTAGCCCTTGTCCGCGAGCCCGAAGGCGCGCTTGATGCCCGAGTGCAGGTTGGTGTCGCCGCGCAACACGCCGTCGGGGCGGTCGGGCATCGGCTTGCCCATGGTGATCGAGTCGAGCTCGGCGATGGCGCGGTCGATGTTGGTCTTGGTGGCGCGCACCATGCTCTTGGTCGACTCGAACATGCCGGAGCCCGTGCCGAACCAGACGATGCTGAAGTACTTGTCGTCCGGCAGCCGCCACAGCGAGATCTTCAACTGTTCGCGGGCCAGGTCCCAGCGCGTGTTGATCTTGTGCCAGGGCAGGTCGCTCTCGTCGGGCAGCACCCCCTTGGGCTTCTTCTGCTTCGGCCCGGTGGTCGGGCCTTCCGGCTTGGCCGAAGGCGCAATCGGTTTGCACATGGAGTCGGACATGTCGACCACGTAGCACATGCGCTCGCCGTCGGTCTCCACGCCGAAGAAGCGCGGCGCCGAACCCGTGCGGCTGTTGTCGGTCTTCTTCACGTCCCCGCTGGCCAGGATGCGCAGCCACGATTCCGGGTCGACGAACGCGGCCGGCGCCTTGAGCAACCACTGCAGGTGGCGCGCCATCTGCACTTTGATCGTGTGGGACAGTCCCACCTCTGGTGCCAACAGGCCGACGTAGGCTTCCAGCCCTTTGCGGAACTCGGGGTCGTTGGCCAGGCTCTTGTTCGCAGCGATGATGCCCGACATGGCGCCGACCAACATGGCGCGTTCCCACTCACGCTTGGGGAAGTCGGCGCAGGTGGTGACCATCGCGCGCTTGAGGTCGCCCCGGCGGGCTTCGCCGAGCGCCAGCAGGGCCGCGGCGCGCAGCATCACGCTCTTGTGCGTGGCGGCGATCTGCTGCACTTCTTCCTGGTCGGCCCGATCGACCTGGATGCGCAGCGTGTTGTACCACAGCCACGCGTCACCGGCCTTGTTGTGTGCGTTGCGCAGGGCGATCAGCGCGGGCAGCGAGGCGGCGTTGTCGAAGTGCTTGCCGAACATGGTGGCGAGCGAGTAGCGGGCGAACTCCTGCCAGGCTTTGCCCTTCTGGTAGTCCTCGATCAGGATCTGCAGTGCATCGGGCTTGCCGGTCGCAGCCAGCTTTTCCCGGCCCTCGGTGTGGTAGTGCATCGACAAGCGGGGCATCACCTGCCGGTACCGCACCAAAGCATCGTCGTAGGCGAAGCCGTTGCCGCTCGCTGGCGGTGCCTTCGACGGTTCGGGGGACTTCTTCTGGGCGGCAACCGTGGTGGCCAGCAGCGTGAGGGCGCTGGTGAGGCCGAGCGAGGCAAGGCAGGATCGGGTCATGATTCCTGGGACGGCGGGCAGGCGTGGTGGGAGAGGGCCTGCGCAGCCTACCCGATGGTTGGCTCGCGCGGGAGTCGCCGGAATGCGGCCGAGCGACACTAGACTGCCCGAATGCGCCCTGCCACGCTCTTCGCCGCCATCGTGCTGTCCTGCGTGCTCCCCCAAGACCCCGTGCCTGTTGCTGCACCCGCGCCCACACCGGGCCGTCAGGTCGAGCAAGTGCTCGAGCTGGACGGCGCCAAGGTGCCGTATCTCTGCTACCTGCCGCCCGAACACGGCCGCGGCGACGCGAAGTTCCCGCTGCTGCTGTTCCTGCACGGCCGCGGTGAGAGCGATGGGCCGCTGGCCAAGGTGGCCACCTGGGGTCCCCCCAAGTATCTGGCGGCCGGCGAGGCGCTGCCGTTCGTGGTGCTGTCGCCGCAGTGCCCGAAGGACGGCTTCTGGTCCGACGACACCCAGCAGCGGCGGCTGCGCCTCCTGCTCGACCACGCCGAACGCACCCTGCGCATCGATCCGGACCGGATCGTGGTGGCGGGGCTCAGCATGGGGGGCTTTGGCACCTGGCGGCTGTGCGCCGAGCAACCCGAACGCTTCGCCGCCGCGGTGCCGGTGTGCGGTGCGGGCGATCCCTCGTGGGGGTCGAAGTTGGTGCGTCTGCCGATCTGGGCCTGGCACGGCACCGAAGACCGGATCGTGCCGCCGCACAAAACCGCCGAGCTGGTCGAGGCGATCCGCAAGGCTGGCGGCGCGCGGGTGCGGCACACCACGCTCGAGCACATCGGCCACAACAGTTGGGAAGCGGCGTTCCGGTCGCCCGAGCTGTGGCAGTGGCTCGAACGGCAGCGCGCGTCGGCGAATCGCTAGTTCGCGGCGATTTCCTGCCCCCCAAGGGCCGGTTCTGGACACTGAGGGGGCATGAGGCCAGGGTCCCCAACGCTCGGCGATGCACTCGCCAGACCGGCGGCCGGTGCCGGTGCGGCGCCACCGAACGAACCGGAGTTGGCTGCGTTGGTGCAGCAGCACCAGGCGCCGTTGTGGCGCTACCTGCGCCTGCTCGGCGCGGATCCGGCCGAGGCCGACGATCTGGTGCAGGAGACGTTCGTGCAGTTCGCCCTGCGTCCAGCCGGCAAGGCTGCTGTCGTCGACTTGGCCGCGTTCCTGCGCGGCACGGCGCGGCACCTGCTGCTCCACAGCCGGCGGCGGGCCGCCCGGCAGGTGCCGGCGCGCGATTGGGTGCTGGCCGTGGACGAACTGGCGGCGCGGCCGGACGCGTTCGCCGACCAGCGCCTCACGGCGCTGCGCGCCTGCCTCGACGCCCTCACCGGGCGAGCCCGGCAGGCCGTCGAGTGGCACCACCTCGAAGGCGTTGCCTACCCCGAACTCGCCGCGCGCCTGCAACTGGGCGCCGAGGGCGTGAAGTCGCTGCTGGCGCGGGCGCGCCAGTTGCTGCGCGATTGCATCGAACGACGGACTGCGGAGCCACAACCATGAACCACGAACTCACTGCTGCCGTGCGCGAACGGCAGCTCGAACTGCAACTCGACGAACTCGCCGGCCGCGCCGTGCCGCGCGACCAGACCGAGGCGGTGTTGGCGCGGCTCGCGGTGCCGCACCGCGAGCGGCCCGTGCCGCGTGGGCGGCTGGTCGCCGCGGGGCTGGCGCTGGCAGGGCTTGCGGCCACGCTCGGGGTGGCGTTCCTGCAGCCTGGTACGCCGCCGGTGGTGCCGCCTTTGGAACTCGGGGTGGTTGGAGCACTCGCGCAGCCGATGCCACCGCCGGCAAGCAACGCGCCCGCAGCAGCGCCGACTGCCGCCCCCACCCCGGCACCGGCTCCCGCACCGACCATAGCGCGGGCCGGCGGGCCGCACCTCACGCCGACGGCCGAAGAACTGCGCGTGCTGCGCAGCGCCGAGGCGATGCAGTTGGCGGAGCGCACGCTCGCGGCGCGCCGCCAGGCGCAGTCCACCGCCAGCGTCGACCGGCCACTTGCCTTCGAGGAGCTCTCGTCCTGGCAGTACCGCAACGGTCTCGAGGGGCTGCCGGAGCCGGTGCGGTTGCTCGACGGGCAGCGGGTGACGATGCTCGGCTTCGTGTTGCCGATCGATGCGGCGACCGGCATGCGCGAGTTCCTGCTGGTGCACTCGCTGTGGGCTTGCTGCTACGGGACGCCGCCGGATGTGCACGGGATCGTGCGGGTGGTGCTGCCCGAAGGGCAGACGATGGATTGGACCGGGGAGCCGTTCGAAGTGCGGGGCGTGTTTCGGGTGCGCGAGACGCGGGAAGAGGGTTACTGCGTGGACATTTTCCGGTTGGAGGCCACGCAGTGGGGGGTGTTTCAGTGAGCGGAGGGGCGGATCGCTGAATTCAAGGTGGCTCAGCACCACCTGCGCGCCGCGGATCCGAAGGGGCCGCAGCATGCGATCGGAACAGCGCGGCGGCGTCGAGCACCACGCCGAACGCCGTGCACGAGCGGGGCCTGTCAGTTGCCGATGCGCATGGCCCCAGCGTTGGTCACGACCAGGCCGAGTGCGTTGACGCGGTCGACGACGGCGGCCTGCACGTAGGTCTGCAGCCCGGCCAGGGACTGGGAGTTCGGGATGGCCAGGTGCCAATGCGCCGTGCCCTGCCAGTTCAACAAGTTGGCGACGAGGTCGCCGCTGACGAACAGGGTGCAGCCGGGCATGCCGAGTTGGGACAGGTCGAGCGGCAGCGGCGCGCCGTTCCACCCGGTGCGCGAGAACCCGAGCCACAGCATCGTGGTCCGATCGGCGGGCAGATTGCTGCAGACGACGTCGAACAGGGAGCCGAGCCGTGGCTGGTTGGCAGCGTCGAGCACTGGCACGCCCAGGCTGCCGGGGCAGCCTTGGCCGAACGGTGTGAACGCGGCGAACAGCACGGTCTTTCGATAGAGCCAAGTTTGGTCGGACCATCCTCCAAGGCCAATGCCACCGGTGAGTACGCAGGCATCGCGGACCTCGTCGTAGACGAAGGTGGGGCTGACCAGCTCCACTGGGCAGTTGTTCGAGCCGTACCAATCGACTCCGTTCCATTCCCGGGTGTCGTAGAGGTAGTAGGCGCTGCCGAACAAGACGACCCGCTGGCGCCTGCGGTCGTAGGTCATCTGGTGGAAGTCGCGGTCCTGAGCGTCGTGGGCGGGAGACCGTCGCGTCCAGTCGACTCCATCATGGGTCCAGGTGTCCAGGAACCGCGACATCGTGCCCGGCCCGGACAAGCCTTCGCTGCGACCGCCGTACAGCACCAGGTGACCGCGGGCGGCGTCGAACACCATGGCGCTGGCGAAGCGCGGGCTTGGGGCGTTCGCGGTCACCCGCTGGACCCAGTCGGTGCCGTTCCACACCCAGGTGTCGTTGTAGTGTGGGCCGTAGGCGATACCACCACCGAACAACACCACTTCCCCCCTGGTTTCGTCGTAGGCCATCGCGCCGGGCAGTCGCGGCGCGGGCGCATGCACCGGGGTCCTCGCCAGCCAGGCGACGCCGTCCCATTCCCACGTATCGCCCAGGGGGATGCCCGGATAGCTGGTGGACGGGCCGGTTCCGCCGAACAGGACCGCCCGGCCGCGGTTGCGGTCGAAGGCCAGGCCCGGCGAGCTGCGCGCGGAGGGGGTGCTGGGCGACTGGCGCTCGTGCCAGTCGAGGCCATCCCAAGCCCAGGTGTCGTTCCGCATGGTGATGCCGTTGGCGTCCGACCAGCCACCGAACACCAGGACTTCGCCGCGCGTGGCATCGAAGGTGGAAGCCGCGTAGGCACGCGCCGGCGGCCGATGCTGGGGCGCCTGCAAGGTCCAGGCCGCTTGTGCCTGCAGCGGGGCACCAGCGCCCAGCAGCGCAATGCCGAGGGCGATGGCCGCTGGGGTGGTCGGAGTCGAGCCGAAACTGCGAGGCGTGAGCGAGTTCATGGGGTCCTCTGGAAGGGAGGCCTCGCAGCCGCGAGGCACTCGGGTCAGTCCATCTGGTGGGCCGCCGATCGGCCGGGGTCAGCAGGGCCGCCCCCGAATCCTCGCAGCATGGGGGATCGCCGAGAGCCAGGGCATGGGTCGCTATGGGTAGGCTGCATGGCACCTCGGCGTAGGCGCTGGCCTCGAGGCTTCGGCTCGGCGCTCCGCCCAGGGCAACGGCCTCCGCGAGGCTCCGCTGCTCGTAGTCCCCGGTGGGCGGTCGCCGTGGTAGACGCTCGTGGGTCTCGTTGTTCGGCGCCAGGGCTTGCCGCCCAACAACGGACGTCCCTTGGCAAGCAGCCGCGCATTCTACTCCTAGGAGCGTGCGAGTGAGCCTCTCGCACTCGGCTTCGGACACCGGCGGGGCGGATGGAGGATCGCTTGGGCCGTAGTCACGCGAATCCTCACGCTGCGCGAGGATTCTCGTGAGCGTAAGGCCCCAAGCAACAAGCGGCCTTGGCCAGTTCTTGCAACCGCGGTTCGGTTGCGGCCAAGGCAGCGATGGGGCCAGTAGTCAGTGCTTGTCAGTCTGGTGGTGCGTAGGCTGCGTCGCACTGCGAAGCTTGGCTGCTCCGCTGATGCGTCTCCCCGCGTGCCTACGTGCCCAGCACGCGCACCAACCGCTCCCGCTGCTCGTCAGCGACGCTGCTGAGCCGCGTGCGGCCGTCGTCCAGGGTGGTCACCACGAACGGCCCCAGGCCGAGCGGATCGCGCAGCGCCGGCAGTTCGCCCTGGCGGTGCCGCGCGACGGACAGGCGCAGCAGTCGCACGAGCGCCACGGACTCGCGCAGGCTCTGCTCGGCTGCCGCCGCATTCGGCACCATCATGGCGAGGACCGGATTGCCGCTCGCGGCCACTTCGCCGCACCGCCGCTCGAGCAGCTCTTTGCGCTGCGGCCAGGCGAGCTCGCTGGCGCATGCCAGTTCGCGGTCCAGGCTGGCCTTGCACAGGATCCCGTCGGCGAGCATCCAGCGGGTCGAGAAGCCGTAGCGCCACGCCGCGGTGCGCCCAGGCAGCCAATCGGCGTCCTGCGGGTCCGTGTCGAGCACGGCGAGGCAGAACGCCAGATCCCCGTCCTGGTCGGCGACGAGCGGCAGGTCGTGGTCGAGCCGTTCGAGGCCGCGGTCGAGGTCGGCGAGCTCGGCTGGCCCGAGCTGCGCCAGGGCCGGCTCGGGCCAGTGCTCGTGCGTCGCAATCGCCACGCAGGCGGCGCCGATCATCTGATCGATCAGCGTGCCGCGCCGGTGCAGGTCGCGCGCGAATGCGGCCGCGTCGAGGCTCAGGCGCACGGCGCTTCGCAGGTCGCCGCGATGGCGAAGCGCGCGCACCTCGAACATCGCGAGGTTGACGACCGTGCGCGCGTCGAGCAGGTTTGCCGTGCCGACGTGGCCCGCCAGGTCGGG
>JAEUHP010000127.1 GCA_016795295.1 Planctomycetota bacterium | reverse complement strand
CTGCTCGGCAGCGGTCCGACCCTGCAGATCGCCTACGCCTACGAAGTCGCTGCGGGCATTCGCGTGGCAACCAGCGCCGACGGCGGCCTGACGTTCACCCAGCTCGACACCTTCGGCGGCAGCGGCGCCCACCTGCCGTCGGTGTTCTTGCGCCAAGGGCCGAGCAGTGTGCAGGCCGATGTGTTGTTCCTCGCCGCGGCTGCCTGCGGCACGGAGCTGCACCACGCGCGCTGGACCGATTTCCCGGCCAGCGTGCGCGAGGACTTCCGCGTCACGCAGGCGACCATGACGCCCACGCCGTCGCTGCCGGGGCGGCCGATCTGGAACGGCGGCCACACGCCGCCCCTGTCGTTCGGCTGGCGCATCCAGCAGGTGTCGTGGCTCGGTTACGACGCCACCCTGGACGGCGACCAGATCGTGGTGGCGGTCGACGAGGTGACCTTCGACGCGGCCTATTGCTGCTACGGTGCCAGCTTCGGCGCGCCGAGCGGGCGCTTCGAGGTGAACGGCCAAGCGGCGCAGAACTCCAGCCAGGGCGGCACGCCGCCGCTCGCTCCCGGCATGACCGAGCCGCTGCCGCCGGTGGATCCTGCGCACGCGCACCAGTTGGCGCTGTTGCGGCTGCGGTAGGCGGCGCCGCCGCGCGTGGGGCCCGCGCGGTCGCGGGCGTCGGTGTCGAGTGCGTCGGCGAAGTTCGATCGGCGCCTGGGCTCACGAGACGGTGGGGCTTTCTGCGCAGCCATCCGCTCCAGCCGGGCGACAGCGTATGGCGCACTGCCCGGCCGCTGCGTTCAATCCTGGCATGGGCCAGTCCATCCTGCTGCTCACCGGCGAACTGTACGAAGATCTCGAACTGCACTACCCGCGGCTGCGGCTGCGCGAGGCAGGCCACTGGCCGGTGGTGGCCGGCCCGGCGGCGGGTGGGGTCTACCGCGGCAAGCACGGCTACCCGAGCACGGCGGACCGGGCGCTGCACGACGTCGATGCCGCGGCCTTCGCCGGGATCGTGCTGCCCGGCGGCTGGATGCCCGATGCACTGCGCCGCGACCTGCGCGTCCTGGAGCTGGTGCGCGCGTTCGACCGCGCCGGCAAGGTGGTGGCCAGCATCTGCCACGGCGGCTGGATCTGCATCTCGGCCGGCATCGTGCGCGGGCGGCGCTACACCGGATCGCTGGGCATCCGCGACGACTTGCAGAATGCGGGAGCGGTCTGGGTGGATGCTCCGGCGGTGGTGGACGGGCACCACATCTCCGCGCGCAAGCCCGACGATCTGCCGGAGTTTTGTGCGGCGTTGCTCGCTGCGCTCGGCTGAGTTCGGGTTCGCTGCAGAATCCGAGGCGCGAATCCACCCACTCCCGCGCTCGGCGCGGGAGTGGTGGAGGCGGCGGGAATTGCCGATTGCCTCTGGTTGGCCGGTAGGCCAACGAGAGGAATCCTGATGCCCGGCGAATCCACCCACTCCCGCGCTCGGCGCGGGAGTGGTGGAGGCGGCGGGAATCGAACCCGCGTCCCGAGATGCTCCGTCCTGAGCCTCTACGCGCGTAGTTCGTCGTTTGGTGTCGCCCGCAGCGCTCCGACGAACAGGATCGCTGCAGGCCAGCTCGACTGTGTCTCGTCACGGATGGGCCGAGCAGCCATCCGCAACCAGCCTGCTGTGTGTCGCTTTGGCCCCCCGCAGGCGAAGGAACCGCAGCGCTCGATACCTAGTTCTTAGGCAGCGAGGGAGTAGTGCGTGTTGGCACTTGAGTTTTTCCGGTGGGATTTACGAGGTCCCCGGCCCTCGGCGCGCCACCCAGGTCGAGTCGGCATCCGGTCGAAACCGATCGCCCCCAGTGGACCTTCGTAGTATCGGCCGCTGCGGTGCCTGCAGCAAGCTGCTAGCCGCGGATTCTCCCCGTGGGGTGTCGCCCTTCGAGGTGTTCTTGGCGGGCATGCGGACCTCCAGAAGAAAACACCTGCACGTGCAGGTATTCGGACTCGGGAGCCGCACCCCGCACCGTGCGGGGGGTACGCCAGAAAGAGGCGCCAGAAAGCGGCGATCGGCAGGCAGTTAGAGTGGTGGGCGTTGCAGGAGTCGAACCTGCGACCCTCAGCTTGTCGAGCTGATGCTCTAGCCAACTGAGCTAAACGCCCAACTGCCAGGGCCGGGGATCTTGCCGGCGCCCCGCCCCGGTGCAAGTACTTTTCGAGACATTCCCGACCGGTAGGCCCGCCAACCGCGCCTGGAGCGGTACCCTTCCCGCAGCGTGGCTCCGACTTCGCTGCAGGCGAATTGCGCTGTGGCGCGTTCCCGGACCTGCCATGGCCTGCTACCGTCCGCCACTTCTCCACGTGTGCCTCGACCTCGCCGCACAACCGAACCACGCCAACGCCGCCATGCCCAGCCACCCCCGGCGGCGTGAGGTGCGTACCCCGCGCTGGTGGCGCGTGGCCACTGGCGGGTTCGCGCTCCTGGTGCTCGCGGCCTGTGCCGAGCCCGGCGACGATGGCCAGCGCGAAGTCGCGGCCGAGTTGCGCGCTCTGCGCCTGTCGCTGCGCGATGCGCGAAACCTTGCCCCGCCACCCGCTGCTGCCGCACCCGATCGGGCGGGGTTGTCCCAGGCCCTGCAGCCGATGCAGGAACTGGTCGACCAGCTGGCCCGCCAGCAGCAGCAGCTCGGTACCCAGCAGGCAGCCCTGGTCGGCGAACTGCAGCGCTGGACCGCGGTGGTGGGGCCGGCGTTGGCTGCGGGTTCGAGCCAAGCGGGTGAGGCCGCGCGTGCCGAACTCACGGCCATGGCTGCGCGGCTGCAGCAGCTCGAGGCTGCTCTGGCAGCGCAGGAAGTGCGCCATCGCGAGGTCGAGACGCTGCTGGGCAAGACCCTGGACCGCACCGCGGATCGGCTGGAAGAGTTTCTGCGGCGTGTGGCCCCGCCCGCCGGTGGGGCTGGTGCGGCGGCGCCCGCGGGGGCCGGTGGCGGCACCAACGAGCCTGCAGGCAGCAGCCCGGGCAACGCCGAGGCTTCCGGCGCCGCGGCGCCTCCTGGCCAAACCGAGACGCGCCCCGCGGCAGGGTCCGCCGTGCCCGAGCCGGGCGTCCGGGTTGGGGCCGCAGCCACCCCACGCGGTTTCTGGCAGAGGGCCAAACCTGGCGAATTGGCGGCTTGGCTCGGCGCTTTGTTGGTGGCGCTCGCGGCTGGGGCTGGTTTCGCCTTCCGGCTGCGGCGTTCGCCAGTGGTCGAGGTTGCGGGCCCGGATGCTGCGGTTGCGGACTTGCTGGCGGTGGCGCCGTTGCTCGGTCCGGCCGCTGCCTGTCCTTTGGCCGAATCTCCGGCGGCTGGCGCCTCGGCGTCTGCCGTCGTGGCAGAGGAAGTCGAGGCTCCTGCCGTCGCCGCGGACGTGCTTCCGGTGGCGGAAGTCGGCGCTGCGCCTGCGGCAGCCAGCTCTGCCGGCGTAGGTGTGGCCGAGCAGCTGGCCGTGGCCGGGAACGCGCCGCAGGCGGCGGAGGAAGCGGTAACCGAGTCCCAGGCAGCCGACGACGACGTGTTCGTGATCGAGGAACTGGGCGACGAACCATCGCCCGCCTCGGCGGTGGCGGCGCCGGGAACGCGGTCGGCTGCATCCGTTGCAGCGGCTACGGATGAGGCGCCGTCGGCGGAGGCGCAGCGGTTCGAGTGGCTGCTGCCCTGCCGCGATGCGGCGGCGGCCGTGGCGCGCCTCGAAGCGTTCTGGCAGAGCGAACCAGGCCGGCTCGCGGCCGCTCCCGAAGTGGTGTGGGTGGGGACGGGTTGCCTGTTGGTGGCATGCCGCCCCAAACTCGGGCTCGCGGCCCGCGAATTGGCGACCCTGGAAGTGGCGGTGCGGGCGGCGGCGCGCGGCTGAGGCCGGCGGTCGGCGGGTCCGGGCTGCTCTGCGGCGCAAGCCAGTGCTCGCAGTTGGACCGGCGCCCCGGTAGCCTGCTGGCCCCCTATTCTCGCCGAGCCACCCCAGAACATGATCATCGGAGTCCCCAAAGAGATCAAAGCCCAGGAGAACCGTGTCGGCGCCGTGCCGGCGATGGTGCTCGACCTCGTCGCCGCTGGCCACACGGTGGTGGTCCAGCAGGGCGCCGGCCACGGGGCCGGCATCCCCGACGAAGCGTTTGCCAAGGTCGGCGCCAAGCTGGCCGCCGATGCCGCACAGGTGTACGGCCAGGCCGACATGATCGTGAAGGTCAAGGAGCCGCTGCCGGCCGAGTACCCACTGATCAAGAAGGGCCAGCTGCTGTTCACCTACTTCCACTTCGCGGCGAGCCGTGAGCTCACCGACGCGATGCTGAAGTCGGGTGCGAACTGCTTCGCCTACGAGACGTTGATCCACCGCAACTCGCTGCCGCTGCTCACGCCGATGAGCGAGGTCGCTGGCCGCATGGCGGTGCAGGTCGGTGCGGTGTACCTGGAGAAGCACAACGGCGGGCGCGGCATCCTGATCGGCGGCGTGCCCGGCGTCGAGCCGGCGACGGTGCTGATCCTCGGTGGTGGTGTGGTCGGCACCAACGCAGCCAAGATGGCGGCGGGCCTGGGCGCCGACGTGCGCTTGATGGACGTCGACCTCGACCGGCTCCGGTACCTGAGCGACGTGATGCCCGCCAACGTCACCTTGCTGCACAGTTCGCCGATCGCGATCCGCGAACAGATCGTGCACGCCGATCTGGTGATCGGCGCGGTGCTGGTGCAGGGTGCCCGTGCGCCGCGTCTGATCCGCCGCGAAGACCTGAAGACCATGAAGGAGGGCTCGGTGGTGGTCGACGTTGCGGTCGATCAAGGCGGTTGCATCGAGACCTGCCGGCCGACCACGCACGCCGATCCGACCTACGTGGTCGACGGCGTGTTGCACTACTGTGTCGCCAACATGCCGGGCGCCGTGCCGCGCACCTCGACGTTCGCGTTGACCAACGCCACCGGCCCGTGGGCGAAGAAGCTGGCGGGCATGGGGGCGGCCGCGGCGGCCAAGGATCCAGTGCTCGGCACTGCGGCGAATGTGTTGGCTTCGGCCTGCACGCACCAGGGGGTCGCCGATGCGTTCGGGTTGCCGTTCCGCGCGCCCGGCAGCGTGTTGTGACGGTGGTTGGCGTTGCCGCGTTGCTGCCCGGAGCTGGGGTCGCTCCGGTGCTGGCGGCGTCGGCCGCCGCCGGTAGGCTGGCGGCTGCCGACCCGGACGGTGGGCCGACGCTGCTGCAGGCCGTCTGGCTCGGTCTGGTCGAAGGGCTGACCGAGTTCCTGCCGGTGTCCAGCACCGGACATCTGATCGTGGTCCAGCGCTGGCTCGGCCTCGGGGAGAGCCCGGCGAACAACCTGTTCGCCGTGGGCATCCAGATGGGAGCCATCACCGCGATCCTGGTGCTGTACTGGCGCCGGTTGCTGGCGGCACTTCTGGCCCTGCGGCAGCCGCTGGCCGGTGCGCCCAACCTGTGGCTGCAGATCGCAGTCGCAGCGGCGCCGGCGGTGGTGCTCGGGCTGTTGCTGAACCGCTGGATCGACGCGCATTTGTTCTCGCCCTGGGTGGTCGCCAGCACCATGCTGCTCGGCGGCCTGGTGTTGCTGTGGCTCGAACGGTCGCTGCGCGGCCGAGCGGCGCGCCTGGAGGACCTGCCGGCGGTCGGCTACCGCACGGCGCTGTGGATCGGCTGCTGGCAGTGCTTGGCGCTGCTGCCCGGCACCAGCCGTTCCGCGGCGACCCTCGGCGGGGCCCTGTGGCTCGGCTTGTCGCGGCCGGCCGCGGCCGAGTTCTCGTTCCTGGTCGGTTTGCCGATTCTCTACGGCGCGGCCGCGCTCAAGCTGTGGCAGGGGCGCGCGCTGCTGGACGGGCCGTTCCTGCTGCCGTTCGCGGTCGGCAGCGTGGTGGCGTTTGCCAGTGCGATCGTGGTGGTGCGGCCGTTCGTGGCGTTCGTGCGCCGCCGCGATTTCACTCCGTTCGCGTGGTATCGGGTCGCGGCGGGCGGACTGCTGTTCGCGTTGTGCGCTGCGGGCTGGTTGGCCTAGGCGATAGCCGGGCGTGTCTGGCCGGGCGGCTCGGCCAATGCCGCAGTGTGTCCCTCAGCCCTTGCGGTAGCCGAGCTGCTTCAGCACCAGCAGCACTTCGCTCCAGCCTGGGAAGGGCTTGCAGTGCTGCTGCTTGTAGCGATCGAGGGCCGCGATGAACTCGAGCACTTCGGCGTCGACGGCTTGCGGTGCGTCGCTCGGCTCCGCAGCACTGGGCGGCTTGGTCCTCGGCGGTTTCGCGGGGCGCGGACGGGTCTTGCTGGCACCGGCCATGCGCCGGTCATCGGCCGGGCCCGAGCAACGCCTTGATCGCCGGGCCGAACGGCGGGCGCAGCAGTCCGCGGTCGGTGACGAACGCGGTGACCAGCTGGGCCGGAGTCACGTCGAAGGCCGGGTTGCAGGCGCCGATGCCATCGGCGGCCAAGCGTTGGCCACCGAGCTGCAGCACCTCGTCGGCAGAGCGTTCTTCGATCGGGATGCCGCGGCCGTCTGCCACGCGCGGGTCGAACGTGGATGCCGGTGCCACCGCGTAGAACGGGACGCGGTGCGCGGCGCAGGCGAGGGCCAGACCGTAGGTGCCGACCTTGTTGGCGAAGTCACCGTTCTTGGCGACGCGGTCGGCGCCGACCAGCACGGCGTGCACCCGGCCGCGGGCGATCAGCCCGGCCGCTGCACCGTCACACAGCACCTGCACCGGGATGCCGGCCGCGTGCAGTTCGAGCGCGGTGAGCCGGGCGCCCTGCAGCAACGGGCGCGTTTCGTCGGCGAGCACGGTGAAGCGGCGGCCCATCGCCCAAGCCGCGAACAACACCGCGAGTGCTGTGCCATCGCCGGCCGTGGCGAGGCGTCCGGTGTTGCAGTGGGTGAGCACGGTGCCGCCGTCCGGGATCAGGCCGGCGCCGTGTTCGCCCATGCGCCGGCACGCCGTCTGATCCTCGGCCAGAATCGCCTGCGCCTCCGCGAACAACGCCGCCAGGGTGTTCTCGCGCTGCAACGCGGCGAGGCAGCGGTCGAGTGCCCACGCCAAGTTCACGGCCGTGGGGCGGGTGGCGGCGAGCCGGGCGGCGACTTCGCGCGCGGTCTCGCGCAGCGCCTGCGGCACGGGTGCCAGGTTGCGCACCCCGAGCAAGAGGCCGAACGCGGCGGCCACCCCGATCGCCGGTGCGCCGCGCACCGCGAGCCGGGTGATCGCATCCGCCACCGCGGCCACGTCGCGGCAGACCAGCACCCGCTGTTGGTGCGGCAACAAGGTCTGGTCGAGCAGTTCGAGGCAGCCGTCGAGACCGCCGCGCCAGGCGAGGGTCGGGGGCAGTGGCGGCAAAGGTGCGGTCATGGCGCAGGTGTCTCTGGCTGCACAGGCTCTAACTGCACAGGCGGTGCTGGATCTCGCGGTAGGTCGCGGCGGTCTTCGCCACCACCTCGGGCGGCAGATGCGGCGGCGGGGGAGTCTTCTGCCAGCCGGTCGAGAGCAGCCAATTGCGCAGGTACTGCTTGTCGAAGGAGGTTGGCTGGGCGCCTGGGTGCACTTCCGCGGCCGGCCAGAAGCGGCTCGAGTCGGGCGTCAGGCACTCGTCGATCAGCACCAGGCGATCGCCGTCCAGGCCGAACTCGAACTTGGTGTCGGCGACCACGATGCCGCGCGACAGCGCGTAGGCAGCCCCTTCCTGGTACAGGCGCAGCGCTGCGGCGCGAGCGGCCTGCGCGACGGGCGGCCCGACCAGGGCTTCGACTTGGGCGAAGTCGATGGGTTCGTCGTGGCCACTCGCAGCCTTGGTCGACGGGGTGAGGATCGGTGGGTCGATACGGCTCGCGTGCTGCAGACCCGCTGGCAATCGCACGCCGCTGACGGCGCCGTGCCGCTGGTAGTCCTGCCACCCTGAGCCAGTCAGGTAACCGCGCACCACCCATTCCACCGGCAACGGCCGGCACCGGCGGCAGCGCATACTGCGGCCGCGCAGCAGCTCGCGGTAGGCTGGCGGTACTTCGGGCCAACTGTCGACGTCGGTCGACAGCAGGTGGTTCGGCACCACGTGCGCCAGTTTGCGCAGCCAGAACGCCGCCGTCTCGGTGAGCACCTGGCCCTTGCCGGGGATCGGCTCCTGCATCACCACGTCGAACGCCGACACACGATCGCTGGCGACCAGCAGCAGATCCTGGCCGAGTTCGAAGATCTCGCGCACCTTGCCCGAACCCAGTCGGCGGGCGAACGGCAACTCGATGTGGAGCACGGGGGAGGACACCCCCGGATCATGGAGCGAGGCACCGCTGCAGGCCAGCAGCTTCCGGTCAGCGCAGAGAGCTCGGTGGCGGCACGACCGTCTCGCGCGTGCCGAGCACGAAGTTGAGCTCGGGCTTCGGAGGGGTGCGCGTTTCGCGGAAGTCGTCGATCAGCATCAAGGTCTGGTAGTTGGTCGACACCGCGCCGTGCCAGGTCTCGTTGGTGCCCGCGATGGTCAGGGTCATGGCGCCGTTGGTGCGCAGCGCGACGGTGCCGGTGTAGGAGAACGCGCGGCCCAAGTGGTCGACTGCATCGAGGCGGAAGCCGCCGCTCGACGAGAATTCGACCAAGCCGGTGAAGGCATCCGAGCCTGGGTCACTCGGATTGACGAACACGGTGTAGCCGCTGACCTTGTACTTGCCGAGCAGATCGGCTTCTTTGGCCTCGGTTTCGGTCGAAGTGGCCGGGAAGCGGCGCACCGCCGCCACCAGTCCGGCTTCGCCGTCGCCAGTGTCTTCGTCGACCGCCAGCAACAGCCGCGTGTTGGCCGCGGCGCGGCAGACGCGGCTGTCGCCGTCGTAGGTCAAGGTGAGGTTGCAGGCGCCGTTGCTGACCAGCGGCGTGCCCGTGGCGACGTTCTGCACCGAGCCGGTGAGCGCCAGGGTGGTGCCGTTGCCTTGCTGGCCGGTGCCGCTGATGCCGCGCAGGGCACCCGCGGCACCCGCAGCGATCTGCACGTTCTCGGCCCAGGCCGCTCGGCCGACGTTCTCGGGGGCCAGCAGCGTCTGGCCGAAGATCGTGTGCAGCGAGCCGAAGTGCCAGTTGCCTTCGAGTTCGATGGTGGCCGGCGGCGTGGCATAGCGCAGGCCGAAGTACATGCCGATCGACGGCGAGCCATCCGAGATCACGCGGTCGGTGAACGTCGTCACCGTCTCAGGGGGCACTGGGCCGAGCGGCGTGGGTGGGTCGTTCCACTGCGGCAGTGGCCCATAACCGCCCTGGAACACCGTCCACGGATCGCGGCCGCCGCCGGCGACGTAGAGCGTCAGGGCGCCTTTGCGGGTGATCGAGTAGTAGTTCGAAGCCGTGCCGGTCAGGCGTTCGACTTCGTAGTTGCCATCGGCGGTGAACACCAGCTTGCCGCGGTCTGGGAACGCAACATTGGTGCGGATCGGCAGCGTGCCGAAGCCGGCCAGGGTGCGGTAACCGAACAGGTGGTGGTCGGCGGCGAACTTCACCACGCTCTCCGGCTTGTCCTCCTTGCCGCCGTCGGCACAGGCAGCGAGAGGCAGGAGCAGCAGGGAGCAGGCGAGACGGTGGCCGGGGAAAGTGTTCAAGCTGGGGTAGTCTAGCCGACTTGGCGCCCGGGGAAACAGGCCCGCCGCAGCATCCCGGCGTCCCGTCGCGGGCTGGCAACCAGGCCGCCACGCGCGCAGGATTCCTGCCGAGGTGCGTGGCCCTGAGCCGGTCGCTGGCTATAGCACCGGTGCCGATGCCGTTCGCCCGCCGCCTTCCCCTGCTCGTCGGTCTGCTGGCGGTCGCTTGCGTGGCCGACCCGGAGCTGCAGGGACCGCTGCCCGTGCGCAACCAGCACCCAGCACAGCTCACGGCGCTGCACCCGCCGCCCGCCAGCGCCGCGGTGTTGCCCCACGGTGCCGCGGCGTGGCGCGCCGACGCGGCCTACACCAGTCTGTTCCTCGCGGGGCAAGGGAATGGCAATCGCTTCCTCATGGACGGCGAGTACCTGCGCACCGCGTTCAGCGCCAAGGTCGGCCTCGGCGCGGACCTCGAGCTGTGGGCCGAATTGCCCTGGGCGCACACCAGCGGCGGCTTCCTGGACGACTTCTTGATCGATTACCACCGCTGGTTCGGACTGCCGGACCAGGGGCGGACCCGGGCTCCGCGCGATGCGTTCGCCGTGGTCGCCGAGGTGCAGGGGCAAACCGCGTGGCAGGTCGAACGGTCGCGTCTCGAACTGCTCGACGTGCCGCTGGGGCTCACCTGGATGGTCCGCGATCCGGCGCAGGGTCTGGGCGTGGCGCTGCGGGCGGCGGTCGAACTGCCGACTGGGGACGCAGCGGCTGGGTTCGGCTCGGGCGGTGTCGATGCCGCGTTCGGCGTATTGCTCGAGCACCGGTTTCTGGGCATGGCCGCGTATGGCCACTTGCAGCACAGCTTCGTGCGCACGCCGCGAACGGCCCGGGCCGCGGGGCTTGGGTTCGGCGACGTCACCTCGGCCGGCCTCGGGCTCGAGCTGCCGCTCGGTGCGAACTTGCACGCGTTCACCCAGGTGGCGTGGGAGACTTCGGTGCTGCGTGGCCTCGGCTCGTTCGACGAGGCGGCGAATCCGCAGTGCCTGCTCTGGCTCGGGGGCCGGTTCCGGCTCGGGGCCGACTACGGCTTGGAGCTGGCCATCGCCGAGGACTTGATCGGCTATGTGTCGCCAGACGTGACGTTCTGGCTCGGCTTCACCAGCTTGCCGCGGCGCCGCAGCGGGGGTGGATGAAGCGCGGGCCGGGTTCGGGTGCCGGGCGGCTCCCCCCAGGGAGCTCCCCCTCTGAGCTTATCATAACATATCTTATCGGAACATGAGCCAGGGGATTCCAGCACCCGTGCCGGATGCCGGCCGGCCGGTCCCGGCGAGCTGGTCGCAGACCTGCGCGCTCCTGGCCCTAGCCGGCCGTTCGGTGGTTCTGGTGCCGCTGGTCCTGGCGGTGCTGCAGGCGCTGCTGCCGTTGCTCGGGCTGTTGGCCATGCGGAGCTTGGTCGACGCGGTCGCCGATGGCATGCGCGGCGCCGCAGATGCTGCCGCCGCTGCCACCGCCGTCGCCTTCGCCACGGCCACGGCGGCGTTCGTGGCGGTCGCCGGCACGGCGCTGCGCAGCGTCGCGGCGTACTGCGGCGAACTGCGCGGCCGGGCGCTCGCGGATGCCGTGGCCGCCCGCCTGTTGGCGCACAGTGCCGACCAGGCCCTGGTCGCCTTCGACGATCCGGCGTTCCACCGCGCGTTGCAGCTGGCGCAGGGCGAAGCGGCCCAGCGCCCCGTGCGGCTGGTCCAGGACTTGGCCGCGGTCGCCGCGGCCCTGACCCAAGGCGTCGCGATGGCGCTGGTGTTGACGTTCGCCGATCCATGGCTGCCGGCCTGGGTCGCGGCCGCGGCCCTGCCGACCGCCTGGGCGCGGCGCCGCGAAGCCCGCCAGCGGTTCGCCTTCCAGCAGCAGCAGCTCGAAGCGCAACGCGAACTCGGGGTGCGCAGCGCGGCTCTGGTCGGCCGCGCCCAGGCGCGCGAAGTGCGCGCCTACGGCCTCGCGGCGCCGTTCCTTGCGCGGATCGGCGGGCTGCGCCGGGCGGCGGCCGCGACTTTGGCGCAGCTCCTGCGGCGCCGGGCCGGCTGGGAAGTGTTCGCGGGGCTGTGTGCCAGTGCCGCGCTGTTCCTGGCGTATTGGCTGCTGGGCCAGGCGGCGCTCGCGGGCGCCCTGTCGCTCGGCGGGCTGGTGTTGCACGCGCAGGCCTGCCAACGGGTGCAGAACGCCCTGCGCGACCTGTTGGCCGCTGGCAGCGCGGTTGCCGAGGCGCGCCTGTTCCTGGCGCCGCTGGTCGGGTTCCTCGCGACGTCGCGGCCGCAGGGGGCTGCTGCGCCGGTGGCCGGCGCGCCGCGTGGGCCGCTGGCCCTGGAACTGCGCGGGGTCGGCTTCACCCACCAAACCCGTGCCGAGCCGTTGTTCGCCGGGCTGGACTGGCAGCTGCCGCCGGGCAGTCGCTGGGCCTTGGTCGGCGCCAACGGTTCCGGCAAATCGACGTTGTTGGCGTTGCTGCTGCGCCTCTACGACCCCACCACCGGTGCCCTGTTGGCGAACGGCGTCGACCTGCGCACCGTGCCGCCCGCCGACTGGCGCGGGCAGGCAGCGGTGCTGTTTCAGGACAGCGTGTTGTGGGAACTGCCGCTGCGCGAGCAGTTCGGGTTCGGGCGTGCCACTGGGACCGTGGACGCGAACGCACTGTGGGCGTTGCTCGATGCGCTCGGGATGGGCGCGCGGCTGCGGGCGCTGCCGGCGGGCCTCGACACCGTGCCCTCCCCGCGCGTGGCCGGCGGGGTGGTGTTCTCGGCCGGCGAACAGCGGCGGCTGTTGTTGGTGCGGGCGCTGCTGCACCAAGGCCCGCTGTTGCTGCTCGACGAGCCGTTCGCGGGCCTCGACGCGGCGTCGAGTGCGGCGCTGGTGGCGCTGCTGCGCACGCGGCCCGCGGGGCAGACCGTGGTGGTCGCCGAGCACCGGCCGGATGTTTTGCTCGCCTGCGAGCAGGTGGCGTGGCTGCGCGCGGGCGTGTTGCGCACGGGCAGTGCGGCTGCGCTGCGCGCCGACCCTGAGTTCACGGCGTGGGCTGGCCCGGCGGGCACCCACGGCACGGTTTGAATCGGCGCCCCTGGGCGCGCCGAGCGCTGGTGGGAATCCCTGCTGCCCCATTCCCCCACCCGCGCTGCCTGCTATCGTCCCGGCAGCGCCGCACGGCGCCCGTTCCCGGAGCCTTGCCCGCGTGCTGAAACTCCTCGCCTCGCTCGCCTTGCGATCCGCCTGGTCGCTGCCGTTCGTCCTCGCCTCGGCGCTGGCCCAGGTGCCGGTGCAGGTCGTGCCGCCGGCTGCGCCGACGCCGGCGCCGAATGCGGCGCCCCATGCTGCTGGTGCCGCGCCCGGTGCCGCAGTGGCCACGGCCAGCACCGCTCAGGACGCCAAAAGCGCCAAGGATGGCGACAAGCCAAAGCGCAAGGGCATCCCGGTCGAGGATCCGCTCGTCCACACCCACTGCGCCCGTTGCCATGCCCTCGACGCCGAGCAGTTGATGACCCGCATCAGCTTCCTGCGCAAGTCGCCGGAGGGCTGGTCGGAGAGCCTGAAGCGCATGGTCCGTCTGCACGGTTTGCAGATCTCGCCGAGCGACGCCAAGCAGGTGGTGCGTTCGCTGGCCAACAGCCATGGCCTCGCCCGCAGCGAAGCCGAACGCGGCCTCTACGAGAGCGAACGGCGCGTGCATTGGTCGGAGGATGCGCAGGACCAGGACTTCCGCCGCGCCTGCGCCGAGTGCCACCCACTCGGCCGGGTGCTCCTGCAGCAGCGCGACGAAGAGGAGTGGCAGTTGCTGCGCTCCACCCATGTGGCGATGTTCCCGTTGGCACGCGGCCAGATGGGCGGCGGCCCGCCACCCGAAGAGGAGCGGCGTCGGGGCCCAGGCGGCCCCGGTGGTCCGCAGGGCGCAGGTGGCGGCCAGGGCCCTAGTGGCGGCCCCACCCAGGGCGTCGGCGATCGGGTGCTCAGTCGGCTGGCCAAGGACCAACCGCTGTTCACCGACGCCTGGGACCGCTGGCAGAAACACCGCCGCGAGGTGCCCTTGGCCGGCACCTGGACGGTGACCGGCCACGAAACCGGCCTCGGCGACCTGTTCGGCACCGCCACCTTGGTGCGCACCGACGCCGACGAATACGACGTGGTCTGGGAGCTGCGCTTCGCCAACGGCAGCCAGGTGCGCCGCACCGGCAAGGGCCTGCTCTACGCCGGCTATTCCTGGCGTGGCCGCGCCGCAGCGGCAGGCGACGGCGCCGCGTCGTGGCGCGAAGTGCTGCTGCTCGACGAGCGCTGGCAGACCCTGCGCGGTCGCTTGTTCACCGGCAACTACGACGAACTCGGCGCCGACGTCACCCTGCACCGCCCTGGCGCGCCGCGCATCCTGGCGCTGGGCAACGCCGCGCTCGAAGTGCCGAGTCGCGGCCACCGTCTGGTCGCCTACGGCAGTGGCTTCCCGGCTGCCGTCGCCCCGGCCGACCTGTTCGTCGGCAGCGGCCTCACCGTGCAGCAGGTCGAACGCGTTTCCGACCGCGAACTGGTGCTGGTCGTCGACGTCGCTGCCGGCACCGAGCTCGGCACGCGGCAAGTGGTGTTCGGCAGCGAGCCCGAAGGGCCGACCGTGCGGCTCTACGACACCGTCGACTACGTGCGCATCACGCCGCTGCAAGGGCTGGCGCGCATCGGCGGCGCCAAACATCCCAAGCAGCTCGAACGCTTCGAAGCGTTCGCCATGCACCGTGGGCCCGACGGCAAACCCTACACCAGCGACGACGTGACCTTGTTCCAGGTCTGGCCGCAGTGGGGCCTGGAAGAGTTCAAGGTGCGGGAGCAAGACGACGACGTGCAGTACGTGGGTGCGATCGATCCGGCGAGTGGTGTCTTCACGCCGGCGATCGACGGCCCGAACCCGGCGCGCAAGTGGACGGCGAACAACATCGGCGACGTGTTCGTGACGGCAGTGGTCGAACTCGACGTGCCGGTGCGGCCCGAGCCGAAGGGCAAGGACGGCAAGGCTGCGGCCGGCAAGCCAGCCGCAGGCAAACCGGGCGACGCACCCGCCGGCGACGGCAAGCCGGAAGTCGTGCCGAGCGCAGCCCAACCGCCCACTCCCCCCGCGGTGCCCGCACGCGTGAAGAAGAGCTTCCGCGCCCGCAGCCACCTGATCGTCACCGTGCCGCTCTATGCGCGCTGGCAGGCTCTCGACTGGGAGGATCGCTGACATGCAGCTCGCCACCGTGGTGCACCGGCGCTTTCGCAGCGACTCCGGGCTCGAGTTCGTCTACGCGGCGAACTCCGCGGCGATCCTCGAACTCGACCCGCTGGCGGCTGCCGCCGTGGATGCGTTCGCGGCTCCCGGCGGTCGTGACGACGCCGCGTGGCTCGCCACCACCGCCGACCCGGTCGCGGCAGAGGCCACGCTGCACGACCTGATCGACCTCGGGGTGATTCGCCCCCATGGCGAAGGCCCGGCACCGCGTGCCGGCCTGCCACCGATGCCGTTCCCGATCAGCACGCTGGTGCTCAACGTCACCAACAAGTGCAATCTGTCGTGCACCTACTGCTACGAGTACGGCGCCGACCGGCTCACGGCTGGCAGCGGCAGCCAGGGCTCTGGCAAGGCGCGCATGGACGAGCACACGGCGCGCCAGTCGATCGACTTCCTGCTGCGCAACAGCGGTGACCGGCCGCAGGTGTCGGTGACGTTCTTCGGCGGGGAGACGCTGCTGAACTTCCCGGCGATCCGCGCCGCCACCGAGTATGCGGTGGCCGCAGCGGCGCAGCACCGCAAGCGCATGCACTTCGCGTTGACCACCAACGCCACGTTGCTCACGGACGAAGTGATCGATTTCCTCACCCTGCATCGTTTCGGCATCACGGTGTCGATCGACGGGGTGCCCGAGGACCACGACCGCCACCGGGTGTTCCGCTCGGGGGAGGGCTCGTTCGCCACCATCGCCCCGCGCATCCGCGCCTTGGTGGCGAAGAATCGCGAGCGCAAGGGCCGCAGCATCGGCGCGCGGGTGACCCTCACTTCGGGAGCCGCTCCGGTGCGCGAGAGCTATGCCTTCCTGACTGGCGAACTCGGCTTCGACGAAGTCGGCTTCGCGCCGGTGACCGCCGGGCTCGGCCGCGACTACGCACTCGGCGAGCCTGGCTATGCGAAGCTGCTGCGCGAGTTCGCCGACCTGGCGCGCGACTACACCGCGGCGGCGCTGCGCGGTGAGAGCCACGGTTTCGCCAACCTCGGCGACCTGCTGCGCGAGTTGCACCAGGGCGTGCAGAAGGCGCATCCGTGCGGGGCCGGCCTCGGCCTGCTCGGGGTCTCGACCGAAGGCGAACTGGGCTTGTGCCATCGCTTCGTCGAGTCCAAGGACCACGCGCTCGGCACGGTGGCTGCCGGCGTCGACCAAGCGGCGCGCACGGCCTTCTTGGCCAAGGCCCACGTCGACCAGAAGCCCGACTGTGCCAACTGCTTCGCGCGCCCTTTGTGCGCCGGCGGCTGCTACCACGAAGCGCACGTGCGTTACGGCGATGCCGCACACGCCAACCTGCACTACTGCGAGTGGATCCGCGGCTTCACCGCACTTGGCCTCGACTGCTACGCGCAGATCCGCGCCGGCAATCCCCGTTTCCTTGCCCGGTTCGAAACAGCATGAGCGAGCCCACTTCCGTGCCGACTCCCCTTCCCGCCAACCGGCCGCGCATCCGGCCGTGCAACCAGAAGGCGCGGCAGCTCGCGGCGCTGGTGCTGGCCCAGCGCGGGCAGGCCCGCGCGCTGACCCAGGATCCGCCGCCGACGCAGTATCCCTACGGTTGCACCACGATCTTCGCCCCGGGCTGGGAAGTCGATTCGAGCAACGGCACCCACGGCCTGTGCCAGCCGATCGAGCGCGACCTCTACGACTGTTACCACACCTGCTACTGGCCGGCCCAAGTGCCCGACGGCGTCACCAATGCGCCGAACTGGGCCAGTTCGTGCGGTGCGCCGATGCAGGACTGGAAGTCGATCGATCTGGTGTTCCCGTGATGCGTTCCCTGCTCCTCATCGGTGCGTTCTGGCTCGGCGCGGCTCCGCTCATCGCCCAGCTCCGCCCGCCTCGGGTGCCCAGCCCCCCCGCCGCCGGCGACGCCAAGGGCCGCGCCGGGGCCCGCGGCGACGAGCGCGAACTCACCGAGTTGCCGAAGTTCACGCCGGTGCCAGCGCCGCCGCTCCAGGGGCTCGCTCAGAAGCAGTTCTTCTGGTTCACGATGTACCCCGACTTCGTGGTCCAGTACGACCCGGACACCGACACGGTGGCGAAGAAGGTCAAGCTGCAGCACGGGTTGTTCTGGAACACCACGCTCACCCACGACCGCAAGCGCCTCTTGGTCGTCACCGGCCAGCAGCGGGTGGTCGAGGTCGTCGATCTCGCTGCCGGTGCGGTCACCGCGACCCACAGCTTCGACGAGGAGGGGCTGATTCTGCGTTTGCGCGACGTGCGCGAACTGCCTGGCGGGTTGCACTGGCTGCTGCGCTTCGACCGGGTGAAGAAGCAGGTCGATCGCTACAGCTTCGAGCCGGCCCAGTGGTGGCTCTACGACGTCGAGAAGAAGCAGGCGACCAAGAAGTTCGCCAAGCTGCCGGAAGCGCTCGAGCGCGGGGCGCAGCTGCTGCCCGATGGCGCCACGTGGCAGGGCCAGGACGACGAGGGCAACCTGTTGCTGCTCGACGGCCAGAAGCTCACCGAGCAGGGCCGCATCGATTTGCGCACCCAGCGCTACTTCGGTGCTGGTGCCATCCGCCTCACGGGCCAGGACCTGCTCGACCGGCGCGATCCGGGCCGGCTGCGCATGCTCTTCACCAGCAACGATCCGGTCGAGAAGAGCCGCTCCACCTGGGGCATCGTCGAACTCGACCTGGTGCAGAAGTCGATCACCGAAGTGGTCGAGTTCGGCCCGAGCCAGAACACCTGGGGGCTGCGCATCGCACCGCGCAAGCTGGTGGCGGCGGCGATGACGGGAAGTTTCGGTGAGCGCGACCAGAAGGCGCGCCTCCTGATGTACGACCTGCGCACCGGGCAGAAGATCGCCGAGAGCTACGAAGAGTTCCGGCCGCGGCGCTCGCTGGTGGCGATCGCTCCCGACGGCGACAAGTTCTACATCGGGGTCGCCGGCAGCGACTTCGAAGTGTTCGACGCGCAGTGCCGGCGGCTCAAGACGGTCGAACTCGAGGGCGAGATCGCCGGCCGCATCTACACGATCGACGGCTGATCACCCCATCGCCGCTGCAGCGGGCCAGTGTGCTCTCGTTCGCCCGTGTCGGTTCGCCGCGTTGCAGCGGCGCGGCACCCCATCGCCGCTGCAGCGGGCCAGTGTGCTCTCGTTCGCCCGTGTCGGCTCGCCGCGTTGCAGCGGCGCGGCACCGTCCCGCGGCGCGGCAACTCAGTTGCCGATGCCGATCACGAACCCGTTCGACGCCGAGACCGCGAGCGAGCTGAGGTCGATCGCCACTGCCTGGCTGTAGAGGCCGAGTCCGGCAAAGCCGCTGCCCGTGGGAATCGCGAACGGCTGCGCGGTCGGGCCGTTGGCCAGCCCGCCCACGTTCAACAGGTTGTCGGTCAGCACCTGGCAACCGGTGGCGATCGGCGCGAGCAAGCCGCCGTCCAGCGGCAGTGGGAACACGCCGGCGTAGGTGCAGCGATTCAGCCCGAACAAGATCGCGTAGAACGACGGGGCGGCCGGGGTGACTTCGAGTGCGTAGCCCGTGTTGCCCAGGAAGGGCCGCCCACCGCTGCTGGCCAGCGCCAGCGAGCCGCATTGTGTCGAAGTGCCCGACGTGTAGTCGCCATCGCCCGCCTGCGGCGCCAGCGAGAGCGCCAGGATCTCGCCGGGCGTGTAGGCGCGGAAGCTCATCAGGAACTCGTCCATGTCGTAGAGCGAGCCCGCACCGGTCGCGGCCGTGGTGTAGGCGCCGAGCATGAACGGGCCGGCGAGCGTGATCGAAGCGCCGGGTACGCCCGTGATCTGCAGCACGCTGGTGCCGTTCACGTACCAATCGGCCGTGCTGGTCGCGGGGTCGATCACGATGGCGACGTGCACCCAGTTGGTGGCGGCCAGGGTCTGGATGTCCGCGTTGGCGACTGGCAGGACGAAGTCGCGCGGTGCGTTGTTGCCGTTGCCACCGCTCGGGAAGATCTCGCGCTGGTAGAGGCCGCGGCCTGCGATGCCGTTGGTGAACAGGCGGAAGCCGCCGGTCGGTGCACCCGACAGGTAGCTGAGCGAGGTGTTGAGGGTGGAGCCGGGGCGCTGGCGCATGAACCACGCCATCGTCAGGGCGCCGGTGACCGGCTGGGTGGACGGATTCCAACCGGTGACCACGCGGTTGTAGTAGGTCGGCGCTGCATTGGCGCCGCCCGCCAGAGCGCCGCCGAAGGTGCCCGAGGTCCAGGGGCTGATCGTGCTGTTGGACTGCAGCGTGCCGTTGGCGCCGAGGGCCTGCGGCCCGGTGGCGTAGTTGATGACCTCGTTGGTGCAGGTCGAATCGAACTTGTAGTGGATGAAGTCCTGAGCGAAGCCGGGGGCAGCGAACAGGCTGAGAGCGAGCGTGGCGAAGATGCGGTTCATGGATCCTTGTGGAACAGGGAGCTGGAACGTTCGATGGCTCACACCTTGGCGTCAATCCCCCCATCCGGGCCTGCCCCGCGACTTGTCCCAACGCTGTCTCGACCGGACGGCCCGAGCCGATGCGCCGTGGTGATCGACAGCGGCATCGATCCGGCGCATCCGCTG
>JAEUHP010000088.1 GCA_016795295.1 Planctomycetota bacterium | reverse complement strand
CGAAGCGAAGTCGAACAGAGCGCAGCGGAGCCCAACAACGGGCGGGCGGCAAGCCCTGGTGCCGACCACAACGAGACCCTCGAACGGCCGTCTCGGCGGCAGTTCTCCGAGGCCTACAAGGAGCGGATCCTCGCGGAGGCTGACGCCCTGGCCAGCGTGCCTGGCGGCATCGGCAGCCTGCTGCGGCGTGAAGGGCTCTACTCTTCGCATCTGGCCACTTGGCGGCGGGCGCGGGCCAGCGGCAGTTTGGCGCCCAAGCAGCGCGGTCCCAAGCCGCAGGCTGGGCGAGCAGACCGCCGGCGCGTCGAGGAACTCGAGCGCGAGATCGAGCGCCTGCAGCGCCGCCTGAAGCAGGCGGAGACCATCATCGAGTTCCAAAAAAAACTACAGGACCTGCTGAGCAGTCCCCCGGCAACACCGCCCGCGAGCACCGGGTCGAAGCGATGAAGATGGTCGAGGATCTGGCCGGGACCGTTGGTACCCGGGCTGCCTGTGCTGCCTTGAAGGTGCCAAGGGCCACGATCTACCGGCATCGCAGGAAGGGCGGCGCATCCGCCGTAGCCACACCTCGGCGCGGTGGGGCCAGGGCACTCTCGCAGGCCGAGCGGCAGGCCGTGCTCGACGAGCTGCTGCTGCCAGAGCACGCCGACCTCGCCGTGCCCCAGGTCTACGCGCGCTTGCTCGACGACAAGCGCTACCTGTGCTCGATCCGAACCATGTACCGGATCCTGCATGCCAACCGTTGCGTGCGCGAACGGCGAGACCAACTGCGGCATCCCAGCTACTCGAAGCCCGAGTTGCTGGCCACCGCACCGAACCAGGTCTGGTCCTGGGACATCACCAAGCTGCCCGGCCCCAGAAAGGGAAGCCACTTCCACCTTTACGTGGTCATCGACATCTACAGCCGGTTCGTCGTCGGCTGGCTGGTTGCTTCGAGAGAGTTCGCCGAGCTGGCCCAGCGGACCATCCGCGATGCCTGTGCCCGAAACGGCGTCGCGCCGGGTCAGCTCACCATCCACAGCGATCGTGGCGCAGCCATGACTTCCAAGCCCCTGGCACAGCTCTATGCCGACCTCGGCATCGTGCGCAGTCTCAGCAGGCCGCACACGTCCAACGACAACCCCTTCTCCGAAGCCCAGTTCAAGACGCTGAAGTACCGCCCGAGCTTCCCGGAGCGCATGGGGTCGCCCGAAGACGCACGCCACCACGCTGGCGCGACCATCCGCTGGTACAACAACGACCACCGCCACTCCGGCCTCGCGCTGCTCACCCCAGCCGATGTCCACTTCCAACGGACGGCCAGCCGGCTGGAAGTGCGTGACGCGGCCCTCGACGCCGCCTTCGCGGCCCACCCCGAGCGCTTCGTGCGCGGAGCCCCGCGCGCCCAGCGCCCGCCGGCAGCCGCGTGGATCAACCCGCCGGCTCCTGGTACCACCACCCCGCTGCCGCAGGCAGCGGAGGTGGTTGCTCATTGAACTCATCTTTCCGGTGTCTCATTCGTGTTGACAACTACCGCGGCACGAGTTGTTGCGCTTGCTGCCGCATCTGCGTGCCGGTGACGTGCTCGTCCTCGACCGCGGCTATCCGTCGTTCGAAGTTCTGCAGGCTCTGCACGAAGCCGGGATCGACTTCGTCATTCGCGTGCCCAGGTCTCACTCCTTCGAGGCGATCCAGGCTATTCAGGAAAGTGCGGGCGACGACTACCTCATGAACATTCGGCCGACCGCCGAGGCAGCCCGCGCTGGTGCTGCGATGCTCAAGGTGCGCTGCGTCCGCATCGACGTTGGCGCCGACGATCCTTGGATCCTCTTCACCTCGCTTCGACGGTCGGACGCATCGTTGGCTCAGCTGCAGACGCTGTATCATCTGCGGTGGGAGATCGAGGAGTTCTACAAACTGCTGAAGAGCGATAGCTTCTCGCTCCGCCAGATGCCTGCAAGGTCGGGCCTGGGCGTTGAGCAGGAACTGTTCGCGCAGCTCACCCTGACCGCCATGTCGAGGCTGCTGATGGCCAACGCCGTCGCGGAACACGCACCCAAAACGCCAGATCTGTCCCCAAAGGCCGGCCTGCTGACCATCGCGAGCGCCATCGTGCCCCTCATCCTCTGCGACGATCCTGACAAGCGGCTCGAACATCATGACTCGATACTGCGACGACTGGCCAGGCTGCGCCTCACGCGCAGGCCCGCGCGTTCCTCCCCCCGAAGATCCTTCAAGCCAGGGCCACGGTGGAACTCGAAAGGCAAGGTCGGAGGTTAACGCCATTGCCCCCTTGCTCACGCGGCCGTCGGACGCTCAATTTGTATCCCACCCGAATTCGCCCTTAAAGTCGGCAAAACACTCTTCGCAGACCCAGTGCCGCATATCCTCGGTAGAGTATGCCACTACATTTGCACGTCTATGGCACGACAACTTTTCTCCACAGAATTCGCAGTGCTCGTGGTCCCACCCTGGCCGGCACGGGACATCGCACCTGGCGACCAACTTGACACCGGCCAAGTATCTCTCTTGGCCCTGACGGCGCCAGTCATCGGGACTCGGCCCCCTCTTTTGGCTCATGATTTCTGCACCATTCTTCCATCCGGGAAGATGCGAAACCAATTGCCGGACGAATCACGGTAGTCCCAGTGCGGACCGATTGGTTCGGGATGGTCTAGGTCGGGCCGCAGAGACTCGCCAGTCCTTGGATTGTAGTAATTGCCACCCTTCGTACCGGGCTTGGAGCCAGGTCTCCCGCGCCATTCAAATCCCTTGGGTGCCTTGGCAGGGTCGGCACCTGGATACACAACTCCTGATCTTTCGCTACTTGACTGAGGACAGGGCCGCGCTGGGGGCGCAAGGCTCCCCATTCGCTGCACGGCAGCGGCCCATGCCATAGCCGCAGAAAGGGCAAGACCGGGAATTTGCGCACCTAGCGCCGCAATCACTGCGGTGGCTGCCTCTCGAAACTCGCGCAGCTTATGATTGACCCACTCGACATCATTCGGCGTCAAATTCTCCCACTCGCCGCTTGCTGCATTGAAGGCCCTCAGGGATGCTCCAGTGACAACTCCATTCGCATCCGCGATCTTGTTGATCTTACCCCATTCATCCCACGGATTAGAGTATCTCCTTGGGTCAGGCCCGACCCCACCGAGAGGTGCAACCCCACCTCCATGCGCAATACCCAACTGGCCATTTCGCAAGAAATGCCCAGATGCTGAATCATACCGGTAGCTTCCCTCCCGACCGGCGACCTGCAAACCCATCGGGTCGGACGCCACCAGCGGCGTATTGGCCCCATACTGGTATCCATTCCCCATCCCCGCCAGATCCCCCCACAACCCCAGCGGATCCTGCGTCAGAAACCGCCCCCACTGCGGCGCATAGTACCGATGCCGCATGTAGAGCAACCCCGTCTCCGGGTCGATCCGCACCGCCTTCCAGCCGAACGGATTCCCCACCTGCGACGCCGCACCGACCGG
>JAEUHP010000060.1 GCA_016795295.1 Planctomycetota bacterium | reverse complement strand
GCCAACAGCTCGGGCTGCAGCCAGTAGCGAGGTCCGACGCCGCCGATCCCGAGGTTCAGGGCCGGCAGGCCGAGTTCGCGGGCGAGCGCCGCTGGGTAGGGATCTTCGGTGAATCGTCCGAACGTCTGTGCCGCGCCGATGCAGGCGAAGTACGGAGCCGTCAAATCGGGCACTGGTCCGCGGAAGCGCGTGCGCCCAAGTCCTGGCACCTCGGTCGGCTGGTAGTCGAAGTGCGGTTGGTCCAGCTTCTGGTAGTACTCGCTCATGGGCTCTCCGCGGCGCGGTCGTCTGGGCGTGGGCCTTCGGAAGCTGGTTCGCCTGGGAACTGGCAGGCCCAACGCGTGCCGGTGAAGGCCGTACGTAGATCGTGCCAACCGACCACGCCGGCGGCAGGGTCCTTCGGGGCCTCCTTGCGCAGCAGGGGCGCGACGTCGCGGGCCCGCATGCCGAGCAGGTGCGCCAACCGTTCCAGGACTTGCTGCTGGTCCTGGACCAGTTCCTCGTACGTGATGTCGATGGACGCGTGCCCGGCGAAGGTCGCCGCGCAGCGCCGTTCGAACGCCTCCTGCAGCGCGAAGTCCTGGGCCACCTGCTCGGCGGTGAGCAGAACGCGTGCTGCGGCCGCCTCGCCAGAGCCTTTGCGACGGAACCAGACATCGGTTTCTTTGGCGCGCAGGTAGGACAGCAGTCTGCCGAGCCGATCCTCACGGCGCAGGTGCACGATGCGCAGATCGGGAGCCGCGAGCAACGCATCCACCAGCGCGTTGTTGGTCACCAAGTGGCCGTACATGACCTTCAAACCCACTTGGTCGAAGCCACGCTGTTGCGCTTCGAGGCGCAGTCGAGCCAGCAGAGCGCTCGGGTTCTCGGTGCGCAGGTGGCGCAGTTCGTCGGCGTGGGGCACCGCAGTGTCGAGCCAGGGCAGCTTGCCACCGTCCAGGAACCGGCTGTTGAACAGCTCGCCCACGCACGCCACCCTGGGTTGCCGCGCGAGCAGATCCACCAGCAGATTGGAGCCGGTGCGCTCCGCGCAGGCGATGGCGAACAGCCGCGCGCCCTCGGCCGGCTGCGCAGCCTCGATCCTGGTGGCGAAGGCGGGTTCGGGCCCGCGCTGCGGTGCATTGGCCGGGCGGGCCACCACCGCGTCCTGGAGCCGGCGGGCGAGAAGCGCCATGGCTCCGGGCTCCGTACGAGCGACCGCCTTCGCTGCCAGCGCGGTCCCGAACCGAGTGGCGAGCACTGCCAGGCTGGCTTGGTCGGCGACGCTCACCACGCTCGCCAACGACAACACGGCGGGGAAATGCCATGGCAGCTTGGTCTCGGGCGTCAGCGTCCCGAGCCAGACGGCGTGCGGGATCTCCAGCAGGGCTCCGGCCACAGCGGCCGCCAGGCTCCCGGTGTGCGGGTAGAAACTCAGCGCCACATCCGCTCGCCAGGCCTTCGCCCAGCGCGCCATCGACCAAGCCATCCCAACATCGAACCCGACGTTCTGCGCCTCACCGTCGGCGCGCAGTGGCGCCAGGAGCTCGAGCAGGCGGCGGTGTCGGTCGGGCTCGGTGGCCGCGAAGTGCGCTTCGTCTTCGCGTCGGCTCGTGTCCCACGCGGGCAAGAACATGCCAGCACCCAGCCATGGCCGCAGGGTTGCGGGCAGAGACCCTGGATCGGGCACGCGCCAGTGGAACCACGCAGTCTCGGCCGAGAGGAGGTCGGCCAGCCGGTCCGCCGTGGTCAGGGCATGTTCGTGGCCCGGCGTCGGGTGCGTCGGCAGGGCGGTCGCCGCCAGGCGCAAGCGGCCCGAAACCACAGGGAACGCGGGGGCGGAGCAGAATGCGTTCGATGGGTTGGGGTTGCTCATGCATCCACGGCTGCGAAGTCAGGGTGCCGCCCGAACCGGCACCACTGCTGCGCATTGACAACCGTGCCCTGGTCACGAGGGGTCGTCAATGCCCCCCCCAATGTGCGAAGGGGGGGCGTGCCGAGGTCGGTCGTCACGCCGATCGGCTCACCGCAGGCGCTGCGCTCTCGCCACTTCCTGCCGCTGGGCAGAGCGAGCCAGCCTGGCGGTCCGGCATCACCAGATCAGAAGGCCCGTGATGTTGGTGAAACCAGTTCCCACGCCACCGACGTAGATGCCCTGCATGAAGAACTCCATGCCCACGAACGCAGCGCTGTTGGGGATCGGGAATGGAATGCTCGTGTTGCCCACTCCGGAGACGTTGACAGGCAGGATCAGGCTCGGATCCATGCGGAACTCGCCGGTGATCGCCGGGTTCGTGTAGCCGCTGCCGGGTGCGACGAGACCGAAGCCGAAGCCCATCATCCAGAACGTGCCGGCGGGGGTGGTCACGTCGATGGTCGGAGTGCTGCCGATTCTGGTGACACCGGTCGTCTGCGCGTGGAACTTGCCGTTGGACAGAGAGTCCCGGGGATTCGTGGCCTGGATCACTTCCGTGTAGTTCACTTCGCCGTCGCCGTCGTCGTCGGCGAACGGTGCGACCACCAGCGCGTAGTTGTAAGGCGTGCTCAGTGCCGACTGGGTGCCGATCCCCGAGTTGGTGCCGTACTGAAGCACTCCAGGAACCTCGATGTTCCCGGTGGCAGGATCGATCCGGCGCACTTCACAAGGGGGACCGACGCCGGAGAACGTCAGGCGCTGCGTGGCCCACAACTTGCCCCCCAGGTCGAAGGCCAGCCCCAGCACACTGCTCGGCGACTGGGTGTAGGTCGACAACACGGCTCCGTTGGTGTGGTCGATTTCGAGCAGGGTGCCGCCCGTGTTGCCCAGCCAGATGTTGCCGTTCGGAGCCACGGCGATGTTCCCCAAGCCGGTGGCGGGGGGCAGATACATGTTCAGCGTGGCGCCGGTGTCGTCGAGTTCGAACAGATGTGAGGGGCCGTCGCCCACCACCCAGATGTGGCTCGGCTGCAGCAAACCACGGAAGTCGGACGCGACGCGCACCGGAAGGAAGGTGCCCGGAGCGCCCGTCAACGGGTGGTTCGTGACGGTGCCGGTGGGATCGATCCTCGACACCGAGGCCGGGTTCGTGCGGTGCGCGATCCACTTGTTGCCGGCCGGGTCGATGGCGATGCCGAGCGGCGCCGGCGCCGTCAGTGCATAGGTTTGGATCAGCGTACCGTTGGCGTCGAAGTTGGCCACCACCGCTCCGGCCGTCATCCACGCGGTGCCCTGGGCGTCGAACGCCAAGTCGAACGGGTTGCCTGGAGCAGCGAACGAGGAGATCGACCGCGTGGTCGGATTCACGATGTCGAAAGTGCCTTGGATGAAGCGCACCACCCAGACCTTGCCGTCCGGAGCCACGTGGGCGCTGCGCAGGGCCGTGTTCATGAAGATGCGGTCACGGATCGATCCCCAGGGGGACACTTCCATGATGTCCTGAGAGGCGCGGTTGGCGATCCAATAGGTTTCCTGGGCGTGGGCGGTGGCAGCGGCGGCGGCCGCGAGAACCAAGATGGTCAGCGTGCGTTTCATGGGGGAAGGACCTCGGGTTGGAGGGGTGTCGAGAACCCCCCATGGTTCCCTCGGGAGCCGAACTCGCAACCGCGTCCGCCCGATGAGACCGCGATGTTGCATCCTCGGGCGCCGATGCGCCGAGGTCGCCGTGGGCCCTGCGGCCGACTGGTGTTGTCGATCGCACCGCGGCCGTGCTTCCGCATCCCCGCGGTAGCCCTCAGACCAGTGCCGCCGCCGCCGAGCTGTCGCCGAACCGTTCCAACGGCACCCCCATCCCGCGCGCCACGGCCAGATGCAGGTTGGCCAGCGGCGTCTCGCCGGGCAGCCGCACGTGCCCACGGCCGCGCGCGGCCCCGCCGCCTTCGCCGGCCAGCAGGATCGGCAGGTCGTCGTGGTTGTGTCGGTCGCCGTCGCCGATGCCCGCGCCGAACAGCACCAGACTGTTGCCGAGCAGATCGCCGCCCTGGTCGGGCCGCGCCGCCAGGCCCTGCAAGAACTTGGCGAACTGCTCGAGCTGGAAGCGGTTGATGGTGGCGATCGCCGCGAGCTTCTCCGGCTTCTTGCCGTGGTGGCTGAGGTCGTGGTGCCCTTCGGGAACGTCGAGGAACTTGTAGGAACGGTTGCTGCCGGCGTTGCCCAGCATCAGCGTGGCCACGCGGGTGCGGTCGCTGGCGAAGGCCAGTGCCAGGATCTCGTACATCGCTGCCAGCCGTTCGGCGTAACCGCTGCCGTTGCCACTGCTGGCCAGCCCAGGCGGGGGCGCGACCGTGCTCGCCGCCTCCGCGTCGAGCCGCTGCAGCCGCCGTTCCAGATCGCGGACCGCGTCGAGATACTGGTCGAGTTTGCGCCGATCGGCGGGGCCCAGATCCTTGGCCAGCGACTTCGCGTCGGCGAGCACGGCGTCGAGCACGGCGCGGTCGTTCGCGCGCTGGCGCTGCTGCGCTTCGGCCTGGCCGAGCTGCTCGGGATCGCCGAACAGCCGCGCGAACACGGCCCGCGGCTCGGTCTCCTTCGCCACCGGCGTGTTCGGTGTGCGCCAGGCGACGTTGTTGCTGTAGGCGCAGGAGTAGCCAGAGTCGCAGATGCCGGCACTGGTGCCCTTCTCGAGGCCCAGCTCGAGCGATGGGAACGTGGTGGTACTGCCGATCGCGGCCGCGATCGCCTGGTCGATCGAGATGCCGACTTCGAGGTCGGCACCGCCGGTCTTGCGCGGATGCGCGCACGTGAGGAACGACGCCGCGGAACGCGCGTGGTCGCCCGGGCCGTCGCCATGGGCGCGGCCGCCGTCGATGGCGAAACCGGTCCAGATCGTGACTCGCCGGCGCAGCGGCTGCAGCGCTTGCAGGGTGCGGCCGAACTCGGCGTCGAGGCCGTCGCCTTTGGCCCGCCAGTCGCCCATGTGCATGCCGTTCGGCGCGAACACGAACAGGCCGCGCACCGGTGGCTTGGGCAGGGATTGCAGGGCGGGCTGCATCGCATCGAGCCAGGGCAGGGCCACGGCGGCGGCGGCGCCGCGCAGGAACGTGCGGCGGTCGAGGTGGCGCTGCAGGAACGGCGGCATGCGGGGGATTGTGGCTGGCGGGGGGATGTTTGCCCAGGGCCGCGCGCTGTCGCTGCGATGGTTCCCGGCGGGACGCCGGCGGGGGGCCTGGTCCTGCGGCTGCCGATCCGGCCGCCGCGCCTTGGCGCATCGCTGGCTATGCTGCCGCCCCGCGATGACGGCGCCCTCTTCGCCCCTGCTGCCCCTGCGCACGCTGCTGCACCAGACCGGCATGCCGGCAGCCGAACGCATCGCTGCGCTGCAGGAGGCCCGCGTGGCCGCGGCGGGCGACGGCGACCTCGCCCACGACCTGCTGGCGGCCGACTTGGCGTGGCTCGAGCGCCACGCCGGTGGCCTGGACCCGGCGCTCGGCTCCGAGCTGGCGAATGCCCGGGTCGCCTGGCTCGAAGTGCGCTGCCGCGGCCTCGCCGCCACGGCCCACCAGGAGCCGGCGGCGCTGTTCGACCTGGCCGACACCGAGGTGGCGGCGGTGCGCCTCGGCGCGCAGGAACTGGCCGAACGGTGCCGTGCGGCGCGGACGCAGGCCGCCGCGACCATTCCCGTCGACCCGCGCCTGTGCCAGGAAGCCGCCGAACGCCGCGCCGCTCTGCTCGCCGCCGTCGAGGAGCTGCCGCTCGACCAGCAGGTGGCGTTGCTGCGTTGCCACGGGGGCCTGGTCGCAGCCCTGGCCGCCCGTTCGGGCGAACGCACCCTGCGGGCCACTGGCAGGCGGTTGCTCCGCGCCGCCGACGATCGCGAACTCGCACGCCGTCTCGAACAACGCCTCGGTCGGCGCGGGGTCGCCGTGCTCGAGTCGATCAACATGGCACTGCTGCTGGTGGTGCTGGTCGTGTTGGTGGTGCAGACCACCATGGACGTGACCCCGGAGACCGCCTGGTGGCTCGCTTGCGTCGATGCGATCGCCTGCACGTTCTTCCTGGTCGACTTCACGTGCGAATTCGCCCTGCATCCGGCGCGCTGGTCGTGGGCGCTGCGCAACGCGCTGACGGATTTGCTGCCGGCAGTGCCTTCGGTGCTGTTCTGGCTGCCGGGCGACGCGCTCGGTGCCAGCGGTCTCGGCGGCGTGCGGGTGCTGCGCTTCCTGCGCGTCACCTGGGCCGCGCGGTACGTCCAGGCCCTGCGGCCGCTGCTGCGTTCGGCGCGACTCCTGCTGTTTCTGGTGCGGGGCATGGACGGGCTGGTGCGCCGCTTCCAGGCGCTGCTGCACTGCGACTTCGTGTTGGTCGGCGATCGCGGCGAACTGCAGCGTTCGGTCGCCGAAGAGGATCGCCGGGACCTGACGTTCGCCGCGTTGCAGGTGGAGCACGAGTTGTTGCCCAATCTGCCGGAGGTGGTGCGCCACGAGCTGCTCGCCAGCCGTGTCGCGGCCGTGCAAGAGTGGACCGCGCGTTTGCAGGTGCGGCGGCAGCGCAGCGCCGCGCTGCGCGCGGGCCGTCGCGTGCCGCTCGAAGAGGTGATCGAGACCCTGTGGACGCTGCGGCCCCAAGACCTCGGCCGCTGGCTCGAACGCAACGACGTGCGCGCGCTCGATCGCGTGGTGCGCGTGGTTTCGGCAGTGCCGGTGCGCTGGTTGCCGATCGTGCGCGCCTTCGCCGTGCGCGGCAGCCACGACACCGCCGAGGAACGCATCGTGGCGTGCGCGCGGCGGATCGCCGACTGGCTCGACGCGTGGCATCGCAAGCTGCTGTTCTACGGCGACCTGCACGGCATCGTCACCGGACCGCAGATCCTCGACCGCGTGGCCACGGCGATGGTCAAGGCGACCCAGCGGCCGGCGGTGCGGCTGTTGTTGTTCGGTGGGCTGTTCCTGCTGTTCGATCAGTTGATCCACAGCGAGACCATCAGCCGCTTCCTGCAGCGCATCGTCGCCACGCCGCTGATCGTCTTGGGCAGCGTCTGCCTGGTGTTCCTGACCCTGGGCCGCTGGCTCAAACGCCTCGCCGGCGAAGCCGCGGAGGCCTATCGCTTGACCAGCGAAGCGCACTTCCTGCCGCAGCTCGAACGCAGCAAGCTGCGCTTCGCGCCGGTCGACCTGCCGTTCCTGGCGCAGCGCGTGTTCGGGGGCGCGGCTGCCGAGGCCGCGGCGCTGCTGCAGCGCCAGGTCGCCGACGGCCGCACCGGCGTGCCGCTCGGCAGCGGCGTCCTGGCCCACGACTGCAACCAGCTGGCCCTGCTCTACCATCACTATCTGGACGGCGCGCCGCTGCACGAGACCGACGGCAAGACCACCGAGCAGTTCCTCGCCCATCGCTCGCTCGAGAACCTGCGCAGCCGCTGGCTGCGCTGCACCAAGCGCGAACGCAAGCAACTCAAGCGCCTCAAGCTCGACGAAGGTTCGCTGTTCGGTGGCCCGTACCTGTGGTTCTCGTTCATCACCGAGAGTGTGGCCGTGGAGGTCGCCAAGCGAATCGATGGCTACAACCGCTATTGCCTGCCGCTCGGGGAGCGCGGTGCCGCCGATCCCGCCGCCGATGCGGCGATGGATGCGTGGTTGGCGGCGCGTGCCGATCCCAACGCCGGGCGCACGCTCGCGGAGCGGCAATCGAACCGGGCGGCGCCCTACGCGACGGGTGAGTTCACGGCGCTCGACTTCCTGGCCGCGGAGCCGGCGCGCGACGCGCATCTGGCCCAGGTGTTCGGGCCGCAGGTGCTCGCCGTGCTGCAGCGCGACCGCCGCACCATGGTGCGCGAGATCTTCGGCATGCGCGGCGATCCCGCGGCGCAACCGGTGTGGAATCCGCTCCGCTTCTACGAACGGCGACTCTCGCACGGTCGCGTGCTGCTCGCGCCGCTGTGGCTGTTGTGGCGCGCGCTGCACACGGTCGGCTGGTTCGTGGTGCGCCTGCGCCAGATCGTCCGCGAAGTCATCGATCCGGAGACGGCCATGCGCGAACGGCGCCCGGGGCGCGCGTCGTTCGCGGTGGCGCTGCGCAAGATCCACCGCATGCGCTTGCCGGGCTTGCTCGAAGCGATGCGCATGCGGTTGCTGCTCGATCCCGAGTACGCGGGGGCGGCAGCGGGCTGGCGCGCGGCCAACCCCAGTGCTGCGCCGCCGCCGTTCGTCCGCGATCTCGCGTTCCTGCACCTGCACGACCGCGCCTGCGTGGCGTTCCACGACCAGGCGGCGCTGGCGCGGCGGCAGGTGCTCGAGCTGCACGCGTTGCTGGAGCTGTTGCCGCCGTTCCCGCCCACAGCCGAGCCAGAGGCTCGCGCCGCCGGGGAGTTGGCGGTGACCAGCGCCTGGCTCGCCGACGTCGACGACGTGCGGTCGCTGTTGCGGGCCGAACGGTGGCGGGCGCAGGCTTTGCCCGAGTTGCTGGCCGCTGGGGCTGGACGGGGCTTCTGGCGCAGGTTGGGGTACACGGTGCGCGGCTGGTTCGCAGTGTCGCTGGTCGACCGCTGGTGGCAGCAGCACGGCCGCGAACTGCCCGCCGCGGCGCTGCCGGCGCTGCGGTTCGCCTTCGCCCACGACTGGCACGGTGGGCGGGCCGTGCTGCAGGCGTGGGCCAAGTTGCCCAGCGGCAGCTCGCCGACCGCCACGGCGCTGCAGCGGTTGCACACGGTGTACCGGCAGGGGCCACGCTTCCAGCGCGACCTGCGGGTGCTGCGGGCGGTGCAGTCGTTGATGCTGCTCGATCTGCGCAACTATCGGGAGCTGGTGTTCCGCATCGGTGGCTACGAAGCGGACGGCGAGGACCCGGCGCTGGCCACGGCGCTGCCGTAGAGTTGGGCAGAATCCTGCCCCTGAGGGCCCTTCTTGGGCAGGATTCTGCTCAGGAAGCTCTCCAGCGGCACCAAACACGGGTTTGGTACGGCCAGCCCCTTGCACTTCGGCGTCCAGAGCCGAAAACCGGCCTTTCCGCCGCCACCGCGCGGCCCCAAACGAACCATGAAGTCACTGCTCGCACTGCCGTTCTTGTTCGCCGCCCTCTCCCTTCCCACCGCCCCGGCCGCGCCGGTCGGCGACCACGACTGGCAGGTCGACAACGGCCACAGCTCGGTGGTGTTCCGCGTCAAGCACGCGAACGTGTCGAACTTCTACGGCGTGTTCAAGACCATCTCGGGCAGCATCACGCTGGACCCCGCGGCCCCCGAGAAGGGCAGTGTGGTGCTGTCGATCCCGGTCGACAGCGTCGACACGCGTGACGGCAAGCGCGACGACCACCTGAAGGGCCCGGACTTCTTCAACAGCAAGGAGAACCCGAACATCGAGTTCCACAGCACCAAGATCGCCAAGAAGGGCGACGCGCTGGAAGTCACCGGCGATCTGGATCTGGCGGGCAAGAAGCACCCCGTGACCATGACCGTCACCAAGACCGGCGAAGGCGACTTCTACGGCCCGCGCGTCGGCTTCGAAGCGCAGTTCCAGATCAAGCGCAGCGATTTCGGCATGAACTACGGCATCGCCAAGAACGCGCTCGGCGACACGGTCGACCTGATGGTCGGTCTCGAGCTGGTCAAGCCGGCGAAGAAGTGACCGCGTGGATCTGAAGCCGGTCCTGCAGGGCGTGTTGCCGCCGCTCGCCGCCGCCCTGCTGCTGGTCGGCCTCGGCGGGCCGCGCTTGGTGGCGGCGGCCGTCGCCATCGGGGCGTTCGTGGCCTATGTGCTGCTCAAGCAGTGGCCGGCGCTGCCGACCGAGCTCTGGAGCAGCCCGAACGGCACCGAATGGCTGCTGTGGACGCTGCTGGGTGCGTTGCTCCTGGCGACGCTCGAACACGCTCGGGTGCTGCGCGGCCGCGTGGCGCTCGGCGCGGCACTGCTGCTCGCCGGGCTGGGGCCGTGGCTCCTGCTGATGAAGGTCGCGGCCCGCTGGTCGCTCGACCTGCGGTTGCTGCACCTGGGCGGCGGTGGCCTCGCCGCCGTGCTGCTGGTGTGGCTGTGGCGGCGCTATTTGCAGCGCGCGACGCCGGGGCTGTTGCCCGGTGTGCTCGGCACGGTGCTGCTGTCGGGCGACGCGGCGTTGCTGGCCGGGCAGGGCAGCGCCCTGCTGGGACAGATGTGCGGGGCGTTCGCGGCGGCGCTCGGGGCGGGGTGCGGCACGTGGCTGTGGCGGCGCACGTTCGCGCTGGGCAGCGCCGACGGCACCTGGATCGGCTTGGCGCACGCGCTGTTCTTGTTGGCGGGCGTGCACCTGTCGTCACTGCCGTGGAGTTTTGCGGTGGCGATGGCTCTGGCGCCAGGGCTGCTGCTGCTGCAACCGTTCGCCAAGCGCGCCACCGGCTGACCCCGCGGGAGCGCCTACCGGGCGTGACGCCAGGCAGGGGGCGCCAAGAGGGGGGCTGTGCAGCTTGGCCCCAGCGACTACCATCGCCGCGCCCCTCTCCCCCGCGACTTGCGTGCGGACCTCCCTTCGACCCCTGTTGGTGGCCGGTGCCCTGGCCGCCGCTCTGCTGCGTTCTGCCACGGCCCAAGCAGCCGAGCCGGCGCCGGCCACCGCTCCGACCCCTGCGGCCAGTGCTCCGGCGCCAGCGCCGGAGGCTGCGACCCAGTCGGACCCGGCCTTGTCGCTCGACCAGCGGGTCGACAAGGCCATCGCCGACTTCGACGCCATCGACAAGGACCCGAAGGCCCTGGTGATGCGCCAGCGTGCCCTGCTGTGGCTCGGGGATCTCGACCACGAACGCGTCACCGAGAAGCTGTTGGCCGAATTGCAGGCGGCCGCCGACAAGCCGTTCGCGAGCACGGTGCTGCAGGCCATCGCGCGCGTGCCTCGCCCGGCACTGCAAGAGCCGGTTTGGCAAGTGCTGCAGCGCAGTTCGGCGCCGGTGGCGGCGCGCATCGCCGCGGCCCAGGCGACCCTCGCGTTGGGCGAACGGGGCGTCGCCCGGCTGGTGCAGCTCGTCAAGGGCGAGGACCCCAAGGAAGCCCAGGCGCGCAACTTCGCACTCACTGCGTTGGTGCAGAGCAACAGCCCGCGCGCCGTCGATGCAGTGGCCGGTCTGCTGCAGAGCGGCACGACTCTGCAGCGCCAGGACCTCCTGCGGCGGCTGGAGAACGTGCGCAACGTGGCCGCCATCAGCGCGGCGCGCGTGCGCCTGGCCAAGGAAGCCGAACTGGCGGTCGCGGCGCCCGCGTGGCGCCAGTTGGCGGTGGAGGGTCATCCGCGCGCCAAGGATCTGCTGATCGACGTGTTCGAGCGCGTGCCGGGCGATCCGGCGGCCACGGTCATGGCCGATCTGCTGCTCGGGCTGTGTCTGGTGCGCGATCCGGAGTTCTATCCGGTGCTGTTGCGCTACGCGTCGAGCTCGTCCGATGTCGTGCGTCGGGTGCTGCGCACCGCCGCGGGCCATGCGGCGAAGGATCCGGCGCTGCTGCAGTTCTTGATCGCCAAGGGCCTCGAGGACACCAAGCCTGGGGCGCGTGAGGCCGCGATGGCGCTGCTCGCCGAGGCCACGGCCGATGCCGTGCAGCCCCTGGTCGCCAAGGTGCGCAAGAACATCAGCGATCCCAAGCGTCGCTCCCTCGATCTGGTGGTCGGTCTCAACGAACTGCTCGCGCGCGACCCGTCGTGGGCCAACGACTGCCTGCAGTTCGCCGCGAGCCGGGACCCGGACACCCGGGTCCTGGGTCTGTCGCTGTTGTTCGACCTCAACTCGGACCTGGCTGTGGTGCACGCCCAGCAGGGCGTCGGTGCCAAGGAGTGGCCGCTGCGCTCGATGGCGTATCGGTACCTGACCAAGTTCCGCGAGGTGGCATCGATTCCACTCCTGATCGCGCGCTGGGATCGCGAAGAAGGGCGCTTGCAGGCCGAACTGTCCGATGCGCTGTTCGCTCACACGGCCACGCGCTGCTGGCAGCGGCGTGAGTGGGAAGCGTGGTGGGAGAAGCACAAAGTCGGCTTCGCCCTGCCGCACATCGAGACGGTGCGCGCGGCGAAACCGGCCGCGGGTGGCGCGGGCGGTGGCAACACCGTCAGCTACCACGACCTGCCGTTGGTGAGCACCAAAGCGGCGTTCCTGGTCGACCACAGTGGTTCGATGTCGGCGGCGCTCGGCACCGACACGAAGTACAACCGGCTGGAAGCGGCCAAAGACCAGTTGCGCAAAGTGGTCCAGGCGCTGCCGAAGACGCACCACATCAATCTGATCACCTACGACCAGCAGATCGATGCGCTGTGGGACGGTGTGCGCCCGCTGAGTGAGGAGAATCGCACCGAGTTGCTGAAGAAGGTCGACCGCATGCGGCTCGGCGGCGGCACCAACATCTTCGACGCGCTCGAGCGGGCGTTCCAGGATCCGACCATCGACACCATCTACTTGCTGACCGATGGCGAGCCGAGCTCCGGCAAGATCGTGGCCGCCGACGCGATCGCGGACGAAGTGCGCCGCTGGAATCGCACCCGCCAGGTCATCATCCACTGCATCGGGCTGGGCATCGATTCCGCGCTTCTGAAGCGGCTCGCCAAGGAATCGGGCGGCGAGTACCGCCACGTGCGATGAGCAGCGCGCGGGGCCTGGCGCTGGCTGTTGCGGCACTGCTCTGGGTCGGTTGTGCGGCCCCAGAGCCGGCCCCGCGCGAGCGGGGTGCTGGCCTCGAAGTGCACGTGCTGCGGCTTCGCCCTGGCACCGATCTGTTCGCCGAGCTCGAGCAGTGGGTGCAGCAGCGCGGCGCCGCAGCGGTGGTGGTGTTGACCGCCTGTGGCAGCCTCGAACACACCGTGCTGCGGCTCGCCGACCAGCCGCAGGGCACCGAGTTCGCCGGCCGGCGCGAACTGGTGTCGCTGGTCGGGACCCTGTCGGCGACCGGCGGGTCGCACTTGCACCTCGCGGTCAGCGACGCCACCGGTGCCACGCTGGGGGGGCATCTGCTGCGCGGTTGTCGGGTCTATACCACCGTCGAACTGGCCCTCGGGGTGCTCGACGGCGTCGAGTTCGCGCGCGAGGTGGATCCCACCTACGGCTACCGCGAACTGGTGGCGCGCCGGCGGCGTGCGGCGAACTGATCCCGCATCCCGGCGCTGCCCGCAGTGGCCGGCGGCCACGGGTTTGGGTACGCATGCACCATGAACTGCGTGCTCGGCAGGTGTGGTGCGTTCTCCATGGCGCGAAGGGTTGCGCTGGTGCTGTTCGCGGTGGCGGGTGGCTGGCTCCCGGCCCAGGAGCAGCCACCGCTGCGTTGGCTCGACCTGGCTGCCGACACCAGCCGCCAGAGCACGGTGCACCGCGTCGCGCGCAAGTACCAAGGCCACCCGACCACCGTGCAGCTGCCGGACGGTGCGATCCTGTGCGTGCACCCCGAGGGCCATGGCCAGGGCGCGATCGTGTTGCAGCGCAGCGGCGACGGCGGGCGCACCTGGAGCGCACCGCTGCCGGTGCCGGAGAACTGGGCCACCAGCAAGGAGACGCCGACCATCCACCGGCTGATCGATGCCAAGGGCCAGGCGCGGCTGGTGCTGTTCTCCGGACTGCACCCGATCCGCCGCAGCGTGTCGCGCGACGATGGCCGCACCTGGACGCCGCTCGAGCCGATCGGCGAGTACGGCGGCATCGTGGCGATGGCCAGTGTGGTGGCGCTGCGCGATGGCCGGCACGCGGCGTGGTTCCACGACGATGGGCGCTACTTCCGCAAGGACGGCAAGCGCAGCCAGTTCACCGTCTACCAGACCCTGTCCGAGGACGGCGGGGACACCTGGGGCACGCCGACCGTGGTGTGGACCGGTGCCGATCTCGACCTTTGCGAGCCGGGAGTGGTGCGTTCGCCGGACGGTCGCCGGCTGGCGATGCTGCTGCGCGAGAATTCGCGTCGGCAGGGCTCGCAGGTGCTGTTCTCCGACGACGAAGGGTTGCACTGGAGCGCGCCGCGGCCGCTGCCGACCAGTTTGTGCGGGGATCGCCACGTCGGCGCCTATGCGCCGGACGGCCGGCTCTGTGTGTCGTTCCGCGATGTGCAGCCCGGGAGTCCGACCCAGGGCGATTGGTTGCTGTGGGTGGGTTCGTTCGCCGACCTCGAACACGGCCGCGCTGGCCAGTACCGCGTGCGTTTGAGCCGCAACTACCACGCCTGGGACTGTGGCTATCCCGGTGTCGAAGTGCTCGAGGACGGCACCCTGTTGTTGGTCACCTACGGGCACTGGGAGCCGGGCGAAGCGCCGTTCGTGCGGGCCGTGCGGGTCACCATGGCCGAACTCGACGCCTTGGCGCAGGGGCCGACACCGGACTTCGTGCGCGAGCCGGGCACCGTGCGGCCGACCGAGCGCATCGAACCGTGGTGGCAGAAGCGCGTGGCCGAGGACCTGGCCGCGGCGCAGGCCGGTGGGCACCGCTTGGTGCTGGTCGGCGATTCGATCACGCAAGGCTGGCGGGACACCGGGGCCGAGCCGTGGGCCGCGACCTGGCAACCGCGCGGGGCGCTGAATCTCGGCGTCTCCGGCGATCGCACGCAGAACGTGCTGTGGCGGCTCGACCATGGCTTGCTCGATGCGTTGGCACAGCCCAACAACGACGTGCGCGCGGCGGTGGTGATGATCGGCACCAACAACAGCAACCGCGACGAATGCACGGCCGAGGCGATCGCGGCGGGGGTGGTCGAAGTGGTGCGGCGGCTGCGCCGCGGGCTGCCCCGGGCGAAGGTGGTGCTGCTGGCGATCTTCCCGCGCGGCGAGCGTCCGGATGCGCAGCGGCAGAAGAATGCGCGGGCCAGCGAACTGGCGGCGGCGGCGTTCGCGGGGGACGAGTTCGTGGTGTGCCGCGATCTGGGGCGTCACTTCACGCGGGCCGATGGCAGCATCGACAAGGCGGTGATGGGTGA
>JAEUHP010000025.1 GCA_016795295.1 Planctomycetota bacterium | reverse complement strand
ACGTGCCCGCATTCAGGTCCAAGTAGGCAATCCCGAACGTCGAGACTGGAACCTGCATGTTGCCGAAGCACTGCCAAGTGTATGTAAAGCTTGAGTTGGTGGCGACGTATATGCGGTTGGTCATTGGCTCATAGACAGGTTTGCCTGCGAAGCCTGCCAGAATCCCAGCGGGCAGGAACGACGGGCTGAAGCGAAGCAGGATGCTGCCGACCGCAACCCACCAGTTCCCATTTGCATCGCGACAGACAAAATCGACGGTAGTAGTACCCGACATTCCAGGCGCCGTGCGAACAATTGCTCCAATGTCAGCAACGGGCGTAGTGCGACGCCCAAGTTGCGCTGGTATGGGGGCACACAATGACGACCCAAGCAAGAACAGCAGGGATGCTGCGCGGCACCGCTCTAGGAGGCTCTCGTGGCTTGCAGTAGGAAGCAACATCAGTCGCGTAGTTGTCATGGCTTCAAATTCTCGGGTGTTCAGGGAGTCGTGTGGGTGAATGCCGAGTTTCGTCCCGAAAGTCGGTGATCGCGCGCTGCGGAGCAAGTTTAGCACCTTTGGCTGTAGCCGTCGCTTCGAGTCCGCGCTGTCGGCGTCCGGCTGGCAAGGGGCGCGCCGCGTCGAAGTTGGATGGCAAGTCGGCGCTCCGGCGCAGCGCGCACCTTGCTGGCCGGCCGCTCGACATCGCTCCCCTGCCGCGGTGGAGCGCTGTCGCGTTCCCGCACCCTTATTCGCCCGACCGAAGCCCCCTCAGAGTCTCGGGGAGTGACTCAGTACCCTCGAAGCACTTCGCTGCTCCATGTCGCCCGCTCCCTGCCGACGCGCTGGTGCAGCGCCGGTGGCGCAACAGTGTCTGCCAGGCGGCCTGCTACGCCTCAGTTCTTGTAGCTGTAGAGCCAGATGCCGCGAAGGTCTGCTTCGGCGCGTTCGCTGACGACCAGCCGACGCATCACGAAGGCGGCAGGCCCGCCGACTCGCGCGCTTGCTTCTTGATCTTCTCCAGGTCGAGCGGACCGGCGACGCCGCTCTGTTCGCCCTCGACCAGCGCGCGGCGGAGGGCTTGCAGCCTGGTCTCCCGTTCTTCGAGGAGCTGCGGCCAAGGCGGCAACCGACTCAAACCTGGGTCCTCAACGAGGCTGGAGTGTCCCATGGCGTCGTTCCTGGGCCCTGCAGCCGCTCGCGGGTGGCGAATCGCCCCAACCCCCAACTTCGCAACGCAAGCCCACACTCAGCGCAGCCCGGCGACCAGCGCCGCGAACTGCTCCCGGTCGGCGCGGCCCTCGTGGTGGCCCACCTGCTGCCCACGCCCGTCGTAGACGAACGTCTGCGGCAGCGCCCCCAGATCCACTCCGAGCCCCGCGCGCGCCCCGATCAAGTCCTCCGCCGTGCACAGCAGGAACGCCACGTCGAGCCCCGGATGCGCAGCCGCGAGCTCGCGCGCCTTGGCCGCGACCTTCGCCGTGGCCGTCGCCAGCGTCGCTCCGTCGACCACCAGTTCCATCGCCACCAGCACCACCGCACCGCCCGCACGCCGGAACGCCGCGGTGCCGTGCAGCAGGTCGGGCAGCTCGGCGATGCACGGACCGCACCACGTGGCCCAGTAGTTCACCAGCACCGGCTTGGGCTGCAGTGCCGCGAGCCACTGCGCGACCCCTTTGGCATCGCGCACGATCGGCGTCGGCGCCGTTGGCGCGCCACAACCTGCCAGCATCCCGCCAGCCAGCGCCACCAGCGCGCCGAACGCCGCTGCGGCCATGCGCGCGCTGCCGCCGCACGGCCCCCTTCGCGACACTCTGGCCAACTCAGCCCCCGCTGCGCTCGCGGCGGCCACCCTGGCCACGCCCGCCGCCATCGCGGCCCTGGCCGTTCGCCCCCGGTGCCGCCACGCGCTTGATCGTGCAGCCGGCTTCGCGCGTCGCGAACGCTTCGAACTTCTCGCCCTTCACCAGCTTGCCCAGCACGTCACGCAAGTGGTTCTGGCGCCCGTCGGCGTTCTTGTCGCGCTGGTCGTCGTCGACCAGACCCTTGTAGACGAGGCGCCCGTCCTTGCCGAACACGTAGACGTGCGGCGTGGTCTTGGCCTGGAACAGATCGGCCATCGCGTTGCCGTGGTCGACCAAGACGCGGAACGGCAGCTCCTTCTTGGCCAGGTGCTGGCGGATGGTGTCGTAGGGCTTGGCATCGCCTTCGACCTTCGGCGGCGCTTCGCCGATCTCGGTGACGTTGGAGTCGATGTGCAAGAACGTCACGCCTTGCGCCGCGAAGTCCTTCTGGATCTGCGCCAGACGCTGGTCCCAGGCGGCCTGGATCGGGCACTGGATCGAATAGAAGTTGACCACGGTGATGGTGCCCATCAGGTCGTGGGCGCGCACCGGTGCGCCGTCGAGGTCGGACAGGGTGAGGGCGCCGTCGATGCGGCCGCCGAGTTCGAGCAACTTCGGCTTCGGCGCGGTCTTGGCGTCGGCCGGCGCGGCATCGGTGGTGGGCTTGGCTGCGGGGGCTGGGGCCGGGGCCGGTGCTGGCGTGGGGGCCGGCTTCGGCTCCTGTGCCGTCAGGTTGGCGGCCAGCAGCGCGGCGGCCAGCAGCGTGGCCGGGAACAGCGGGAACAGGGAGGACGGGCTTCGCATCATGTTCGGATCTCCAGGTCGGACAGGAATACCCGCGATACGAACGGCCCCGCAGGCCGGGTTGGAATTTCCCATCACCGTTACATCTCGACGGCCTCGGTCGCGGCGGGCCAACCCCGCGGAAAAATCGGGGAAATCCGCGTGCGCTCGGCAGCGGACGGTTCTTCCCCAGGTGCCGGCGGATGCAACCCCTGCCAAACCCCCGCCGGCGGAGTTCCTTCCCATGCGTTCCACCACCGCTAGTTCCGCCGCCGCCATGCTGTTCGCGCTGGCCGCAGCACCTCTGTCCGCCCAGACGCCCGACTCCCTGATCGGGCTCACCACCTTCAGCAACCTGCGCACGGTCGACCACGCCGCCTGCGCGGTGCTGGCCCAGTGTCCGGTGCCGCTGCCGGTGATCGCCGCGCTGCCGCCGTGGGCCGGCGGCAATGGCTGGGATCCGGTGCGGCCCGGCACCTGGGTCACCAACGGCCTGCAGCTCGCCAAGTTCAGCGACGCCTGCGCGCCGATGTGTCCGCCGCAGCCGATCCCGACGCTCGGGCCGAACGCCGTGGTCACCGGCCTCGAAGTGGTCGAGAGCCAGAACCAGATCTGGCTGATCGACAGCCAGGGCCTGCTGCACTTCTACAGCAACACCTGCCCGGCGCAGCCGCTCGGGGTGTGCAACACCGGCTTGATGCCGATGGGGCCGCAGACCTTCACTTCGGGCCTCGCCGTCGATGAGGGCAATGGCTACGTGTTCATCTCCCACTGCGACTTCCTGAACGGCGCGAACTTCATCGCCGTGTCGCCACTCAACAACCCGTGTGCGGTGGTGTGCCGCGTGCCGGTGCCGCCGTGCCAGTTCCCGTTCGGCACCATCCGCGGGCTCACGGTCAACTGGGGCCGCCGCGTGCTCTACGCGACCGACGGCTTCAACACCATCGCCATGCGCTACACGGTCGGCACGCCGTGCCCGCAGCTCCTGGGCTTCCAGTGCTGCCAGTTGCCCGTGCTCGGGCCCGACCCGATGGTGGGTCTGGCGCTGCGGCCCGGTCAGGCCACCTCGATGGGGGCTGGCTGCGCGAACGGCGCCTGCCCGCCGTGCCCGATGGTGCACTCGCTCGGCAACGATCCCAACCTCGGCAACGCGGCGTTCCACCTGCGCCTCGACCAGGCCGCGGTCGGCAGCCTGGCGTGGTGCCTGATCGGCACCGGCCCGTGCGCCGCACCCGGTGTGATGCCGCCGCCCTTGTGCGGTCCGGTGTTCGCCGCAGCACCACTGCTCGGCACGCTCGGTCCGAACGTGATCGGCCCGAGCACGGGGGTGTGCGGTGGCTCGACGGCCTACGCCTTCCCGCTGCCGCCCGCCCCGGGTCTGGCCGGCTGGGTGATCAGTTCGCAGTGTGTGGCGCTGTGCACGTCGGCGCTCGGCACCGGCACTTCGGTCAGCAACTGCCTCAGCTTCATGCTGCAGGGCAATTGACCCGAGTGTGACCCGCGTGTGACTCGAGTGCGCGGCCCGCGCCGGGTGGCGGCCGAGGGAATCGGCCGCCGTGGTCTGGAGGTGCGGCCCAGGGTGGGCTAACTTGCCGGCCATGAACGGATGGTCCCCGCGCGTGTGGATTCTTGGCCTGTTGGCCGCTTCGACGACCACGGTTCCGGCGCTCGCCCAAGGCAAGCCGCCGGCCACCAAGCCCGCTCCGGCGGTGGCCGCGGCTCCCGCGGCCGCCGGCCTGTCGCTGAAGGAGGCCAAGTATGCGGCAATCGTCGCGTGGCTCGGCACCAACCCGAAGGCCGCCGACCGGGCGGAAGGCCTTGGCGAAGCGGCGGACCTCGCCGCCGAGATCGGCAAGTGGGGCGAGGCCAAGGGCCACGCAGAGGCCTACGGCAAGGAATTCGCCGACGGTGAGCGCAGTGGCGAGATGAAGCTGATGATCGGCAAGGCACTCGCCAACCTGCCCGGCCGCGCCGCCGACGCCAAGAAGGCGTTCGCCGATGCGTTCGAAGCGGCCGGGGACGACGTCAATGCCGCCGTGGCCGCCACTTCGGAGCTGGCGGAGCTGCTGGTCGGCATGGACGACAAGGACGGCGCCGAGCAGGCGCTGCACACGCTGAGCGAACGCTTCGCGCAGGTGCGCGGCCTCAAGGAGTTCGTCCAACAGAAGCGCGCCGAGATCGCCGAGATCGGGGTCGAGCCGAAGCCGATCGACGTCACCGCGTTCGACGGCAAGCCGCTGAAGTTGAGCGCGCTGAAGGGCAAGGTGGTGCTGATCGACTTCTGGGCCACCTGGTGCGGTCCGTGCATCGCCGAGTTGCCGAACGTGATCGCCGCCTACAAGAAGTACCACGGCCAGGGCTTCGAGATCGTCGGCATCAGCCTCGACCAGGACGAGCAGAAGCTGAAGGACTTCCTGGCGTCGCACGACATGCCGTGGCCGCAGTTCTTCGACGGCAAGGGCTGGCAGAACGAGGTCGGCCAGCTGTATGGCGTGCAGTCGATCCCGAAGACGTACCTGCTCGACCGCGACGGCAAGGTGCGGCGCGTCGGGCTGCGCGGCGAAGCGCTCGGGCGCGAAGTGCAGAAGCTGCTCGCGCAGAAGGCCGGCGCCGCGAAGTGAGCGCGGGCGCCATGGCTGGTGGCGGGCCGGAGCTGCCCCACATCGTGGTGGTCGGCGGCGGCTTCGCTGGACTGTCGGCGGTGCGCGCGCTGCGGCGTGCCCCGGTCCGCATCACCGTCGTCGACCGGCGCAACCACCATCTGTTCCAGCCATTGCTCTACCAGGTGGCGACCGCGGCGCTGAATCCCGCCGACATCGCCTACCCGATCCGTTCGGTGCTGCGCAGCCAGCGCAATGCGCGCACCATCCTGGCGCGGGTGCTGGGTCTCGACCTCGCTGGCCGAAAATTGCGCCTCGCCGACGGCGAACTCGGCTTCGACGGTTTGTTGCTGGCCACCGGCGCCACGCACAGTTACTTCGGCAACGACGGTTTCGAGCCGTGGGCGCCCGGCCTGAAGACCGTCGAGGATGCGCTGGAGATCCGGCGCCGCGTGCTCTCGGCCTTCGAAGCCGCGGAGCGGCTGCCCGACGACCGCGACCTCGCAGCGACGCTGACTTTCGTGGTGGTGGGGGCTGGTCCGACCGGTGTCGAACTGGCTGGGGCGCTGGCCGAGATCGGCCGGCTCACGGTGGCCAAGGACTTCCGCCGCTTCGATCCCAAGCGGGTGCGCGTGGTGCTGGTCGAAGGCGGTGACCGGGTGCTGCCGGTCTACAGCCCTGCGCTCTCGGCTTCGGCCGCGGCCCAGCTGCAGCGGCTCGGTGTCGAAGTGCGCACGACGGCCAAGGTGACGAACGTCGATGCCACCGGGGTGTGGTTCGGCCAGGAACACCTGCCGGCGCGCACCGTGTTGTGGGCCGCCGGGGTGCAGGCGTCACCGCTCGGCACCGAGCTCGGCGTGCAGCTCGACCGCGCCGGTCGCGTGCCGGTCGCACCCGATCTGAGTGTGCTGGGTCTCGGTGGTGCCGGCCCGCCGCGGGTGTTCGTGGCTGGCGATCTGATGTCGTTCGTGCAGGACGGCAAACCGCTGCCCGGCATCGCGCCGGTGGCGATCCAATCGGGGCGCCAGGCGGCGCGCAATCTGCTGGCAGCGCTGCAAGGGCGGCCTGGCAAGCCGTTCCGCTATCGCGACAAGGGTTCGCTGGCGACGATCGGGCGCGCCGCCGCGGTTGGGCAGGTCGGCAGGCTCGAACTCCGCGGGTATCTGGCGTGGTGGTTGTGGTGGATGGTGCACATCGCCTACCTGGTCGGGTTCCGCAATCGGTTGGTGGTCATGCTGGGTTGGGCGTGGCAGTACTTTGCGTTCGCGCGCGGGGCGCGGCTGATCACGGGGCGGGCGTGGGAGCCGCAGGCGGCGCAGGCGCAGGGGCCGGCGGCTCCGGCGGGGCGGTCGTGAGGTGGGAGGAAGGGCGTGCCAAGTATGTGCAGGCACGTGCCGTCGGCTACCATGAGTCGGTCATGAGACGCCAGGACGTACTGGAGTGCATCGCTCAGCATGCCGCCGAACTGCATCGGATGGGCGCGCGCTCCTTGTCCCTGTTCGGTTCCTTCGCCAGGGACGAAGCCGGTGATGGCAGTGACGTCGACCTTCTGGTCGATCTCGATGTCCACACGTTCGATCGTTACATGGATTTGAAGCTGAGGCTCGAAGATCTGCTGCAGAGACGCGTAGACCTTGTTCCTGTCGAGTGTCTGCGGGAGCAGATTCGGGACGCGGTTTTGGGGGAAGCGATCCGTGCCGCGTGAGGTGCGTCTCTACCTCGAGGACATGCTCGAGGCCGCACAGCGCATTGCCAAGTATGTCGGTGGCTTCAGTCGAGAATCCCTGGCGGGGGACTCCCTGCGGCTGGATGCAGTGTTGCGGAACCTGGAGGTTCTGGGGGAAGCAGCCAAGCAGGTGCCCGAGTCGGTTCGTGCCCTCGCCCCAGACCTCGAATGGCGCAGGATTGCTGGGATGCGCGACATCCTTGCACATGCCTATTTCCGAGTTGATGTTGCCATCGTCTGGGATGCGGCCGCCAACAAGGTTCCTGGTCTGATACCTCGCATCGAGAAGCTGCTCGCGCATTCATCGCTGTGACCGAGTTGGTTCGTGCGCAAGGCCTCGCCACTCAGGGCGAGACCGGCGATGCTCGGTGCCCATGCTGCCCAGCACCGCACTCCTGACCCTGTTCGCCCAAGACCCAGTCCCCACAGCCCCGGTGCAGCAGGGCTCCGGCCTGCACGGCTACATCGCCTTCCAGGCCGAGCAGCCGCCCGACCGGGCCGCCTTCGGCATGGGCATCGGCTTCTACTCGGCGGTGTGGCCGTTGGTCGACGAGCCCCTGGCGGGCTTCCAGATCGGTCTCGCCAGCACTTGGATCCAACCGGACAACCGCGACAACCGCGACGTGCCCCTGGCCCCCGAAGGCACCCGGGCGCGGCAATGGGCGGAACGCGGTCCGACCTGGGACACCGTTTTCCAGACCGTCGAAGGGGGGCTCGGCTACTGGGCCGGCAACCGCTTCCGCTACGGCCCGCCCAAGTTCAGCATGAACGCCACGCCGCAGTGTTACGACTACGAAGTCGGTTCGCCGGGCTGGTCGTTCTTCTACGACACCGAAGCGCTGCCCGACCACCGCCTCGGCATCGCGCAGCTCAGCAACCGCCTCTTGATTCCGCCGGATGCGTTGCCGTTCGCCGGCTCTCCAGCAGGCCAATTCCTCGGCTACACCTACTTGGCGCTGCCGTTCACGGATCCGCTTCCGGCCGAAGGCGGTAAGGCGCCAACTGGCGACCAGGCGTGGACCTGCTTCCTCGCCGCCAAGAACTTCCAGGGGCCGATTGCCTACTACATCCCGGAGACGTGGAGCAAGATCGCCGACGTGTGCCGCCACCCGTTCCTGCACGGGCGCGGCCTCGACACGCGGGCGGGCCTCGCCGGCGGCGGCGCGATGGAGATCAACACGGTGCCGCAGTTGGTGGCGACCGCGCCGGACGGCACCCGCTACAGCAAGATCCCGCGGCTGTCGTTCCCGGTCGATGCCAAAGGCCGCGCGGTGCTGGTGCAGGACGTGACCTATTATGCGCGGGCCGCGCTCTACGACGCGTTCCTGGCGTTCCGCCGCGGCGGCGCTCTGCCCAGCGGTCGGTTCGATCCGAAGGGCGCTTTCGTCGCCAAGTTGCGCACCAAGACGCCGCGTTTCGACCAGGACCGGCAGCCGATCGAAGGCGTGGCGAACACCTTCGACACCGAAGTGTTTGCCGACGGCACCTGGGGGCTCTCGTGGCGCGAGGGAGGGCACGCGCCGCGCGGGCAGTTCCCGCAGTACTACCGGCACGAGGGGGGCAAGCGGGTGGCGGTGGCCGAAGCCGCCGTGCCGGAGGGGACGGGCTTGCGCGCGGCGCGTTTCAGGCAGGCCAAGCCTGGGCAGCCGTTCACTTCGCCGGGCATGGCGACCAAGCCGGGCAAGGGGGCGTGGGGCGAGCCGGGGCCCGCGTCCGCGCCGCTGCAGGTGCGGCTCGTGGATGGTTCGCTGGTCACCTACCGCTGGTATCGCTTCATCGACCAGCCGTCGTTCCAGCAGTACCGCTGGAGCGAAGCGAAGAAGGCGGCGCTGCAGGGAGTGGTCGAAGCGCTGCACCGGGCGTGGCCGATCGACGGGGAATACATGCCGAAGCCGACGCACGGCGAACTGGTGGCGCTGGATCCGGCGCTGCTGGTGACGCCGCCGCCGGGCATGCAGGTTGGCTATGTGCCGATCGTGGTGCGGCAGGAGCGGGCGCCGTAGGCGTTCCCCGCGTTGCCGCGGCGCGCAGGCGATCCTGAGGTGCGCCGCCCGCAACCGCGGGCGGGGCACCTCGAAGGCGCCGCTGCAGCGGGCTGGTTGGTGCGTGTCGCCCGTAGGCGTTCCCCGCGTTGCCGCGGCGGCCAGGCGATCCTGAGGTGCGCCGCCCGCAACCGCGGGCGGGGCACGTCCAAGGCGACGCGGCAGCGGGCTGGATGGTGCGTGTCGCCCGTAGCAGTTCCCCGCGTTGCCGCGGCGCGCAGGAGATCCTGAGGTGCGCCGCCCGCAACCGCGGGCGGGGCACCTCAGAACCGCAGCACGGACACTTCGGCGTCGACGTCGGGGTGCTGGCCGATCAGCACCGCGCTGGGCCGGCCCTGCAGGCGCACGTAGTAGGCGTCCTCCGGGCCGATCGGGTTCTGCACGGCGTTGGCGACGAACGTGGCGCCGCCGACCTCGAGTTCGAGGCCTTCGAGCTTGTAGTGCAGCTCGGTGCGTTCGGGCAGGCCGCCGCGCGGGCCGACGGCGTGGTTGTCGGGCTTCGCCCCGGCCGCTCCGACCATGGCGCCCTGCCAGCTGCCGGTCGCCGGGCCAACTTCGAGCCACAGGCCGAACATCTTGTGCGCGGACACGCGCATGCGGAACGGCTCCTTGGGGCGGACCGGGGGAGGGGTGGTGGCGATCAGGACCTTCGCGGCGAAGCCGGCGGCTTTGGCGTCGACCAGGATCGCGTTCTGGAGGAGGGTCGGGAGGGTGGCTTGGTCCAGGGGGCCGTCGAGGCCGAGCAGGACGATGTGCGGCGGCTGCTTGCGGTCGGCGGTGAGGAGGGCCGCGATCATCGCGGTGCCGAAGCGGTGGTCGGGGTTGGCGAAGTCCTGGGTGCGGCCGGCGACGACCCAGACGTTGGGGCCTTGGTCGGCGGCGAGCTGCTTGCCGAGTTCGGCCCAGGCGAAGTCGGCGGGGGCGTCGATCCAGGGGGCGCCTTGGACGGCGAAGCCGTTCTGGTGGAGGGCTTGGACGATGGGTTGGGGTGGGGGCGCGCCGTCGCCGGCGGGCAGCCAGGTGAGCCAGAGGGTCTTCTGCGCCATCGAGGCAGTGTAGCGGCGGTGGGGCGGGGGACCGCTGGGGAAAGGCATGAGGAGGCCGAGTCTGGTGTGGGGTGG
>JAEUHP010000307.1 GCA_016795295.1 Planctomycetota bacterium | reverse complement strand
CTTCGCCACCACCGGGGTGGACGGTGCCTACCGCCTCGAACAGGTCGTCACGAACGCTCGGTTCGCCATCCTGCTCGGCGACCCCGACGTCAGCGACGACTTCGTGATCCAGCGCAGCGAGCCGTTGTCGCTGCAGCCCGGTGCGGAGACGGTGCTCGACTTCGATCTGCCGCGGGGCTGCGTGCCGGTGCGCGTCGTCGACGACGCGACCGGCGCGCCTCTGCCAGGCGTTGCGGTGGATGCGCGTCCGGCTGGGGAGGGCGTGCAGCAGGACCGGTTCCCCGGCTACCGCTTCCGTGCCGGTTGGGCGGCTCGCACCGACCAGAACGGCGAAGCGCTGCTGCGCGCGCTGCCCGAGGGCGAGCCGCACGTGGTCAAGGCTGGCGGTGGTGGTCTCACCACGGCGACTGCGGCCCTGTCGGCGCCGGCACTCGATGCGCAGGTCGAACGCCTCGTGCTGCGCATGCGCCGCAAGTGAGGGGGCGGCGGGATCGGCGCGGTTGCGGCTGTTCTCGAGCTCGGTTCAGCACCGTGCGGCTGCCGCCCGCTCGGCCGCCCGCTGCAGCCCGCGCAGCATGCCGGAGAACACCACTCCGTGCAGCGGCAGCACCGAGTACCAGTAACCAATGCCGAGCAGCCCCCGTGGCTGGAACCGCGCCGTCAGCGACAACCGACTGCCCTGCGCCGCCGGCGCCACTCCGACCGACAACGTGGCGATCCCCGGCAAGCGCATTTCGGCGCGCAGTTCGAAGCTCTCGCCGGCAACCACCTTGGTGACCCGCCAGAAGTCGAGCGCATCGCCGACCACCAGGTGGTGCTGGTCGCGCCGCCCGCGGCGCAGCCCTGGCCCGCCGATCAGCTTGTCCATGGCGCCGCGCAGTCGCCACAGCCAGTTGCCCCCGTACCAGCCGTTGTCCCCGCCGATCGCTGCGGCCGTGGCGAACGTCACCGCCGGCGGCGCCGCCACCTCGATCGAGCGGTGGTCGACATAGGTCGTGCCGCCCGCCCAGTCCGGATCCCCCGGCATCGCGCCGGCATCGGTCCACGACGTCTCCACTTCGTCCTCGGCGCGTTTGCCCAGCGCGGCGTCGATCGCCTGCCGCATGGTCAAGAGCGGCTGCGGCAGCAGCTGCGCCGCCACATCGTCGCGGCAGACCGTGCGATTGCGCAGGCCTTCGGCCAGTGGCCGCGCAATCGTGTGCGGCACCGGCGTGATCAGGTGGATCCACAGCGAGCTCAGCCGTGGCGTCAGGACCGGCACCGGCAGCACGACGCGGGGCCGCAGCCCGCGCGCCGCGGCCATGACGCGCATCAGTTCGCGGTAGGACAGCACTTCGGGCCCGCCGATGTCCAGGGTGCGACCGGTGGTGGCCGGCACATCGAGGCAGGCCACCAGGTAGTGCAGCACATTGCGAACGGCGATCGGCTGCGACTCGGTCGCCACCCAGCGTGGTGTCACCATCACCGGCAAGTGCTCGACGAGGTAGCGCAGGATCTCGAACGAGGCCGAGCCGGAACCGATGATCATCGCGGCGCGGAACACCGTGACCGGCACGCCACCGCTGGCCAAGGCGTGCTCGACTTCGCGCCGCGACGTCAGGTGTTCGCTGAGGCGCGGCCCCATTTCGCCGAGTCCGCCGAGGTAGACGATGCGACCGACTCCTGCCTGCCGAGCTGCTGCGGCGAAGGCTTCGGCCAGCACCCGGTCCTGCTGCCGGTAGTCGCTGCCTTGCGCGATCATCGAGTGCACCAGGTAGTAGGCGGCTGCCGCTCCCTGCATCGTGGCCGCCACCGCTGGTGGATCGCCGAGGTCGACCTTGTGCACCGAGACGGCCGGGTGCTGGCGCCAGGGGCGCGCGTCGAGCTTGCGCGGTTCGCGAACCAGGCAGCGCACGGCGAAGCCGGCTGCCAGCAACCGCGGCACCAGGCGGCCGCCGATGTAGCCCGTGGCGCCGGTCACGACGACGGTGCGCTGGGACACGGGAGAGGTGCGCGCTGGTGCGGCAGGTTCTGCGGCAGGCATGCGCGCTTTGTACTCGAGCCGCGCCGTGGGGTGGGCGCCGATGCAGGGATCCTGCGCCCGGCGGCCGGCCCCGCCATGGCTCAGGCCTGCAGGCGCCAGCGCGCGACCATCTGCCGCAGGCTGTTGGCTTGCGCCGCAGTCTCCTCGGCCGTGGCGGCGAGCTCTTCGCTGCCGGCTGCGTTCTTCGCGGTCACCTCGTCCAGGTCGCGGATGCTCTGGTTGATCGACTCGACGCTGCGTTGTTGGTGTCCGGCGGCCTGCGCCACACTGCCGACCAGGTCGCGCACTTGTTGGCTGCCGCGCGCAATCGCGTCGAGTGCGGTGGCCACCTGGCCGGTGATCTCGTCGCCGCGGCGGGTGCGTTCGGTCGCGGCGGCGAGCATCGCCTGGGTGCTGCGCGATGCCTCGGCCGAGCGTTGCGCCAGCGCGCGCACCTCTTCGGCGACCACCGCGAAGCCACGTCCCGCTTCGCCGGCTCGGGCCGCTTCGACCGCGGCGTTGAGCGCCAGCAGATTGGTCTGGAAGGCGATGCCGTCGATGACCTGCAGGATCTTGGCGACCTGCTGCGAACTCTCGCGGATGCCCGCCATGGCGGTCGCCATCGCCGTCATGTCGTTCTGCAGGCGCACGACGCCTTCGTTGGTGCGCTCGGCCAGGCCGCGCGCCGCCGCGCTGTGGCTCGAACTCTCGCTCTGGGCACGAGCGATCGACTCGATCTCCTGGGCGACCCCGCGCAGGTGCGACGACTGCTCGGCTGCGCCGGACGCCAAGGACATCGTGGCGTTGGAGACCCCCGCGGCGCCGAGGTCGATCTGCTGGGCGCCGAGTTTCACTTCGGTGACGATGTTGGCGATGCCGACCTGCATGCGGTTGGTGGCCGCGACCAGTTTGGCGATCTCGTCCCGGCCACACACCGCCAGCTCGGTGCCGGTCAGGTCGCCGTCGGCAATGGCCTCCGCCCTGGCCACGAGTTGCTGCAGTGGTGGTACCAGACTGCGTGCAACCGACCAACCGAGGCTCACCAACAGCAGGCCGGCCAGGACCCCGACACCGGCGAGCCACGTCCAAGCCCGCCGTTCGACGGTGACCGCATCGGCTTCGATCTGCACAGTCGCTTGGTTGGCCAGGGCCACGGTACGTTCGACCGCTTGGCGGTGGGCCTGGAACTGCTGCGCCAAGGTGCCGCGCAACAGATCACGCGCCCGCTCTGCCTCGCCCCGCCGCAGCGCGGTGAGCAGGTCGCCTTCGGCGCTGGCGAAGTAGCGCTGGGCTGGCTCTCGAGCCTGCTCGAGCATTGCCTGCCGCAGCTCCGAGCCTTCGAGGGCCGCTTGCCAATGCGCATGCCGCGCCTCGAATTCGCCGCGCAGCCGCGCCAGTTCTCTGCTGCCTGAATCAATGGCGCTGGCATCGCTGGCCAGCACCATGCGATGCACGACGAGATCCGCCTCGACGATGTACGCCGGAGGCGGCAGGATGTCGGCGACGAGGTCCTTCATCGCGACGACGCGTCCGTACAATGGACCTCCGACTTGCAGGGTGGTCACGGCGGCCCATGCGACCAAGGCGAACATGGCGAGACCTGCGGCGCCGAGCCCGACCAGCACAGCGAGTTTGGCCTGCAGCCCGAGATTGGACAGTCGCCACGGCTTGCTGGACTTCATGCGTGATACTGAAACACTGCCGATTGCGATGCAATCGTCGGCGCGGCATGGCGAACTTGAGGCGCCGCGGCGCCGGGGCGTGGACCGTGCGGCGACATGGCACAGTCCCGGACAGCGCAATCCCGGGAGCGTCCGCAGGAGCGAGTCATGGCGGTCTGCTCCAGTGCAGTGGGCGCGCGGTGTGCCCAGGCCGCGGCCCGCCGGTGCCCGGCCGAGCCGCGACCTGCCACCAGTGGCCGAACTTGCTGGAGTTGGCCCAAGGCGGCTACTTTGGCCGTGGTGCTCCGGGTGGTCCGGGGTCGCAGCTCGCAGCCCCCGCCTG
>JAEUHP010000303.1 GCA_016795295.1 Planctomycetota bacterium | reverse complement strand
AGGTCGAGGTGGCAGCAGCCGCAGCTACCCGTTGATCGTCGACCGGAATGTGATGTTCGTCGGCACCATCAACGAAGATGAGTCCACGCAGACGCTCTCGGACAAGGTCGTGGACCGGGCCAACGTGCTTCGCTTTGGTAGGCCGCTGCGGCTTTCCGCTCCAGCACCCGAGGACACAGGCCGCCAACCGCTCGAGCCGGGTCACCTGCTTTGGAAGACCTGGCAGCAGTGGCTCCAAGCCGCCGACACGCTCACAGCCAGTGACGAAGATCGCATCGCGAAAACTGCAGCGCAGGCGAACGACGCCCTGGGCCGCATCGGCCGAGCCTTTGGCCACCGAACGTTCCGCGCCATGCAAGCCTACGTGCAGCAGTACCCGAGGGGAGACAACCCCATCGGCCTGCAGTTCGCCTTGGCCGACCAGATCGAGCAGCGGGTGCTGCCAAAGCTCCGTGGAATCGATCCCTCCGAGAACGCAGCGCGCGAGTGCATCAATCAGGTGCTAGAAATCGTGGAGGGCCTTGGCGACGCGGAGCTCTATGAAGCAATCGAAGAAGCCCGCCAGGGGCACAGCTTCTGGTGGCAGGGACTCGATCGGAAGCCATGACCAGGGCGCCAGCACGCCCCGCGCCTTGGCCAGCGGAGGCTGGCGGCAATGGCACCGAACGCCCGTTCGTAGAACTGGAGACGAAGCCGTTTGCGAACGCCACAGTCCGCTGGTCTGAGTCGCCACGAGCGGCGCGCTACACCGGGATCGCCAGTCACCGCGGTCTGCAGCTCTGGGAGTTGCCGGCGGAAGTGCCGACCCATGACTCGGAGCTGGAGATCCAGACCGGCAACGGGATCAGCAAGGTACGAACATACCTCAGCGAGCAGAGCCAAGACCAGACGCCTGCAGGCCACGACCAGAGCGACGCGTGGGAGCGACTGCTTGGGTTCCACATGGAGCGCATCACGGCGTGGATGGAGGAAGCGGGGCGACAAGAAGCAACGATCCAGTCTGCGGGCAAGACGCTGGTGCCTTGGCTTCGGTTCGACGAGGACTATTGGCGGAATGCGGACTCGACCAAGGAGCCGCCACGCCACCTCATTGTCAGGATCGCCGAGGAGTGCAGTGCTTGGGTAGTCGACCTTTGCGAACGGCCAAGGCAGGTGCTGCGACGAGTCCGCCGCCAACTGCCGCTGGCGCAAGCTCATGACATCGACGACGCGTGCATTCGCTGGCTGACGCGACAGCCGGGCCGCACGACGGTAGAACGAGCCGGTCCGCGGCAACGAATCCTGGCAGTTGCCCGCGAGGACACCGTGGATACTCCGGAGAACCGAGTATTGCGCGACTTCCTTCGGCTGTCGGTCGAGGCCGCAGGCCGCTACCTCCGCACCTACAAGGGACAGTTCGCCGACTCAGCGCGGGTGGCGTCGGTCAGCAGGTTCTCTGACACCATCCAGAGGCTGCTGCGGCAGTCCCCGATCGCGAGCGTTCCCAGCCTGGCCGGTGAACCCGCCCGCAACTACGTGCTGCAGTTCGATGTCCGCTACGCCCGGATGTGGAGCTACTACGACCGGCTCCGCCGGCAGGAAGAGGAGCGTGACAACCTGCTTGGTTGGCGCCACCGAGTGTGGACGGAGTTCTGCGAACTGCTGGTGCGAAAGCAGGCTGATCTTCTGTTGGGGCCATTGCAGACCGCGGCTGGCGCGGGCTCACGCCGGAAGGGGCAGCACGTAGGCCCCGCAGTCCTCCACCGTGAGGCGAGCTTCGGGCACTTCCTGGACACCAGGACCTACGCTGGCCTGTGGCCGGTTGGTGGCAGCAGCACACAGACGTGCGTCAGCATCCATCGCACTGGCGACCTGGCAGACCACCCAGCGCGCAGCGTCCAACAACTGGCCCATCTTCTGCCGGACCTGGTCATGACCAAGGGACCGGCGTTCGACCGGCAAAACGCAACCCACGTCGTGGGCATCTGGGGACTCTTCGCCCCGATGGACTCCGATGCAGAAGCGCGTGCACAGGCGAGGCGCCTGCAGGCGGCGTTGCAGACCCACGCAGCGAACAGCGTGCGAGGGCTGCTGCTCTTGCCAACGAACGAGGCAAGTCCCGGGGATGACGAACTAGGCACCGGTCGCGTGGGCTGCTTTCGCATCCGCCTGCCAGACCAGGTGATCAACCCCGCCTCGGTGGGTGCAGCGATCGGGACCTTCCTGCGCGCGGTGCTCTCATGACCAAGCGCGCCGTAGGACTCGATTTCGATCCCGTGCAACCTACGGCGTGCCTTGGGTCCGAGGTAAGCGATGCCGCGGTGCATGCAGCACTGTCCGACTTCCCCGCGGCCTACGTGGAATCTCCGTTGCCAGAAGGCCCTCTGTTTCTCGACTACAGATGGCCAGCCAGCCACGTGGGCACAGGCCTGGAGGGCGACACGGATCCACAACTCCGACGCATACCTCTCGCCTACGCATTCGAGCTGCTGCTCGCAGCGCCCGACAGCCACATCGAGGGCGCCATGGGCAAGAGCACTGCCAGTGGGCCGACTACCGCTGAGGCTCTTGGCTCGGCCGCCGAAGATCTCCTCGCGCAGATTGCAGGACCACAGACACGCGCAATCGCGGTCGCCGTG
>JAEUHP010000297.1 GCA_016795295.1 Planctomycetota bacterium | reverse complement strand
CATGTGGTGTGCGCTGCGACGCGTGCGCATTCGGGCCATGGCCTCGGCCACGAACGGCTGCAGCGGCACCAGTGCGTCGTCCCCGTTCTTGGTGAACTGACCGGCTAGGCGCACGGCGGGCTTGCCGTGCGCCAAGGTCAGGTCTTCCCAGCGGATCGACGCGCACTCCTTCGCGCGAAATCCCGTGGTCAGGGCGAACCAGTAGAGCACCTGCCGGTCGCGCACGGATTCGCCGTGGTCGTGGGTGGCGGTGCCGCCGCGCGCGCGTTCGGCTTCGAACCGCGCCCACGCGGCTTCGACCAGCCGTTCGGCTTCCTCGTAGCGGAAGCTGAGACGCCGGAACACACGGTGCTTGTCGCGGTTGGCCGTGCGGGACGCGAGTCCCTGGAACGGATCGTGGTCCCAGCGGCCGGTCCGGACCAGCCACCGGCCGAAGGTGCGCAGCGCCGTGGCGTAGTGGTCGCGAGTGCGGGCCGAACGCTTGGCTCGGATCCGCTCCAGGTAGCGGTCGGCGTCGGCCACCGCGATGGACGCGAGCGTCGTGACCTCGGCGAAGCTCACGAACTCGCGGATCTGCCGGATGGTACCGCGCACGTACCGAGCGACTGCGCCACTGGCGTCCAGGTGGGCCTTGTACTCGTCGATCAGCCGGGCGACAGGCTGGCTGCGGGTGGCCGCGTAGCGGTCGACATGGCCAGCCCGGGTACGCTCCACGGCTCGCAATTGGTCGGCGAGCATCTCGCGGGCCAGCCGCAGGTCCCTGGTCTTGGTCGATCGGCGGCGAACGATGCCCGCGGCGTCCTCGAAGACGATGTGCCAGAACGGGCTGTTCGGCCGCCGGTAGGGGTTGCCTTCCCAGTGGGTCATTTGGCGGGGGGCGTGGGTCTGTCCAGACCGAGGTGGGCCAGAACCTCGTCGCGCGCGAACAGGACGCGTGTGCCGATGCGGCGCGGCTGCGGGAAGTGCGAACGTGGGTCAGCCATCATCCGTCGCAGAGTGCGGACTGAGACGCGCAACAGGAAGGCCGTTTCCGGCACCGACCACAGCAACTGCTGCAGCAGGTCCGCGCTCGTCGAAGGTGCAGTTTTGGGGCTTGCCGGCGTCGCTACGGGTTGGCTGAGGGTTGCATCCGAAGCCCCGTCGGAGCGCGCATCGTCAGGGTGGTTCACGACGGCTCATCCTTGGCGTCCGCGACGGCCAGCTGGGCGAGGATCGCGCGCTCGATGGTGCGCCGCGCCGCTTCGTCTACTGGCCGGATGAACGGGTGGCGCCGCCCTTTCCGGTCGGTCCTGCTCGGGAAGCTCAGGGCCAGCCGGCCATCCGCCGTGCGGCGCAGGGTCACGCCGTCGAGCATCAAGTCGCCGTAGTCGACGCCGAGGTAGCCAAGCAGGCCGCTGCGAACCTCGTCGTCGGTCGCACGAGTCCAGGAACGGACGGCAACGCGTGGCTCAGGCATGGTTAACCCGGGTGGCATGATGGTCAGAGGAGGTGCGGTGCCGGGCCGCGCCGGCTGTCCCTGGGCGGATCGCATTGGGGTTGGTGAGAGTGCCGATCACTGGCCGAGTCCCTCCTCCAGCATGCGCTTCCCGAACATCCGAAGCGCCTGCCGCTCCGAGGCTTCGGCTGCCAGCAAGGTGTCCATGTGCCCTTCCGGGATGTGGTACTCGATGACGTCGTTGGCCAAGGAGCGCAGGACGTCTGGGTGCAGAGCGTCCACTTCCACGGAGCCGCCTTCCCAGTCTCGCGCGCGGGAGTCTGACGACTTGGTCGGGCGAGTAGGCAGATTGAAGATCCGGATCTGCTCCTTGCGGATCGCAACTGGCGTGAATGTCACGCTCACGTCACCGGCGAATTCTGCCAGGCTCTCGGCCACATGTCGGGCAATGTCGACGCCGCTCGGGTCGTGATCGCCGAAGTAGTAGATGAACGTCTCCAACCCGCTGGCCCGGATGGCCTCCCCTGCTGAATGCAAGTAGCTGAGGCTTGGGTAGCCACGCGTCACCATCAGGGGGACATCCCACTTGGCGGTGACGTCGACCAGCACGCCAGCCAAGGCTTCCTTCTCCAGCCAGACTTCAACGCGGCACTCGAGATCTGCCCAGACCTGCCGACGGTAGATGCGTGCTGTCTGCGCCAAGGCATCCTCGATGGATCCGTAGGAAGTGGGTTTCCGCATCCATCGCGTGTTGTCGGCGATGTCTTGGTAGTCGATGGTGCCATCGCGGCGCATCAAGACCAGCAGCCGACCGATGGCCTTGTACTGCTGCTCGGTCTTGTCGATCAGCCCCTTGGTGACGGCCTGGTAGTAGATTTGGCGTACGGTCATGGGGGCGCCTTCCCGCACGATCTCGACCAAAGCGCTGCGCAGATCGGTCATCGCTCCGCGAGTGCGTCGCTTGCGCTTTATGGGGCTAGACCCATTCGTGAGTTCCGCTTTGCTCATGGTGCGCCTCCGGCGCTGGTTCGAGGTGACTGCGGCATTCCTTGTCTCGGCCGATCCCAATGCTGACAGTAGATGTCGAGTAGCTGCCCAGAAGGCAGACCGGCGTCTCCACCCGAGGCTGATGCGAAGCCAGCCCGGCAGATGAGGTCCCTGAGGTCTGCGGGCGGACGCGGTGGTGCCGCGATGTGTCGCAGTGTGTCGCGACACTCGGTACTGCGCCCCACCCCCGTCCTGTGTGTGCATGTTCGCGAGCACGTGCTCGTGCGCGTGCGCCAGCGCGCGTGCGAAAACAAATGGCCGTGTCGCGATACACCGCGACACACTGCGGCACTCATCATGGCGTCCCTCCCGTTTTCAGTCCGATGCCGTCGTAGAAGCTGGGGCGTCCGGTGCATCTGCGCCTCGTGAAGCCGGCAACTGCTGCCGAGAGGTCGCGCCCGAACACTTGAGCCGTGGTGTGGGACGTGCGCCCGTCAGCACTGCACCATTGGCACCATGCTTGGTAGAGATCGTGGCACGAAACCCGGTGCCCGGCACCGACAACGCAGCGTTCCCGCACGAATGCACTCACCGGCGATGACAGGTCTTCGATGTCCTGTATTGCTGCGCGCGAAGACTCAGGCTCTTGGAAGCGCCCTCTCTCTCGAAGGCTCTGCCAGCCGATCAGGGCCCAAAGCAGGATGCCCGGAAGCTCGGCGAGCAGCTCTTCCGTGAGGTTGTGGTTCTCCTTCCCGAAGTAGGACCGTAGGAGACGTAGCACCACGAATCGGCCTGCGAGCGCGGTGCTCGAGTCTTGGATCCTCGGCAGCTCGTTGGTCAAGAACATGAACTTGACCGGGAGCTTCATGGTGACGCTGGTCAGGTACTTCCTGTCGATGGTTAGGGTGTCTTCTCCACTCACGCACAGCAGGCGCTCGACGAGTGCCTGGATGTTGTCGCCCGAGAACCGCGCATCGCTCACGATCGCCAGAGACTTGCCGAGCAGTGGCTGCAAGCCGAAGTTGCCTGTCAAGCTCCCGATGGTGGGGCCTGCCACATTGCTCCCACCAACCAGCTCCTTGATCACTCTGGCAATGGTGCCTTTACCCGACCTGCGCGGACCAACCATCAGCAGCATCTTCTGTTGACTGGTGTCGGCGGTCAGGCAATAGCCGAACCACTCCTGTAGCAAACGGATCGACTCCTCGTCTTCACCGAACACCTCTTTCAGGAACGCAAACCAGCGGTGCGGCTCCGAGGCCTGTGCGTCGTAGTCGAAGTCGATGGCGTTGAAGGTGAATAGCTTCGGCGATGGCGGGAGCAGGGTTTGGCTGGGTACGTGGAGAGTGTGGTTCTTGCATGCCAGCAACTCTGAGAGGGGAAATGGAGGGGGCTCCTCGCCGAGCCATGCTGGCACCGCCGTGTTGGCGTCCAGGTAGGCCTCGGCGCGGATCGTCTCGATGGCCGCTCGCACACTGCCTGGATTGCTGTCGAAGCCCGTGAGGCATGGCTTGCCGTCTTTCCGGTTCACAAAGTAGCGGAGTGCTTCGTGAAGCCAGTGCTGCAGATGATGCGCGAGTTGGCGCTCTTCGAGTTCGAGGTACCGGTTTCCCATCCATTGCCACAAGGAAGTGGCATATTCTACGAGGGTACGGTGACCATCTAACTCATAGAATTGCCTCAGGAACAGCTTGGCGGTGGGCAGGGTCTTCTTGAGGGACAAGACGACCCTACCGGAGTCTGGATCGATGCTCCCGAGTGGTATGGGTCCTTCCCAACTTGCTTCATGCGGGCTGTCTCCTCGGGAATCCGTTGCCTCAGGATCTTCCTGTTCGCTCGGCTGTGAAGGCCACAGCGGGGCCTCTTGGACCAGCTTCAGGAGTCTATCAGTAATGACGGCGTCTGGGTCGCCATCATTACGTTGATGGGCGATCCAGTCGAATACGTCATCGCCGGGCCCTAGGTTTGGAAGCTCGAGAATGCGGACTCTGGATGCTCCATGGGCACGGGCTCGATCGGCGATGCCCGCGGCGTATGACAACCCGGGGGAGTCGTTGTCGGGCATGATCACGACGTCGCGGTTGGCGAGAGAGCTGAAGTCCGTCTTCGCTAGTGGCTGTTTGGCGCCCCCAGAACTGGTGGTGGCCACGAAGCCAAGATCGCGAGCGGCCTCGGCACATTTTTCGCCCTCGACGAACAAGAGCGGTGTGTTTGCATCCATCCCGCATATGTCGAAGAGGCGGTACATCGGACGCGGTGCGTCCATGTCCTTGAGCATCCAGCCTGCGTCATCGCGGCGAAACCGCCGCAGTTCCTTCGGGCGGCCGTCGGTGAAATCGAATCGAAGGACGCCACCAAGTTTGTTGCCTGCGGCGTCGGTATAGTCATAGCGAGTGCATTTGCCTGGCGGCTTTTGGCCACGATCGGTGACGGACCATGCGGCTGCCCTGGTCAGCGCTTCAATGGTGTTATGAACCTTGGGCTGACGCTTGGTGCGCGAGCTGGGGCGTTCATGAGGCGGGTTGTCGACGGAAAACAAGTCTGTCATGGTCAGGCCAATCGCTGCCATGACGGCTGCGGCGGAGCAGTGCGCACTGCGGCAAGTGACCAAGAGCCTGCCGTCGTCAGCCAGGTCGATGTCGAGCGAGGGATCCGAGTCGTCGTGTGCCGGGCAACGGGCCCGAATGCCGCGTCTGGTCTGGGTGACTCCATGGAGGCGTTCGGCGACTCGTCGCAACGCTCCATTGCCCGTTGGCGCCAGGTCCGTCACGCGAGGTCTCCCTGGGGATCCGTCCTGACGGATGCGGCCGGTGTAGCGGTTGCTGCCGACCACCACGCCAGCGCGCCCGTCGAAGTGAAGTGGATCCCACCCAGGCGGACCGTTGGCAGCCGCACCGCTGCCCCGTCAGCGGCTCGCACACCGCGGCGGCGCCAGCTGTACGGGACGCTGCGATGGATGCGGTGGCCCGTGCGGGCCTGGTACCATTCCGGCAACTTGGCCAGAGCGATCAGGTGCTCATGGAGCGGGTCGATCCTGTAGTCGGGTAGCGGCGGGAGTCGTCGGGTGTCGCTCACACCCGGGGGCGCTGGTAGCTTCCGGGTGCGACGCTACCGTCTAGGGAGAGTCATAACGACTTTTGGAGAAACAACATGCACACGCAGCGGGTCGTCGGTGGAGTAGCATTGGCTGCTACTTTCTGAGCCTGCGAGTTCGCTCCATTTTCCTCTCGTCCAGCTCCCGCTGAATGGCCTCCCACTTCGCTCTTGTGCGTGCGGAACGTTGCTTCAGTGCCGTCAAGGTCGACTTCACGCTGCTCGCAAGGGCGAGCTGGCTGTGGACCGCCTCCGCAAGCTGCTGCCAAGTCGGTCGTTGACGGTGCGTTGGGTCGGTTTCGTCCCAGGCGGTGGAGAGCAGATCGTACCCGGCATCGTCGATGGCTTTGTGAACGCCGATCGCTGGTCGTCGAGCCACTCTGGATGCTTCGCTCAGGGATCGAGCCAACCAACCCGCCTCGGCTTCGACAGCGCTTCGCAGGTATCCCGGTTCGAGGCCAGGAAACACGACCTGTCGTCGTTTGGCGATGGATTCAGCGAACAGCAGGAGCGCATGGCAGGCCGAAGTGGCTTGCACCCGCAACTTGCCGAGGGGTGCATCGGCAGTGTTGGTGATCCCGCCGAGCTGGTGGCGGTGCTTCTGGAACAGTCGGCGAAAGTCTGCAATAGCGGCGTTGATGGCCTTCTCGCGCTCCGCCAGCCAGGCCATTTCGAGCCGGTGTTCCGCGTCGTGCCATTCCGCCCGCGTGGTGGCCATGGCGCCTTCGGCTCGCCGGAGGCGGCTTTCGGCTGCTGGTAGGTGCTGCTCCAGTTCGGAGAGCATCGACTGTCGCAGCGGTTCGGAGGAATCAACCGCCTGCTGCTGCGCAGCGGCGAGGCGGTCGCCGAACTCGCCGAACCACCGGTCCTGGGTCTTGGCTTCGGCGATCAGGTAGCGCAGGCCATCGAGTTCACGACCCGCAGCTTCCCGCTCAGCTCGGATCTCCAGCAGGTGTTGGGGCATGCGCTCCAAGCGAATCCGTAGCCACTCTGCTTCGTGGTCGACTCGGTAGCGTACGTGGACCATTGCCTCGTCGAGCAGGCAATTGGCTGATCGGTGGAACTTCGCAGCATCGGGCTTGGAATGAGACATGGGATTCTTGGAGGGGGCGCTTCTCGCCGACCCAGATCGTAGGTCCCGTCCGTAGCCATGCGAATCTGCACGCCCCTCACCGGCCGACCGCTGCTCGTAGCCGTGCCCGGTCGACCTGCGCGTAGATGGTCGTCGAGGCGATCGACGCATGGTTCAGCGCGGCCTGCACCAGCCGCAGGTCCCCGGTGCGGGCCAGCAGCAGGGTGGCAAACGTGTGCCGCATCGCGTGCGCGGATCGCCCCTGGATCCCGGCCCGGCGCAGCCAGATTCCGATCCTTCGCTGGGCTTGCCGCGTCGACAGCCTTCGGCCGCGGGCTAGGAACAGCGGTCCGGCGGTGCGCCCAGCGACGAACTGCTGCAACTGCTCCGCGAGACCTTGGGGGATCAGCGCGGTGGTGGGGCGGTTGTTCTTGCCGGTGCGAAGCGTGATCTCACCGTGGCTGAGGTCGAGATCCCCGACGTCGAGTGCCAGCGCCGAGCCGATGCGGATGCCGCTGCCGAGCAGCAGTTCGAGCAGCATGCGATCACGCTGCCCCTCGGCGTCTGGGGCGGCGGCCAGCAGGGCTCGGAGGCGGGCTTGCTCGTCCTCGTGGAGCGGCCTGGGCGGCGGCGGGGTGCAACGGGCGCGGCGCAGCAGGCGAGCGGGGTTGGCGGCGATGAGGCCCGCGGCGTGCAGGTGTGCGGCGAAGCAGCGGATGCTGGTGCGCATCGCGTTGGTCGATGTGGCCTTTTTTGCGCCGCCGCCCTTCCGGTTGCGCGCCGCATCCGAGGCGAAGAAGCGCGCCAAGAGGTCGGGCGTCAGATCGGCCGCGTCGAGACTGGCGCCGTGCGCGTCGAGCCAGGTAAGCAAGGCCGAGCCATGGCGGTGGTATTGACCGATGGTGTGCGTGGAGCGGCCATCGGCGGCGAGTTGCCGGAGGTAACCCTGGAGGGCGTCTTGGAGGTGCATGCCTGCACTGAGCCATGCGCCGCGCCTGGGACGCAAGGCGCATTCTGCGGCTGGCGCGCCCTGCAGGAACTGCTCCGCGGCGCGTCCAGCCCGGGTCGCATGCGAAGGCAAATGTGCCGTCGCGCCACCGTTTCTTGTCGGTGGAGAATCGGTGACCTTGCCCCGCCGGGCCTCCGCGAAGTGGTGTTCCCCACCGCAGATCGGACGGCACAGGCCCGTGCAGGGGTGCGGGAAACGGTCCGTTTCGGCTACCATCGGTGACGAGCCGCCGTCCGAGTTGTCCTTCCAAGCCCCGGCTCTTGCTCAGTGAGGCATGGCTTGGACCAACCGTCGAACATTCGCGACGCCCACGGGCGGTTTGTACCCGGCAATCCGGGCGGCCCTGGCCGTACCCGCGGTCGGACGTCGGCCCTGCGGCGCGCTGCCGAGCAGGCCGTGACCCCGGACCATTTGGCTGCGATCATGCGCAAGGCGACCCGTCTGGCGCTGGAAGGCAACCTGGCAGCGATGCGCATCGTCATGGAGCGCACCTGCGGCAAGCCGGCCGAGGCCCCTGCCGCCGGCGGCGAGCCCCTGGGCATCACGCTCCCCAAACTGGAGACGGCGGCCGACTGCACCGCTGCGCTCGACTGCGTCATCGCCGGCATCTGCCGCGGCGACATCGAGCGCGAAGCCGGCAAGCTGCTGATCGATGCCGTCCAGGCCCGCGTCCGGGCGATCGAGGCGACCGATCTCGAAGCGCGGCTGGGCGAACTCGAGCAGGCTGCGGGCATGTCGCAACGGCGGGGGTCGCGATGAGCACGACGCGGCAGCGCCGGGTCGCCCGTCTGGATGCGGCGCTCTCGCAGCAGCCACTGGACGAAGGAGTGGTCGAAGCTGCTTTCGATGGGTTCTGCAGCACTGGCCAGTTGCCGAACCACCAGCGTCTCGCCGAAGCCGTGGTGCAGCGCGCGTTGCACGCCCGCAACGTCGCGAACCCCTGGCTGGCCGTGCTGCACCCGACTGATGGCGGCGTTGCCGAGGCGCCGCCGACGACTCCTTCGGTGCGTGAGGTGGTGTTCGCCGAGGCCTTGTACTCGACCGGCATGGTGCGCCTGGGCGCTCGGCAGTTGCTGCGTGCTGAGGTGCTGGCCGGGGGCGATCTGACGCGAGCCGACTTCCTCGCCGATCGCGAGCTGCCGGACCACGGGGCCACCAGCCTTGGGTTGCTCGGCTACCCGGATCGTTGGTTCAAGCGGCCCTACGTCGCGCAAGGCCGACGGCTGTTCGCGCGCTGTCGTCGGCTCCAGCGCCGGATCGACAGCTCGGTGCCGGGCTGGGAGGTGCCGTTCGCGCAGGCCAGCGAGGCGTTCCTGGTGCGGGGCGAAGTGCCAGCTGCCGGGCTGGTGCTTGAGGCAGTGCTGGCCGAGGCCGAACTGGTGGCGCTGATGGCCCACGCCAGCGGCGCGACGGTTGATGACTGGCTGCTGGCGTTCGACCGAGCGACCCGGGCTCCGGCGGCTGGGCGATCGGCGGCCGTGGCGGTCCTGGCGGGGATGGTGGTGGAGCGGGGCTGGCTCGGGACGGCGATGCAGGCTGAGGGCGAGGGGTAGGGAGACGGGCGCATTCCCGCCGGCATGCGACCCCGCCCAACTCGTCACAGCCTATCGAAGTAGTCGTCCAGGAAAGAGCCTGCTGTGGCCAAGACGATCACGACTGCACTCCACTTGGCCAGTCTTGGCGCGTGCCGAATCAGGATCAGAGGATCATCTGCTGGTTGCTCGGTCTTCGCGATTGGCTGGTCGAATGCGGCTCGGCAAGCCGAGACGGCGACCTGGACGGCGCGACACCAGAAGATGGCGATTGCTGCTGCGATCCCCAAGACCAGAAGGCAGGTGCCAGGCTTGCGCTTCCACTCCAGATCTGTTCCGCCCATCAGCCAGCCCGCGAAGAGCAAGCCGGCTGCGATGCCCCAACCCGCCACCTTCGTGGTGGTGGCGACGAGGTGCTTCTGGGTGTCGGTCCACTCGTGTGCTGGGCGAACACTGGTCTCATCTCGGTCGCTCATGGTGGGTGCTCCTGCGGGTTGGCGTCGCGACATCCCGTTGCCGCCGCGGCTGGAGATTACCTCGGGGAGCATTTGGTCGAAAGTGGGTGGGTGCGGCGGTGAGGGATCCCGCACCCTGGCCCGCCTTCATGCCAGCTCTTCAGCTCGTGCCCACAGTACCCGTTCCCAACCGCTCTGCCGCCAGCACCGCGAACGTTCGCCCGTCGCCGTCCAACACCGCTTCCAGCCCGGTCGCCTTCTGCCACCGGCGCACCGCCACGTCCACGAACGGCGGACTGATCTCGATTGCCCGGCAGTGGCGCCCGGTGCGCTCGGCTGCGATCAGCTGCGAGCCCGATCCCGAGAACGGCTCGAACACCAGATCTCCCGGCTTGGTGTGCTTCTGCATCGGCCGCACGAACAGCTCGACCGGCTTCTCGGTGGGGTGCTCGTTGCCCACCACGCGGGCCTTGCCGTCCCAGTCCACTTCCCACACCGAGTCGTGCTCGTGCACGCCGTCGTGTTCGGGCTTGTCGCCCTGGCGCCAGCCCATGACGCACGGCTCGTGTCGGAAGTGCCAGTAGACGCGGCCGAACACCGGCGTCGGCTTCACCCAGATGATCTGTTGGTGGTCCAGGATGCCGAGATCGCGCCAGATGCGTTGGATGTCGCCGCAGCGCTTGTGGGCGTGCCAGCAGTAGATGGCGCCCTTCGGGCCGAGCACGTCGAGCACGTTGCCGAACACGGCGCGGAAGAACCCCTCGGCGTCCTGGATGTCGATCTCGCGGTAGCGGTCGGTCCAGTCCTTGCCGGAGTCGTTGGGGCGTTCACCGGTGTAGTCGACCAGGTAGGGCGGGTCGGTCGCCACCAGGGCGGCCTTGGCGCCGGCCATCACGCGGTGCACGTCGCGCAGGCTGGTCGAGTCGCCGCAGAGCAGGCGGTGGTCGCCGAGCACCCATAGGTCGCCGGGCTGCGCCACCGCGACCACCGGCGGGGCTTCCGGGCCTTCGTCGAGCAGATCCTTGTCGACCTCCTCCTGGGCCCGCAGATCGGCCACCAGGGTGTCGATGTCCTCGGTCGAGTAGCCAACGCCGTCGAGGGAGTCCTCGCGGCGCAGTTGGTCGAGCAGGCGCGCCAGCTCGGCGTCGTTCCATTCAGCGAACTCGTGGGTCCGGTTGTCGGCGATCGCAAAGGCGGTGGCGTCGAGATCGGTGCCGTCGAACCACCAGACCGGGACCTCGCTCATGCCCAGCTCTTGGGCGGCCTTCAGGCGGGTGTTGCCGGCGATGACTTCGCCGGAGCGGCGGGCCACGATCGGCTGCTGCCAGCCGAAACGGCGCAGACTGGCCGCGACGTGGGGGATGGCTGCGTCGTTCTTGCGCGGGTTGGTGGGGGAGCAGAAGAGCCGGTTGAGAGGAACGGTCTCGACTGGCGGGGTTGGGGTGCTTGGTTTGGCTGCCACGGTGACTCCGATGCGGGGTGGGGAGCCGCTTGGAGGGTGGCTTGGAGGTTGGCTCGAACCGGCTGAGTGTAGCGGGGCAGGCGGTGCGGCGCGATTCCTCCAAGCCGGCTCCCCGTCCCACACCGCTTGGCCCAGCATGTTCACATCAGGTCGCAAGAAGCTGAGTCGGACCGTTGGCACGTATCGACGGAACTGCTAAGACGAAGCCCGAGGGATCCGCCGCACTCTCCATCGTCACGTCCAGGGCATTCCACACGATGTCGAACCCGTTCTTCGACCACCCGATCCTGAACTCGCCCTACGCGATCCCGGCGCGGCACTGGGAACTGGACGGTTCTGGCCAGCCGACGCAACGCATCCTTGACACCCGGCGCAAGGCCGAGTTCATCACGCCGATTCCCAAGCCGAAGAAGCGCAAGGCCAAGGACCAGAAGGAGTTCGTCTTCGACGAAGGCAAGGGCATCTCGACCGACGCCCAGCGCTACGACCCGACGTCGATCATCAACGAGGTCCGCCGGCACGTCGACACGTGGCGCTCGTGGTCGAACCCGAGCGAGTGGCAGGTCACTCCGGAGACCGCGCGGCTGCTCCAACACTGGCGGCACCACAAGTTCAGCAACCAGCGCCCGTTCTTCTGCCAAGTCGAGGCCGTCGAGACGGCCATCTGGCTGACCGAGGTCGCGCCGCACACCAAGGCCGGCAAGGCCCTGCTCGATTACCTCGGCAGCGCCAACCGCGACGCCAACCCGGAGCTGCTGCGCCTCGCCCTCAAGCTGGCGACCGGCGCCGGCAAGACGACCGTCATGGCGATGCTGATCGCGTGGCAGACGATCAACGCGGTTCGGCGGCCAGGCAGCAAGCACTTCACCCGGGGGTTCTTGATCTGCACACCTGGTCTGACCATCAAGGACCGCTTGCGGGTCCTCCAGCCAAACGACCCCGACAACTACTACGTGAACCGCGAGCTGGTGCCCAACGACCTGCTCGACGAGGTCAAGCGCGCGAAGATCGTCATCACCAACTACCACGCCTTCAAGCTGCGCGAGCGCGTCGAGCTGTCCTCCGGCGGGCGCGCGCTGCTGCAAGGGCGTGGCGGCGAGGAACTGAACACGCTGGAAACCGAAGGTCAGATGCTCCAGCGGGTCATGCCCGACCTGATGGGCATGAAGAACATCCTCGCAATCAACGACGAGGCGCACCACTGCTACCGCGAGAAGCCCAAAGAAGACGACGACGAGGACCTGAAGGGCGACGACAAGAAGGAGGCCGAGAAGAACAACGATGCTGCGCGCCTGTGGATCTCCGGCCTCGAAGCCGTGAACCGCAAGCTCGGCCTCGCGCGCGTCATCGACCTGTCGGCGACGCCGTTCTTCCTCCAGGGATCGGGTTACGCCGAGGGCACGTTGTTCCCGTGGACCATGAGCGACTTCTCGCTGATGGACGCAATCGAGTGCGGCATCGTCAAGCTGCCGCGCGTGCCAGTTGCCGAGAACATCCCGGGCGACGAGCTGCCGATGTTCCGCAACCTCTGGGAGCACGTCCGCAAGGACATGCCGAAGAAGGGGCGCGGCGGTGCCAAGGAAAGCGGCGAGACGCTCGACCCCCTGTCGCTGCCGCTGAAGTTGCAGACCGCGCTCGAAGCGCTCTACGGCCACTACGAGCAGACCTTCAAGCTCTGGCAGGAGAAGGGCATCAAGGTGCCGCCCTGCTTCATCATCGTCTGCTCGAACACGGCTGTCTCGAAGCTGGTCTACGACTTCGTCTCGGGCTTCCAGCGCACCGCTGACGACGGCCGCATCCATCAGCACAATGGGCGCTTCGCGCTGTTCGACAACCTCGACGAGCACGGCAACCCGCTGCCGCGGCCGAACACGTTGCTGATCGACAGCGAGCAGCTCGAAGCCGGCGACGCCCTCGACGACAACTTCCGCAGCATGGCTGCGGCCGAGATCGAGCAGTTCCGCCGCGACATGGTCGAACGCACCGGCGACGCCCGCGCCGGCGAGAGCATCACCGACCAGGAGTTGCTGCGCGAGGTGATGAACACCGTCGGCAAGGCCGGCCAGCTCGGCGGGCAGATCCGCTGCGTGGTCTCGGTGTCGATGCTGACCGAAGGTTGGGACGCCAACACGGTGACCCACGTGCTCGGCATCCGGGCGTTCGGCACGCAGCTCCTGTGCGAGCAGGTCATCGGCAGAGCACTTCGCCGGCAGTCCTACGACCTCAACGAGGAAGGGCTGTTCAACGTCGAGTATGCCGACGTCTTCGGCATCCCGTTCAACTTCACCGCCAAGCCCGTTGTCGCACCGCCGCAGCCGCCGCGCGAGACGATCCAGGTGAAGGCCGTGCGGCCCGACCGCGACGCACTGGAGATCCGCTTCCCGCGCGTCGAGGGCTACCGCGTCGAACTGCCGGAAGAGCGGCTGGAGGCGAAGTTCGACGACGATTCAGTCCTCGAACTAACGCCCGAGCTGACCGGGCCGTCGATTACGGTGAGCTCCGGCATCATCGGGCAGAGCGTCGACCTGACGCTCGACCACCTACGCGACCTGCGGTCGTCGACGTTGGTCTTCGAGCTGACCAAGCACCTGCTCTACAGCAAGTGGCGCGACCACGGCGAGGAACCGAAGCTCCACCTGTTCGGGCAACTGAAGCGCATCGCCAAGCAGTGGCTCGACACCTGCCTCGTCTGCAAGGGAGGCACGTATCCGGCCCAGCTCGCCTACCGGGCGTTGGCCGACATCGCCTGCGAGCGCATCACGAAGGGCATCACGACGGCCTTCCTCGACCGGCGGCCGATCAAGGCGCTCCTCGATGCGTTCAACCCCACGGGCTCGACGAGCTACGTGCGGTTCAACACGTCGAAGACGCTGCGCTGGGAGACCCGTGCCGACCGCTGCCACATCAACTGGGTGATCCTCGACAGTGACTGGGAGGCGGAGTTCTGCCGCGTTGCCGAGTCGCACCCGCAGGTCCGCGCCTACGCGAAGAACCACAACCTCGGGCTCGAAGTGCCCTACCGCTTCGGCTCCGAGGTCCGCAAGTATCTGCCCGACTTCGTCGTCCTGGTCGACGATGGGCGAGGTCCCGACGACCCGCTGCATCTGATCGTCGAGATCAAGGGCTACCGGCGCGAGGACGCCAAGGAAAAGAAGTCGACGATGCAGACCTACTGGGTGCCTGGCGTCAACCACCTGGGCACCTACGGCCGCTGGGCGTTCGCCGAGTTCGGTGACGTCTACGCAATCGAGGCCGACTTCAAGGCGAAGGTGAAGAACGAGTTCGACAAGTTGATCGCGTCCGCGATCGGCAACCCGGCGACCCGGAGCGCGAGCAAGTAGTCATGGCGAC
>JAEUHP010000255.1 GCA_016795295.1 Planctomycetota bacterium | reverse complement strand
GTCATGTGGGTGGCAGGAAAGCGGTTGGATCGGCAGCCGCGCAGAACGGCGGCTCGCCCCCCTTGGCGCCGTCGGCCGCAAGTCCTGGCCAAGATTTCGCCGCGAAAATCCGCGCCGGGGCGCTGTCCTGGGCGCGGTCGTGCACGATCGGTATCGTTGCCGCGCCTCCCCATGCCGGCCGACCCGCCCGAGACCCAGCGCCTGACCCTGCTGCTGCAGGAGGTCACTGCCCAGGCGGACGGTCGCTGTTCGGCGGCATTCACCGCCGTCTACGCGGAGCTGCGCCGGATCGCCCGCCAGCACCTCGGCCAGGAACGCATCGGCCACACGCTGCAGGCCACCGCACTGGTGCACGAAGCCTGGCTGCGCCTGTTCGGCACGCGACAGTCGTTCGCGACCGGTCAGCAGTTCCTCGCTGCCGCCGCCAACACGATGCGCCGCGTGCTGATCGACCACGCGCGCAGCAAGCGCCGCGACAAGCGCGGCGGCAGGCTACTTCGCGTGCCCCTGGACGCGCTGGAGCTGGCCACCACCGAGGATGCGGATCAGGTGCTCGCGCTCGACGAGGCCGTGGACGCGCTCGCGGCGCAGGACCCTCGGCTCGCCGAGCATGTCCGACTGCGCCTCTACGCCGGCCTCGAGGAGGTCGAGATCGCCGCGACCCTCGGCATCAGCGAACGCACCGCCCGCCGCGACTGGGCACTGGCGCGCGCGTTCCTGCAACGCCAGCTCGGGACTTCGTGATGGATCCGGCGCGCTGGGAACGGGTCAAGGCCATCTTCGCTGCCGCCATCGAGCTGCCGGCGGTACAGCGCCCGGACTGGCTGGCGAGCCAATGCCCGGACGACCCCGAGATCTCGGCCGAAGTGCGGACCCTGCTGGCCGCCCACGATCTCGACGCAGCGGAGCCCGCAAGCGAGGCACCGCAGCGCATCGGTCGGTATTGGCTGCGGTCGCTGCTCGGCGAAGGCGGCTTCGGCACCGTGCACCTCGCCGAACAGCACGAACCGGTGCATCGTCAGGTGGCCCTGAAGGTGCTGCGCCCGGGCATGGACTCGGCGCAGGTCGTCGCGCGTTTCGCGCTCGAGCGGGAGGCTCTGGCGCGCATGAGCCATCCGAACATCGCGCAGATCTACGACGCGGGGACGACGGCGAACGGACTGCCGTTCTTCGCCATGGAATTCGTCGCGGGCACTTCCCTGGTGCCGTTCTGCGACCGCGGCGGCATGCCCTTGTCGAGCCGCCTGCGCCTGTTCGTCCAGGTCTGTCGCGGGGTGCACCATGCCCACCAGCGCGGCGTGATCCACCGCGATCTGAAGCCGAGCAACGTGCTGGTCGCCATCGTCGACGGCGCGCCGGTGCCGAAGATCATCGACTTCGGCATCGCCAAAGCGATCGGCGATGGCACTGGCAGGGACCAGAGTGCCGGAGAGCCGATGACCCTCGCTGGCCGCTGCCTCGGCACCCCGGGGTACATGAGCCCGGAGCAAGCCGATCTCAATGGTGGCCTGATCGACGTGCGCACCGACGTCTACTCGCTCGGCGTGCTGCTCTACGAGCTGCTGACGGGGCGCCTGCCGCACGATCCTCGGGCGGTGCAGGAACGCGGTCTGCTGCAGTATCTGCAGCAGGTGCGCGAAGCCGATCCGGCGCGGCCGAGCACGACCGCCACCAGCCTCGAGCCAGCCGTCGCCGCGACCCGAGGCGTCACCCCGCAGGCACTGCGCCGCCGCCTGCGCGGCGACCTCGACTGGATCACGCTGAAAGCGCTGGAGCGCGATCCGACCCGCCGCTACCAGTCCGTCGCCGAGTTCGCCGAGGATCTCGAACGCCACCTGCGCCACGAACCCGTGTTGGCGGGC
>JAEUHP010000226.1 GCA_016795295.1 Planctomycetota bacterium | reverse complement strand
TGCGCGCTTCGGCGCGCGAGGGCGAAGCCCTTGCGGCGCAGGCGGAGTTCTTGACCAACGTCACCCACGAACTCAAGACACCGCTCGCGGCGATCCGGTTGCTCGCCGAGATGCTGGCCGAGGGCCGGGCGGTCGGTCGCGAAGCCGAGTACCAGGCGATGCTGGTGGCCGAGACCGCCCGCCTGTCGGCGCTCATCGAGAACGTGCTCGACCTGCGCAAAGCCGAGCGCGCGACCGCGCCGCTGGCACGGACTCCGGTCGATGCTGCGGCCGTGGTGCGCGACACGGTGGCGATGCTGGCGCCGTTGGCGGAGCAGGCGGGGCACCGGCTCACCGCCGACTTGCCGCCGTTGCCGGCGGCCCGTGGCGATCGGGGTGTGCTCGCCCAGGCGCTCGTCGCGGTGCTCGACAACGCCCGCAAGTACGCGCCGGGGCCGGTCGAGATCACGGCGCAGGCAAAGCCGCGCCAGATCGAGATCGCCGTGCGCGACCACGGCCAGGGCGTGCCCGCCGCCGAGCGCGAGCGCATCTTCGAACGCTTCGTGCGCGGCTCGGCCCAGCAGCACGGCAGTGTGCCAGGGGTGGGCGTGGGCCTGCACCTCGCGCGTACGCTGTTGCGCCGCTCTGGCGGCGACCTGCGTTGTGCCAGCGCCGAGCCCGGGCCCGGTGCCGTGTTCCTGCTCACCCTGCCCCGCGAGGACGCCTCATGATCTCTCGGATCGCCCTGGTCGAAGACGACCGCACCCTGCGCACGGCCCTGCGCGACGCCTTGGTCGGCGAAGGCCACGAAGTGCAGGCCGCCGCCGACGGCCACGAGGCCCGGGCCCTGCTGCGCGCGCAGCGCTTCGATCTCCTGGTGCTCGACGTGATGCTGCCCGGTCCGAGCGGGCTCGAACTGTTGCGCGAACTGCGCAGCCGCGGCGACACCACCCCGGTGCTGCTGCTGACGGCGCGCGGCGAAGAGGGCGACAAGGTGCTCGGCTTCGAACTCGGCGCCGACGACTACGTGACCAAGCCGTTCTCGCTGCGCGAACTGCTGGCGCGCGTCAAAGCAGCACTGCGGCGGCGGCGCCAGGACGGCGGCGCCGGCGACGCCGGCAGTGCCGCGCTGCAGCAGTTCCAGCTCGGGCCGACCCGGGTCGATCTGTCGGCGTTCACGGCGGTGCGCGGGGGCACGACCCATGCGCTGAGCAAGAAAGAGGCCGCCATGCTGTTGCTGCTGCGCTGTGCGCAGGGCCGCGCCGTGTCGCGCGCCCAGTTCCTGCGCGAAGTGTGGGGTGGCGACCAGTTCGTCGGCGACCGCACCATCGACACGCACATGCTGAACCTGCGGCAGAAGGTCGAGGTGGACCCGCGGCAGCCGCAGTTCCTCGTCACCGTGCACGGCATCGGCTACCGCCTCACCGGGGTGGGGGACTTGACCGAACCTTGACACCGAACTGACGCGCGGCGGACGGCATGGCTGGCCGCCGCGCGTCTTCTGTTCCCGTATGAACCGCCAACCAATCCACCTTCCAGGTCGCGCCCGACTCGGCGCGGCGTTCGCCACACTCTGCTGGTTGCTGCCGTGCCAGGCCCAGACCGCGCCGAAGCCCGAGACCGAGCTCGCCGCCGTGATCGCCGTCGAGGAGCAGCAGGGGGACCTCACCAAGGCCGAAGCGCTCTACCGCCAGGCTCTCGGCGCCGAGCATCTGTCGGCAGCGGCCAAGCGCCTGGCGCGGCAGCGCCTCGTGCAGCTGTTGCGGCGGCTGGGCCGCGACCTTGGCAGCGTGCCGGGCGCCGCCGAGCCCGACGAGGTCGTGGTCGGCGAAGTGCAACCTGCCGAGGCGGCTCAGGATCCGGAGCGGCAGGCCGAGCTGCGGCGCAAGGCTGCGGAGTTGCTCGACCATGCGCCGCATGACGGGCTCACTGGCGAACAGCAGCGGGGCCTGGAATGGCTCGGCGAGCCGATCGTGCCCGAGATCTTGGCGCGGCTGCCGAAGGTCGGTGACCATCGCAAGCAGCAGTACGCCGCCTTGCTGTGGCGGATCGGTGGGCCGCAGGCTGCCGAGTTCTTGCGTCGGGCGGCGGGGGATCCAGCCACTCCGGAGTGGCTGGTCACGCCGGCGTGGCAACTGCATCGGCCGGAGATGATGGCCGTCGCGGAGGCGTTCCTGGCGCATCCCAACTTCGCGGTGGTGTCGGCGCTGCTCCATTCAGGGCAGAATCGGTTGGTGGGACGGATCGATGCGTCGGCTTTGCTCGGCATGGCGGAGCGAGGGGATGCCGTGCGCCGGCTCTTGGTGTTGAGGTTCTTCACCTCCAACAGCACGCAACCTGCCGAAGCGGCCCGCCTGGTGGCGCTCGTGCAGCAGGCCCTGGCGGCCACCGATCCGACCCTCGGAGCCGCGGCCCAGGAGCTGCTGCGGCAGTCCTATTTGCACACCTGCTTGGCCGGTATCGAGCTGTACGCCGACCAGCAGGCGTCGGTCGACTTGGGGCCGACGCCCATGGTGCGCTGGCCGTTCGACGCCTACGACCGCGACAACCGCTTGCGGCCCGAGGTCGCCGCACGCCTGTGGCCGCGCCTGCTCGCCTGTGCGCAGCGCCACCCCCCGGAGTCCTTCCAGGCGTCCTGGGCGCGCGAATGGCTCGCCCTGCTGGCGCGCGAGGGGCAAGTCGGCAGTGTTGCCGAGCTCCTGCCGCTGGTTCGGGTCGCCGGCCCCCGGCTCAACCTGTCCAACAACCGGGCCTGGGACGCGATCGCTGCGCGCATGCAGGTCGAGGACGTCCGGCCGGTGCTGGAAGCTGTGCGCGCGCAACCGGAGGGCCAGCGCGAAGTGCCCGAGCTCTTGCTCCACAAAGTGGTGCAGTTGGGTGTGCCGCCTGCGGCAACGATGCAGCTGCTGGCGCTCGCGCCGGCGCCGGCGCAGATCCTCGACTGGCTGGGGAAAAGCCGCCAGGCGGCATGGCTTTGGGTGGACGCGTTGGTGAGTACCGGCCACGACGCTGCCTGGGCGATTCTGTTGGCCTACGACGAGTTCCTCGCCAAGCAGAAGCAGCGCCCATCCCCTTCGTTTCCGGTCCGCGGCCTGATTCGCCTCGCCCACCTCGCGCCGAGTGCGGAGCGCTGCGCCGTGCTGCGCCAGATGGTGCCGCAGCGGCGCGACCCGGGTCTTGCTCCGAACGCCACGGCGACTGCCCTGCTGCTGGCCCTGCTCCAACTCGGGGACGAACCGGCGCTGGCTCTGATCGACGGCAACGAGAAGCCGGAGGCGCATCCTCTCGCACCCGAGGGCAAGCGTGTGGAGTACACGCCCTTGACCTACTTGTTCGCAGCTTCGGCGGAGCCGTCGGCCCATCGCTACACCGAGGCCCAGTTGACGGTGCTGTTGCAGCGTCTGCGGCAGGGTGGCTCCGCCATGGCGCTGATGCACCTTGCGCCTCACCAGCTCGCCGCGGACACCCGCGACGACCACGTGCGGTTGCTGGCCGCGCAGGTCCCGAACTTCTTCGGGGACGCCAACGGCAATCCAGCGCGGCCCGACCAGCCACGCACTTGGTGCGAGGTGGGGCTGCAACGCTGGCGCAAACAGAACGGCCAGAACGGTTGGGCCGAGTGGCTCGCAGTGGCGCTGGAAGTGCCGCTCCAGCGCTACCACCTGGTGCAGGCGATGACCAAGGACGAGCTGTTGGCGCACCTGCCGCAACTGCGCCGCTGGGCCGAAGCAGGGGAGAACGCCAGCCACGCCTTGGACGCGCTGGTGCGTGCCGGGCAGCCGCCCGATCTCGCCGTAGCCATCGCCAGCCCGGACTCGACCGTGCGTCATTGGGCCTTCCAGCGGGTGGTCAAGGGCAAGGGCGAAGTGCCCGCGGTGGCCATGGTGCCATTCCTCGCCGACCAGAGCAGTTGGTCGCGCCAAGAAGCGGCACAGTACTTCGGCAAGACGCTGGCCACCGAGGCGGTACCGGGTCTGATTGCGCTGCTGCGCGACGAGTCCCCGAAGATCCGCGAAGTCGCCGAACAGGCGCTGACCCGAATCCGCTTCTACCACGAACAGCAGGCGCACTGGGACCGCGTGCTGCGCGGCCTCGACGCCAGCCCTCTGTCGGCGCTGGAGAAGCTGCTGCTGCAGGCGCGACCTGACGCACCCAAAGCCCAGCGCCTGCTCGCGATCCCGTCGCTCGGGGTGCTCGGCCAGGCCGAAGCCCTGCCGTTCTTGATCGAATGGAGCAGCGGCGCCGACGCCGAGGTCGCAGCGGCGGCCAAGGCGGCGATCACCCAGATCCACCTGCAGCCGCGCCGGTGAGCGCGGCGCCGCTGCTGGCGAACTGGCTGGGTTTGCGCCATGGCCGCAATCGGACCCCGGGCGGCTGGGCCTGTGTTACCGCGCGCAACGGGTTGGCTACCCTGCAGTGGCCGCGGCGCGGCACCACTCCCATGCGCACAGCTTCTACCCTGGTTCGCCTCAGTTTCGCGGCCCTGGCCACGCCTTGGGTGGCTCCGCTTCCGGCCCAGCTCCCCAACTCGGGCCAGCACTTGGTCGCTGCGAATTGGGACGGCCGCCTGCACGTGGTCGACGCCCAGGACGGCAGCCACGAGCTGTTGGCCAGTGCGGGCATGGGCCAGAACTGTCTGGCCCGTGATCCAGCAGAACGCCTCTGGTCGACGGCCCGCCTGCCGAACGGCACCGCATTCTCGTTCCATCTGGCTCTGATCGACCCAGTGGCCCGCAGCTCGGCCCTGATGTTCCCGAGCCTGGACCTGCGTGGGCTGGCCCGTGCCCCGGGTGGCCTCTACGGCATCGAAACCCAGCCAAGCGGCCTCACGTCCCGACTCTGGCACATCGACACCCAGACCGGCCAACACACGTTGCGCGGCCCCGTCGGCTTGACCGCGATCCAGTCCTTGGCGGTCGTCGGCAACACGCTCTACGGCTGGCACTGGGTCCAAGGCCTCGTGGTACTCGATCCGAACACCGGAGCCGCCGCCGATCCCTTCCCGGCCACGGCGAACAACGTGTTGCTGCAGTGGCTGTGCGAGACGCCCGGTGGCGGGTTGCTGGGTGGCACCAGTACTGGGCTCTACGACGTGGACCTCGGCACGGGTGGTCTCACGCTGCGCACCGCGCTGGTGCCACCGCTCGACCTGCGCGGTGCCGAGTTCGCGGCGTTCGCGCTGCCGTTCGGGCGGGGCTGCGAGATCACCTCGGGGCCGATCACGCTCGGTGCGCTGGGCGTGCTGCAGGCCGGACGGACGGTGACCTTGCTGAGCAGCAACCACCTGCCCAACTCCCTGCGGGCTCTGGCGGTCGGCTTCAGCCGCGAACAGTTCCGCGGCCAGTCCTTGCCGGCGCCGATCGACGCGCTGATCGGCACACCCGGCTGCTCGTTGCACGTGAGTCCGGACCTGACTCAGTTCTATGGAGCGAGTGGGTTCCCGACCTCTGTGATGGCGCTGCCGTTGCCCTTGATCGCTGGGCTGGGGGAGGTCTACGTCCAGGTGTTCGATTTCGGCCAGCCGTTCGGGCGGGGCGCCGCGAGCAATGGCCTGTGGCTGCACTTGCGGTGAGTTGGCGCGCGCGTCGTATGCTGGGGCGCCTCGTCGCCGCCCGCCGTCGTTGCGGGACCCGCTCGCCACCATGCCCAACCCTTCGCTGCGACTCCGGCTGCCGTGCCGGTTCACCCCGATCCTCCTGCTCGCCGCAGCCACTGCGCAAGCGCCGCAACAAGCGGCGATCGCCATCTCGGTGACCCCGAGTGTGGCGCCGCCGAGTTTCACGTTCACTTGGCCGCTCGAAGCAGGCGCCAGCAACTACTCGGTCTACCGGCGCCTGCCCGGCGCGACCAGTTGGGGCGCGCTCACGCTGATTCCTGGTGGCGGCACTGCGACCACCTGGACCGACACCAACGTCGTGCCCGGGGTGCGTTACGAGTACTTCTTCAATCGCAACGGCACCACCACCGGGCGCACGTTCTTCACTGCGGGCCTCGAAGCCCCGGCTCTCGAAGACCGGGGCGCGGTGGTGCTGCTGGTGGATGCCGTCCACGCCACCAGTCTCGGCGCGCGGCTCGAGCGCCTGATCGAGGATCTGGTCGGCGATGGCTGGCAGGTGCTGCGCCACGACGTGCCGCGCTCCCTGACTCCGGCCGCGGTCCGGACCATGGTGGTGGCCGACGCCGCGGCACATCCGGGGCGCGTGCGCAGCGTGTTCGTGCTCGGACATGTCCCCGTGCCCTACTCCGGCAACCTCAATCCCGATGGCCACCCCGACCACCAGGGAGCATGGCCTGCCGACCTGTTCTACGGGGAACTCAACGGTGCGTGGACCGACAGTTCGGTCAACAATGCGGCGGCCTCCAGGGCGCAGAACCGCAATCTGCCGGGGGACGGCAAGTTCGACCAGACTTCGCTGCCGAGCGACGTCGATCTGGCGGTTGGGCGGGTCGACTTCTTCGATCTGCCGGCGTTCGCCGCCAGCGAACTGCAGCTGCTCGAGCAATACCTCGACAAGGACCACGGCTTCCGTCACGCCCATTGGACGGCGGCACCGCAGATGCTGGTCGACGACAACTTCGGCTGGTTCTCCGGCGAAGCGTTCGCGGCCAGCGCGTGGCGCAACGCCTACGCGCTGCTGGGCCCGGGCAGCGTGGTCTCCGCCGACTACTTCACCACGCTGAACGCGCCGGGGCCGGGGTATCTGTGGTCGTACGGCTGTGGTGGCGGCAGCTACCAGAGTGCCGGCGGGATCGGCTCGACGGCCGATTTCGCGCAGAGCCAGTGCCGCACGGTGTTCACCATGCTGTTCGGCAGTTACTTCGGCGACTGGGACTCGACCGACAACTTCCTGCGCGCGGCGCTGGCGCAAGGCTGGACGCTGGCGAACGTCTGGGCCGGGCGGCCGCATTGGTCGTTCCATCCGATGGGACTCGGCGAGACGATCGGGTCCTGCGCGCGCTACAGCCAGAACGACAACACGGCGGGTGGCTATGGGGCGCGCTGGGTGCACGTCGGGCTTTTGGGCGATCCGACCCTGCGCATGCACGTGGTGCCGCCGCCGACTGCGGCCGCAGTCGCGGACGCCTGGCCGCAAGCCGTCGTGTCGTGGACGGCGTCGGTGGGCGCGGTGGCAGGTTACCACGTCTACCGGGCCGCCAGTGCCGCGGGGCCGTTCGCACGCCTCACCACGAATCCAGTCGTCGGCACCACTTGGACGGATCCTGCGCCAGTGCGCGGCCCGTCCGTCTACATGGTGCGGGCCCTGCGCCTCGAGTCGACGCCGAGCGGCAGCTATTGGAACCTCAGCCAGGGTGCGTTCGCCGGTGCGGATCTGCCGGCCGGAGCGGCTGGCCACACGTCGTTCGGGGCCGGCTGTTATGCGAACCAGAATCCGTTGCAGCTCGCGGCGACCCCTGATCCGGTGGTCACGCAGAGCCAGGGCGTGCTGCTGACCTACACCATCGACCAAGCTCCGGCGTTCACCCCGGGGCAGGCGGTGGGGGCCGTGGTCTGGAGCTTCGCTCAGGACTTGGCGGGCACGCCGCTGGACGCGTACGGCATGCCCGGTTGCGCCCAGCACCTTGGTTCGCTGGACGTTGCCCTGTTGGTGTTCGGCGTACCCCCGCAGCTGGCACTCACCCTGAACCTGCCGGCTGGTTTCCCGCGCGGCGTCCACCTCTATGCGCAAGCGGTGGCGTTCCTGCCGCCCAACAGCTTGCCCAACGGCCAGAATCCGCGCGGCGCCCTCACCAGCAACGGCCTGGACAGTTTCGTCAACGATCGCTGAGCGCTGTGTGGGGGGAGCGCTGCGGCCGCCCGGTGGCCGGGCCGGCGCGTGGCTCACTGCGTGCCGAATTGGAGCGACACGGCGTCGCTGAAGCTGAAGCCGCCCTGCGCCTGGGGGTCGAGCATGGCGGCTTGCACGAACAGCTTCTGCCCCATGTAGACGTTGGTGATCGAGGCGAACGTGACCGTGCTGGTGTGCCCAGTTCCCGTGAGGAACGTGGTGGTGGCGTCGATCGACACGTAGAGCGAGCAGGCCGGCATGCCGAAGTGGATCAGGGAATGGGGCAGGGCGTTGCCTCGGAAGCCGAAGTCGCTCAGGCCGAACATCCACATGCCCAGGCCTTGGCTCGGCAGATTGCCGCAGCGCACCGAGCAGCTGCCCCCGAGCAGTGGCAAGCCGCTGGTGGTCAAGTCTGGCACCCCGAGTGCACCAGGGCAGCCGGCGCCGAATTCCCGGACGATCGCCAGGTCGCGCCACGCGTAGATCTGCACACTGCCGACCGTGGCGGTGCCGCTGCGGAAGCCGGGCGCCCCGATCGCAAGGTCGCTGCGGCCGTCGCCGTCGACGTCGCCGAGCGCGATCACTTGGGCACCGAACTGCTCGCCGGGGGCGCCGTCCAAGGTCAGGACCACGCCGCCACTCGCCCCGTCGTAGATGGTCACCCGCCCTGCCAGCGCGTTGTGCTGCGGTGCACCGATGGCGAAGTCTTGGTCGCCGTCGCCGTCGAAGTCGCCGACGCCGGCGAACGAGGCGCCGAAGCCGGCATCGGTGCTCCTCATCAGACGCAGCAGCCCGCCGTTGGCCCCGGACACGAGGCACACGTCGGACGAACGCGAGACGAGTACGTCGGGAACTCCGTCGCCGTTGCAGTCGCCAGCCGCTGCGACGCGTTCGCCACCGCGATCGCGTGAATGGAAGATCTGTTCGCAGCGCCACAGTCGCCCCTGTGGTCCGGTGCGGAGCGGGTTGCGCAGCTCCACGCGGCCGGAGGAGGAGCCGGTCACCGCGACCCCGGGTTCGCCGATGGCCAGGTCGCCGATGCCGTCGCCATTGGTGTCGCCGACCATCGCCAGGCTCGTGCCGAACAGGGTGTCGTTGGCGCCGGTGACCTGGTTCAGGTAGCTGCCGTGGCCGAAACCGAAGCAGCGGACGACACCACAGGGAATGGCGTTGCTGTTGTGGGGCGCGCCGACCGCCAGGTCGGCTCGGCCGTCGCCATTCACGTCGCCGACGCCCGCGATCGCCGTGCCGAATTCCGAGAAGTTCTCACCGAACCAGGTGAACAGCACGCGGCCGTCGCGGCCCGAGCACAACGTCACGCGGCCCTGGTTGGAGTTCCACAGCGGGTTGCCACCGGCGTGGTCGGGAACGCCGTCGCCATCGACGTCGCCGAGTCCGGCCACCGTGTGGCCGAGCCGTTCGCCCGGGGCCACGCCGAGGGTGTTGCGCAGCAGTTGGCCAGAGCGGGCGCTGTACACGCGCAAGGCCCCCGAGTCGACTGGCAGCGGGCCAGCGTCGAAGGTGGGCAGCCCGACCACCAGATCGCGCACCCCGTCGCCATCGAGGTCGGCACCCGCTGCCAGCGAGGCGCCGAAGCCGGTGTTGGCGGCCGGGCCGACGATCAGGCCGATCCGTTGTTGGGCGTTGGCCGCGGCGGCGGCGGCAGTGGCGACTGCGACGAGGAGCAGGTGCTTGGGCGTGTTCATGGTCTGGTAGGGTGCGCTGGAGGCGGTGGGCGGCACTTGCCGCGGCCACGGGGGATCCCGAGAATCCGCGGTCGAACCCGACACGCTTTTTGCCGATTTCTCGCCAGCGTTCGACCACGTGGCCAACGATCCTCCCGAACCCCTTGCCGCCCAAGGCCCTGCGCTGGTCACGCAGGTCTACGATCAGTTGCGCGAGATCGCGCGCCACAACCTGGGGCGGTTGGCACCGGGGCAGACGCTGCAGGCGACGGCGCTGGTCCACGAGGCCTGGCTACGGCTCCACGGTCGCGGCGTCGACCATGCCCAGTTCTTCCAGGCGGCAGCCCAAGCCATGCGCGACGTGCTGGTCGAACGGGTGCGTGCCCGGCTCGCGCAGAAGCGCGGTGGCGGGCGCCTGCAGCAGGGCGGCGAGGAAGATCTGCCGGACCTGCGTCCCGCGGTGCCGGTCGAGGATCTGCTGGGGCTCGACGCGGCCCTGCAGGAGCTGCAGGCTGAACATCCGGACGAGGCGGTGGTGGTGCTGCGCCGGTTCTTCGCCGGCCAGACCCATGCCGAGATCGCGGCCGACCTCCGAGTGACCGAGCGCACCGTCGAGCGGCGTTGGCGCTTCGCGCGGGCCTTCCTGGGGCGCAAACTGGGTGGCCTCGCTGCCCTGGGGGACGCTTGACCACCCGGGCGCAGCAGCTCGCCGAGCTGTTCGGGGCGGCGCTCGACCTGCCGCCGGCCGAGCGCGAAGCCTTCGTCGCGCGCAACACGGTGGCGGACCCGGCGCTACGGGCCGAGCTGCTGGAACTGCTCGCCGCGGACACCGGGGCGGCGGCGAGTGCCCTGGAGTCGCTGCTGCCGGTCGGCGACCTCGGCTTGGCGGCGGGCACCCTCGTCGCCGGGCGCTATCGGATCGTGCGTCTGCTCGGCGAAGGCGGCATGGGCGTCGTCTACGAGGCGCAGCAGTTGCAGCCGGAGCGCACCGTGGCTCTCAAGTGCATGCGCGCGAGCTTGGCCACTCCGGCGGCACAGCAGCGGTTCGAACGCGAGGCGGCACTGCTCGGTCGATTGCGCCATCCGGGCATCGCACAGATCCTGGAGGCAGGCAGCACCGGGGGGCCGAGCGGGCAGCCGTTCTTCGCCATGGAGTACGTCGAGGGGCCGAACCTACTCGAACACACGGCGCGTCTGCCGTTGCGTGACCGCCTCGAGCTGTTCGCCGAGGTCTGTGACGCCGTGCAGCATGCGCACGCCAGCGGCATCGTGCATCGCGATCTGAAGCCCGCCAACGTCCTGGTCGACATCCGCGGGCTACGGGCCGTGGCCAAAGTGCTCGATTTCGGGGTCGCCCGTGCGGTCGACGCCGAAGGCACGCTGCTGACCCGGACGCACGAAATCGTCGGCACCCTCGCTTTCCTGGCTCCCGAACTGCTGGGCAGCGGCCGGCGCGCCGATCCGAGTGCCGACGTGTGGTCGCTCGGCGTGATGCTCTACCAGGTGTTGGCCGAACGCCTGCCGTTCGGCCTGGAGGGGCTGTCGCTGGTCGCGGCGGCGCGTCGGGTGCAGGACGAGGAGCCGCCGCCGATCGACCGATGGGTCCCCGCGGTGCGCGGCGACGTTGCCACCATCGTGCACACCTGCTTGGCCAAAGATCCGGCGCGGCGCTACGCGAACGCTGGCGCCTTGGCCGCCGACCTGCGCCGCCACCTGGGCAGTCTGCCGATCGCGGCGCGCCCAGCGAGTACTCTGTACCGGCTGTCGCGCTTCACGCGCCGGAATCGCGCCGTGGTCGCGGGCTTGGCGGCCACCTTCCTCGCGCTGGCCGGTGGCCTCGCCGCCTCGCTGCACTATTTGCGCGGCGAACGGGCACAGCGGGCGCGCGCCGAGCTGCGTGCCGGCGAGCTGCGCGGTCTCGTGCGCGAGTTGGTGTTCGACGTCGAGCAGCGGCTCCAGGACGTGCCCGGCGCGACTTCGGCGCGCCAACATCTGGTGGCGACCGGTCTGCGTTACGCCGAGAGCCTGCTGGTCGATGCCGGCGCCGAGCCCGGGCTGTTGACCGAGGTCGGGGGTGCGTTCCAGAAGCTGGCCGAAGTCCTCGGCGATCCCTCCCGAGCCAACCTCGGCGATCTGCCTGGCGCGGCGGCGGCCCTGGCCAAGGCCGAGTCGGCGTTGCAGCGCGCGCTCGCGCACGGTGGGGGTGCAGAGACGCTCGACGCGCTCTACCGCACCGCCCTGGTCGCGGCCGAATTGGCGCGCGCGCAAGGCCGCGGCCAGGAACGCCTCGCTGCGGTCGAACTGGCCCGGCAGCGCGCCCTGCGCATGCGCGAGGCCGGGCTCGGCGATCGAGCCGACCGAGCCATCGAACGCACCTCGGCCGACCTCGGGCGCCTGCTGCACGAGTCGGGCGACCATCGCCGTGCCGTCGAGCTGCTGCGCGTCTACGTCACGGCCCAGGAGCGCCGCCTGGCCGACGGCGATGCCGGTGTGGCGGGCAACTTGATGTTGGTGCTGCGCATGCTCGGCAACGCGCATCGCGCCCTCGGCGAGGACTCGGCCACGCGCCAGTGCTGCGAACGCGCCGTGGCGCTCGGGGAACTCGGGCTGGCAGCCGAAGGCCCCGGCACCGCGGCCGCTGCGCGGCTGGCCGACGCCCTGCGCGACCTCGCCGTGCTGGAGAACAAGCTCCAGCAGTACCAGGCCGCCCTGTCGTTGCTGGACCGCGCGGTGGCGTTGCGCAGCTCGTTGCCCGTCGACGGCAAGGATCTCGCGGCGCAGCGCCAACGCATGGTGCTCGCGTACCACCGTGCCGACGCGCTGGTGGGTCTCGAACGACTGGCCGACGCGGACGTGGCGATCGGCGACTACCTGCGCGAGGCCCGGTTGCTGCAGCAACGCTCGCCGCAGAACTGGAATCGGGTCCGCGACGTGATGGTGGGCTGCATGCAGCGCATCGACGTCGCGAGCCGACGCGGCGACGACGCCGGCACCCTCGCCGCCTACGAAGAGACGCTGCAGCTCGTGGCGGAGTGCCGGCAGGGCGACCCCGACTCCATGCTGTTTCGCGAGGATCTGGCCAAAGCCCACCGCCAGGGCGGCGAAGCCTGCCTCCGGCTCGCGGCGCGTCAGGAGGCTCGCGCCGGCGACTGGCGCCGACGTGCCCTGGCTGCGCATGAGGCGGAGGCTGCTGCGCTGCAGGCGATTCTCGAACACGGTGGCCAGGCCGCGTGGGTGCCCGAGCGACAGGCGGCCGTGGTGGCGCTGCTCGCCGATCTGCGCCGCGGCGGCTGAGCGCGAGTTCGCGACCGGCGGCGGCGGTTTGCGCGTGGTCTCGGGCGCGCGGTCCCGCCATGATGCCGTGGTGCGCACCGACCCGCGGGAACTCGATGGCGAACGCTGCGACCTGCTGGTGGTCGGCGGTGGCATCCAGGGTGTGGCCGTCGCGCGCGATGCGGCGCTGCGCGGCCTCTCGGTGGTGCTGGTCGAAGCGCGCGACCTCGCTGCGGGCACCAGTTCGCGCAGTTCCCGCTTGGTGCACGGCGGCTTGCGCTACCTGCGCCAAGGTCGGTTCGGGTTGGTGCGCGAGGCCTTGCACGAACGCGAACGGCTGCTGCGCAGTGTGCCCCACTTGGTGCGGCCTCTGCCCATGCTGTTGCCTCTGCACCGCGACAGCGGCGTGCCCGCCTGGCAGTTGCGACTGGGGGTCTCGCTCTACGGCTGGCTGGCCGGCCGCAGCACTTTGCCGTCACCGCGCCGGATCGATGCCGCGGCGGCTGCCGCGGCCTTTCCCGGGCTCCGCACCACCGGCTGGAGCTCTGCTCTCGAATACTACGATGCCGCCACCGACGACACGCGGCTGACCATGGCCAACGCGCTCGGCGCGGCGGCCGCCGGCGCGCGCCTGGCCACGCACTGCGCGCTGGTCGGGCTGCGCGGCGACGCCTACGTGCTGCACGACCGGGTGGCGGATGCCGAAGTCTTGGTGCACGCCGCGCAGCTGGTGAACGCCGCCGGCCCGCGGGTCGATGCCGTGCGCGGTGTGCTCGGCCTTGCCGGCACGCCGCTCGTACGGTTGTCGCGCGGCAGCCATGTCTGGCTGCCACCGCGCGCCGGCGAAGTGGCTTTGGCGGCGTTCTTGCCGGACGGGCGCATCCAGTTCGTGATCCCGCACCTCGGCGGCACTCTGTGCGGGACCACCGAGGTGGCCGACGAGCTCGCCGGGGACGAAACCGGCGCGCCGCAGCAGGACCTGGACTACTTGTTGCAGGCGCTCGGGCGGCTGCTGGATCCGGCGCCGGCGCGCGAGGACCTGCAGTTCGCCATGGCGGGCTGGCGGGCGCTGCCGAACGCGGCGGGGCCGGCGGGCCGGCTCGGGCGCGAGGCCTACACCGTGGCCGAACGCTGTGCCGGTGGCCCAGTGCACACGGTGGTCGGCGGCAAGCTGACCACCCACCGCGCGTTCGCCGAGCGGATCGTCGCGGAGTTGTTCGGCCTCGAACGGCGTTCGCCGACTCGCGACGTGCCGTTGCCGGGAGCTGGTGGGGCGGCGGAGCCGCTCGACCCGCTGTGGTGGCGCCATGGCAGTCGGCTGGGGTTGGTGCAACAGGTGCTGACCGAGCAGCCGGAGGCGGCGGCCCGGTTGTGCCCGCATCGGCCGTTCATGGTGGCCGAGGCGTTGCTGGCGTTGCGCCACGAGGGGCCGGTGACCCTGGCCGATCTGCTGGTCCGTCGCCTGCCGTTCGAACTGGGACCGTGCCTGCGGTCCGCTTGTCTCGCCGCTGCACACCGGGTGTTCGTCGCGGCTCGGCGCTGGCCGGGTGACGACGATCTCGGGCTGGCGAGTGCCCGGGTCCGTGCCGAAGTGGCCCTGCGTCGCGGGGACCTGCCGGCCGGTCCCGACGTCGAGCCGCACGTGTAGTTGTGGAGCGGCGAGGCCGGCTCGGCTACCTTCCGCCGCGCAACCATGCCGCCGATTCGCAGAATCCTCGTGGCCAACCGCGGCGAGATCGCGCTCCGCGTGATCCGCACCGCCCAGGAAATGGGCATCGAAACGGTGGCCGTGTACTCCGACGCCGATCGATCCGCGCTGCACGTGCGTGCCGCCTCGCGGGCCGTGGCCCTGGGCGGCAGCAAGCCGAGCGAGAGCTACCTCGACATCCAGAAGGTGGTCGATGCCGCCGTGCGCAGCGGTTGCGACGCGCTGCACCCCGGTTACGGCTTCCTCAGCGAGAACGAGGACGCTGCCCAGGCCTGTGCCGATGCCGGCGTCGAGTTCCTCGGCCCGCCGCCGAAGGCGATCCTGGCGATGGGCGACAAGGTCGAGGCCCGCAAGATCGCCATGGCCGCTGGAGTGCCGCTGGTGCCGGGTCTCCAGGAGGAGATCGACGCGCCGCGGCTCGCCGCGGCGGCTCGGCAGGTCGGTTATCCGGTGATGCTCAAGGCCGCGGCCGGCGGCGGCGGCAAGGGCATCCGCATCGTGCGCGACGAAGCGCAGCTGCTCGAAGCGTTCGAGCTGGCGCGTGCCGAGGCGCGGGGCGCCTTCGGCGACGACCGCGTCTACCTCGAGAAGTTCGTCACGCGGCCTCGCCACGTCGAGATCCAGGTGATGGCCGACAAGCACGGCAACGTCGTGCACTACGGCGAACGCGAGTGTTCGGTGCAGCGCCGCCACCAGAAGTTGGTCGAAGAGTCGCCGTGCGCAGCCTTGACGCCGGAGCTGCGCGCCGCGATGGGCCAGGCTGCGTGCGCTCTGGCGCGCGCCGTCGGCTACGTCGGTGCCGGCACCGTCGAGTTCCTCTACTCGGAAGGCAAGTTCTACTTCCTGGAGATGAACACGCGCCTGCAGGTCGAGCACCCGGTCACGGAGATGCGCTACGGAGTCGACCTGGTGCGCGAGCAGATCCGCGTCGGGGCCGGAGAACGCCTTGCGCCGGTGCCCGAGCCGCGGGGCCACGCCATCGAAGTCCGCATCAATGCCGAGGACCCGGAGACCTACTTTCCGTCCCTCGGCCGCATCACCCGCTTGAAGATGCCCGGCGGCCCCGGTGTGCGGCTCGACAGCGCCCTGTTCCGCGGTCTCGAGGTCACGCCGTTCTACGACAGCATGCTCGGCAAGCTGGTGGTGCACGGTGCCGACCGCGACCAGGCCATCGCGCGCTGCATGCGCGCCCTGCGCGAACTGCGCATCGTCGGCGTGTCGACGTCGTTGCCGGTGGCGCTGCGCGCCCTGCAGAGCGCCGAGTTCCAGGCCGGGGACTACGACACCGGCATCCTGGAGCGCATCGATCGCAAGCCGCCGGCGGAGCGGCGCGAACTGGCGATGCTGGCGGCCGCTGCGGCGCGGTTCCTGAGCGCCGAGCAGGCTGGTGCGCTGGTGGCGATGCACGAGGCGGCGGCGCACGAGCGCACGCCGCGTTGGTCGATGCTCGGCCGCGTCGAGCGGCTGCGGAGGAACACCCTGTGAAGTACCTGACGCGCTTGTCCGGGGAAGAACGTGAGTTCGTGATCGAACGCCATGGCGAGGCGCTGCGGGCGCGCTGCGGCGATCGGGTCTACGAGCTGGACCTGGCGTTGGTCGGCGACGGTGCGGCGTTCTCGCTGCTGGTCGACGGCAAGAGCTACGACGTGGTCGCCGACCTGCAGCGCGAGCAGGTGACCTTGCAGATGCTCGGCGAGCGTTTCGTGGTGCACGTCGAAGACGAACGCGAACGGGCGGCGCACGCCGCCGCCGGGCCGCAGAAGGGCGGCAAACGGGAACTGCGCGCGTCGATGCCGGGCATCGTGGTCGACGTGAAGATCGGGGTCGGCGATGCGGTGGCCGAGGGGCAGACCCTGGTCGTGCTCGAGGCGATGAAGATGCAGAACCCGCTGGCCGCCGAAGCGCCGGGCAAGATCACCAAGCTGCTGTGCAAGAAGGGCGAAGCGGTCGCTGCCGGCGCGCTGCTGCTCGAGATGGAGTGA
>JAEUHP010000223.1 GCA_016795295.1 Planctomycetota bacterium | reverse complement strand
CAGATTCACCGTCTGCCCCACCACCACCTCGACCACCCGCGGCTCCCGCGTCTGGCCGTCCATGCCTTCCACCGAGACCTGCCAACGCCCGGCGGACAGACCATCCAGCGTGCCCTTGCCCCCGCGCAACACCTGCGTCACCGGCGGCACATTGGGCAAGCGCTCGCCGTCGGCGCCAACCTTGACCGCGCGCAGGGCGGCGAACATGCCCGCACCCGCCACTTCGACGCGCACCTTGCCGGCGGCACCAACCACCACGTCGACCCCGGTGCGCAGTCCTTCTTGCGGCACCTCGACCACGGCGGACAACGCCGAGGCATAGCCACGCGCCGTGACGCGCACCTGCAGCGGCACGCCGAGTTCGACACCCTTCAGTTCGTAGAAGCCGTCGTCGCCGGTGCGCACGGAACGGCTACCGTTGCGTCCGCCGAAGCCCATTTGGCCGATGCCCTCTTCGATCATCGCCATCTGCTCGTCGACGCTCTCCCCAGGCTTGCGCACCGGCGCGAGCGCCACCGTGGCCCCCGCCACCGGCTGGCCCGCGCTGTCGGTGACCCGGCCGCGCAGCGTCGCCGCGACCAGGTCGACGTTGCAGGTGTTGTCGCCGAGCTGCAGCTGCACGGGCACCGTGGTCGGCATGGCGCGGCCGTTGGCCGTGATCCGCAGACGGTGCGCGCCAGCCGGCAGTTCCTTCAACTGGAAGGTGCCGTCCTCGCCAGTGCGGGCGGTGCGGCCACGCCCTCCACCACCGCCACCGAAGTCGCCCAAGGCTTCGGTGACCCGCGCTTCGATCGCACCGCGCGCATCGGTCTTGTCCTCCGGCCCTTCGACGAAGGCGAGGCGAACGCCTGCGAGCGGCACGCCGTTCTCGCGCACCACCCCGACCACCGTGGCCGTGGCGGCCTTCTCCAGGCGCAGTTCGCTGGTCGCCGCGTCGGCCACCGCGACGGTCTGCCAATCGGCGGCCTCGGCGCGGTTGCGACCACCGGCAACTTCGCCGCCGATGCGCATCCCCACGCCACCGCCGAAATCCATGACGCCGAGCGGCCCACCGCCGCGCTGCGTGAGGCGGAAACCGTGCTCCCCGGGGGCGAGGTGCTCGAAGCGCACAACGCCGGCTTCGTCAGCCTCCCGGGTGTCGCGGTCGCCACCCGGGGTGCGGTGCTCGACCCGGACCGCGGCCAGCGGCTTGCCGTCGCTGCCGACCACCGTGACCACCACCGTGCCGCCGCGCAGCATCTGCACTTCGTGCTTCAGCTCCGCACCAGGCTCCGGCGCCGCGAGATCACTGCGGTGCGGCGCCAGGTCCTTGGCGGTGACGGTGACGGTCGATGCTCCGGCAAAGGCATTGAGCGTGCACCTGCCTTCGGCATCGGTCTTGCCGCTGCGAGGCCCCGTTGCCGCGAGCCCGCCGAACGGCCCACCGGCCATCGCCGCCGCCACGTCCTCGGCCTGGATGTCGCCGCCGCGGAACGCGCCGCGACCACCATCGCGGCCACCCGGCGCGTCGCCGCGCACTTCGCGCAGCCGCACCTGCGCACCAGCCAGCGGACGGCCCTCGGGCCCGACCACGGTGAGCTGCACGACAGGTGCTGGCTCGAGGGCAACGGTGCCGAGGTCGAGCGTGCCGCTGGCGGGCAGCGTGAGGTCGCGCCGCTCGAAGCGCTGGTAGCCGATCGCTTCGACGGTGAGCGACAGCGTCTGCTTGGCCTTGGGCCGCAGGTTGGCCACCGTCACCTTGCCTTCCGGGTAGAACTTGTTGCGGGTGGCGCGCGGCACGAACGCCATCATGTCGGCCATGCCGCCACCGCCGCGCAGTTGGTCGCGCACCCACAGGCGCTCGACCGGTGCTTTGGTGCGCCGGTCGACGACGGTGAGGGTGACCGCGATGCCCGGGTCGTAGACCAACTCGATGCCGGCGCTGCCGCTCTGCACCTCGAGGCGCTGCGTGCACACCGCCTGCCCGGCGAAACCGCGGCCGTTCGGCACCGCCCACAAGCGGTAGGCCTTGCCGAGCTGCAAACCACGCAGTTCGAACGTCTGGTCGGCAGCGGCGTCGACCTGCCTCTCGCCGAAGCCGAGCCCCGCATCCGCGAGCATGTCCCCCGCTTCGCCGACGAAGGCCGAGAACATGCCGCCCATGCCGGTTTCGTCGCCGGGCCGATCCGCGCGCGGCTCGCGCTTCTGGGACGCCATCACCCGCAGCGGCGCGTGCCCCTCGGGGACGCCGACGATGCGGCCGCGGATGGTGGCGCCGGGCGCCATGGCCACCAGCACGTTGTCCAGCGCACCGCCAGGTGGCACGCTGAGGTCGTCCTTGCGGGCCAGCGGATGGTCGACGTGCCGCGCGCGCAAACCGAAGTCCCCGGGCGGGCAGTGTGGCAGTTCGAAGCGGCCCTCGGCATCGGTGACGACGTTTTGTTCGCGGTCCAGCTGCTCCCACACCTCGGCACCAGGGATGTTGAAGTCCGCGTCTTCGAAGCCACCCAGCATGGCCGAAAAGTCGGGGCCGTCCCCATCCGGCCCACCGCCGAGCGCGGCCAACGGGCCGCTGCCGCCACGGCCGCGCGCGCCGACGCGCTGCACGCGCGCACCAGCGATCGGCGAACCGCCGGCATCGACCACGCGGCCGCGGACGGTGGCCCCCGAGCGCAGCACGAGCGTGCCGAGGTCGTTGTCCACCTTGCCCGGCCGGGTGGTGGTGCGGTCGAGCACTTGGTGGCGCACCGCGGCCACCCGCACCATCACGTTGCGCCCCTGACCCGTGGGCACCAGCCGGAACCGACCGTCGGCAGAGGTGATCGTCTCGGCGCGCAGCTCGGCCAGTTCGCGCATGCGCTCGGTCATCGCGCGCGGATCGAAATCCTCGAAGTCGCCGAAGTCGAAGTCGGCCGTGGCGCCCGAGCCCGGGCCGAACCCTGGGCCACAGCGAACCACGGCGCCGGCGATCGGCGTGCCGCGTTCGTCGACCACCGTGCCGACCAGGGCCGGGCCCTCGGCGGTGGCTCGGCTGCCTCCCGCGACGGCGGTGCGGTCCGCGCGGTCCGGAGGCGTGGAATCGGCGGTCTCGACCGGTACGGCAGACGCCGCCGAACGATCCGGATCGGCCGACGCTGGCGCAGCCGGCACGTGGCTGGGCCCGACATCGACCTCAGGACCGGACTGCAACCACCAATAGGCGGCCCCACCGAGGGCCAGGAGCAACGCAGCGAAGGCTAGGGAACGGGTCGCGGGCATGGGAGGTCGAAGCAGGATAGGGTCGGGTGCGGCCTTCCGCGCACTGGAAGTGGTGCGGTAGATTGCCGCAAACCACCCACGCGGGGACGGCAGGGTGCAAAGCCATGCTGCGACCTGCCGACCCGCCGCATCCGCGACGCACGGACGCACGAAAGCCTCCCATACGCATGAGCCAATCCCCGATCGCCTCGTCTCGAGCCGCACGCAGCCTTTGCCTGGCCGTGGGCCCTGCCCTTTTGCTGGCGGCCTGCGGCGCCTCCCCCACCGCCCCCGAGTCGACGGCGACCGCGGCACCGCCGGCGGCCGCCAACCAGGCCGCAGCCCCCGCCCCGGCCACGGCTCCACGCGCCACCGAACCGGCGACTCCGGCCGCCGCAGCGAGCAACCCGACCCCTGCCAAAGCCATGAACCTCTACGGACTCACCACCCAGACCCTCGACGGCCGCCCTGCCGACCTCTCCGCCTATCAGGGCAAGGTCACCCTGGTGGTCAACGTCGCCAGCGAGTGCGGCTACACGCCGCAGTACCGCGGCCTGCAGGCGTTGCACCAGGAATTCGCGGCGCGTGGCTTCGCCGTTCTCGGCTTCCCGAGCAACGACTTCGGCGGCCAGGAACCCGGCTCAGCCGAACAGATCCAGCAATTCTGCAGCAGCAAGTACCAGGTGACCTTCCCGATGTTCGCGAAGGTGGCCACGAAGGCCGGCGCCGGCCAGAGCCCCGTCTACGCGTTCCTCGGCGCCTCCGGCAAGCTGCCGAATTGGAACTTCTGCAAGTACCTGGTCGGCAAGGACGGCGCCGTGCTCGGCTTCTACCCGTCCAAAGTCGCGCCAGACGACGCGACGCTGCGCGCGGCGATCGAACGCGCTCTGCAGTGAGCTGCCGGCTCGGCACGAAACTGCCGGCATCGACCTGAGCGGACTGTGGGGGCTGCCTGCAGGAGGGCCTGCGCTCACCACATCTGCGGGTTCGGCAAGCCGCGGTCGGTGACGATGCGCGGCGTGATGTGGAACTCGACCGTGGTCTTGTTGCGCGTGGTCTGGGTCGAACGAAACAGCATGCCCAGGAACGGAATGTCGCCGAGCAACGGCACCTTGGTCTCGCTCTCGAACTTGGTCTCCGAGGTCAGGCCGCCGATCACCAGCGTGTACTTGTCCTTGAGATAGACCGTGGTGACCGCGGTGCGCGTGCTGGTGATCGGCGTGACCACTGGATCCGTGTCGGCGAAGCCGGTGATCGCGGAGACGTCGGCGTAGACCTGCAGGATCACCGAGTCGGTGCCGGCGATCATCGGGATGATGTTCATCTTCACGCCGACCGGCTTGAAGTCGATGTCGGTCGCCACTTGGCTGCCCAACTGGCTGAACTTGGCCTTGGGAAAGGGCACCTGCGTCAGGGTCGAGATCGCGGCGATGCCACCGTTGCGCACCACCAGTTTGGGCGCACTCTGGATGTCGGCCATGTTGTTCGCCTCGAGTGCCTGCAACACCATGTTGAGCGCCCACGAATCGTGGATGCCACCCAGAGTGAACAGGCCGACGTCGGAGACCGGCGAGACGCCGACGATCGGCTGGCGCATCGGGAACACCGAGGTGAACGACCGCACCAGCGCACCGCTGTTGCTGTTCTGCAGCAGGGCAGGCGGGTTGGTGCCGGGCAGGCGGGTCACGCCGAACGCCAGGGCATCGGCTTTGGTGTACTCGACGACCTGCACCGAGATCTCGATCTGCGGGATGCTCGAGTAGAACAGGTCGAGCGCCGCCTCGAAGGCCGCCAGCGCGGCGGGTCGAGCGGTCACCAACGCCAGCCCGACCTTCGGTGCGGCAGTGACTTCGATCGGCAGCGGGGCGCCCCGCACCGCGCTGGCCGGCCCTGGGTCGGCCAGCGGCGCGCCGCTCAGCACTTCGAACTCGGGCACGAACGTCACCTCGACCTCGTGCCCCTGCAGCATGCGGCCGAGGATGCTGCGGCTGTTCAGGCCACCGACCTTGATACCAGCCGCTGGGACGGTCGCCTGCACGGGCACCGGCTTCTCCGGTGCCAGTTCGGTGATCAGCTTGAGGAACGTGGTCGAGAGTTCCCCAGCCAGGAAGTACTGCTTGGTGACCGACCCATCGGGCCCAATCAGCACGCTCGACCCGAAGTCGACCCGCAGGCGGGCATCCCGCTGTTGCGGTGACTCGCGCGGCTCCTGGGGCCGAACCGGACTTGGTTCTTGGGGCGCCGGCACACCGCCCCCGAGCCCTTGTGCCAGCGGCCCCGCGGTCGGTGCGCCACCGACCACCACCTCCCCTTCCACCACCAGGGGGTCGACGCGCCGTGCAGTGCCACTCACGCACGCAGTCGCGGCGGCCAAGCAGAGCCCGCCCAAGACACGGCCCACCGTAAACCTGGGGCGCGAGGAAAGTGGCATGCGCCCCGGCTACCCCTTCGGCCCGCCGAATGCAAGGCCATGCCACCCCATCCCGCCCACAGCCCAGCCTAGGTCAGCCCAGCCTAGGTCAGCCCAGCCTAGGTCAGGTGCGAGGGCCGCTCGGCGCAAGCACTTCACTGGCCGAGCTTGCCCACGACCTTGTCGGTCAGGTCCACAACGTCCTTGCCCTGGGCGTCGCTGACGTCGTCCTTGCGCACCACCAGGTCCCGACTCTCGTCCTGGGCCACCGCCTTGGCCGCTTCGCGGATCTTGCTGTTCATCTGCTGGAGCAACTGCTTGCCCAGCGCCGATTCCGGATCGATCCCCTCGTTCTGGATGCGCTGCCACTCCCGGGTCGCCTGCTTGGCCCGCGCTTCGTCGATGTGCGCCGGGGAAGAAGTGTTCGCCGCGCTACCGGTGTAGACCACCGCGCCACGCTTCAAGGTCACCTGGGCGCCCAGAGAACCGGCGCAGACCAGGAATGCGAAGAACAGAGAGCACAGGGCGGGGCGGATCATGGCGGATGGAAGCAGCCTTTTGGTGCTGTCGAGACGCCAGGAGCAAAGCAAAGGTCGGGCCACGCAGAATTAGCCATCCGAAAGAAGGAGCATAAACTCTTTATTTCGAAGGAACTGCGATGCCATCGGAAAATGCACGCGGCATCCAATGGCCACGGCCCAGGCCGAGCAAGGGGTGGCCAAATCCTCAGGATGGCCGATAAGTCGCACCGCGTCGCGAGCCAACCCGAACCAGATGGCCATTTTTGACCAAAATCTGCAGGTCCCGAAGGGCGGTGCGATGGGACACCCCCGCCGCCGCCATGTGGTCTTCCGTCTGGATCGAGCCGTGCTGCCGCGCCCAAGCCAGGGCCGCTTGCAAACGCTCGGGGAGGGAGCCGACTCCGGGCGGTTCGGCGCCGACCGAAGCTGCGGCGGCCACCCTTGATTCCCCAGCGCGCGCCTCAGCGGGATCCTTGTCCGCCCTGACGAACCCCTGAGGAGGAGCCAACGGCGCAGACGACCCAGACGCCTGCGGCGGCACCGCGACCTGGACCACCGCGGCGGGGACCACAGCGGCTCCACCCCCGCCCCCCAGACCATCCTCGACCCGCCCGAGGGCCGCGGCGTCGGCGGGCACAGCCTGGCTGCCTGCCCCGGTCAGCGCCAGCACCACGTCCCGGCGCTGCAACACGCCGCTGCGCGCCATGACCATGGCGCGGAACACCGTGTTGCGCAGCTCCCGGATGTTGCCGGGCCAATCGTGGCGAAACAGCTCGTCCATCGCGTCGGTGGAGATGGTGGTGGCCTGGCTCTGGCCAGCGGCCACCACCTCGCGGCGGAAGTGCTCGACCAAACCGCCGATCTCTTGCTTGCGCTCACGCAGCGGCGGCACCCGAACCACCAGACCCTGCAGCCGGTAGTAGAGGTCTTCGCGGAACTTGCCCTCGGCAACCAGTTTGGCAATGTCGCGGTTGGTGGCGGCCACGACCCGCACATCCACCCGGACCGGTTCGGTGCCGCCCACCCGGTCGATCTCGTGCTCCTGCAGAACGCGCAGCAACTTGACCTGCACGTCGAGGGAGATCTCGCCGACCTCGTCGAGGAACAACGTGCCGCCGTCGGCCTGTTCGAAGCGGCCGATCTTGCGGCGGTCGGCGCCGGTGAACGCACCCTTCTCGTGCCCGAACAACTCGCTGGCCAGCAAGGTCTCGGACAACGCCGCACAATGCACACGCACCAGCGGCCCACCGGCGCGCCGGCTCCAACTGTGCAGCAGGTTGGTCAGCACCTCCTTGCCGACGCCGGTCTCGCCTTCGAACAAGATCGGCAGGTCGCTCGGCGCGACCCGGCGCAGAGTCGCATACACCTCGCGCATCGCCGGACTGATCGCCGTGACGCCGGCGCGGTGCAGTGCTTCGTCGGACTCCATCGACGAAGCCCCTGGCGTCCACATGGCTTCGAGCCGGGCGCGCAACGCGTCGAACAGCAGCTCGCTGGACGGCGCTTCGTCGGGGAACTGCACCACCACACCGATCGGGCGCCCCTCTTCGACGGCGTTCTCGGGCAAGCTGCGGACCATTTCGGCCCAGGCTTGTTCCATGCGAGCGAGCAACGCGTCGGCGCCACCGCGGTCGAATCCCGGCAGGAGCACCAGCACCCGGCCCCCGCCTTCGTGGCACAGCAATGCCTGCCCGGGCAAAACCTCGCGCAAGTGGCCCAGAAAGCGCCGCAGCCCGCGCGGCCGGCGGTCGCCGGAGCCGAGCGCCAGGGCCACCAGCACCAAGCGCTGGTTGCGCTGCTGCGCCAGCGACACTTCGTCGGCGACGCGGCGCCGGAAATACTCCGCCGTGTACGTGCCGGTGGCCGGATCCTGCACGGCGAGCCGCTCGAGCTCGGCGCGTTCGAGTGCCAACGCCGCCTGCGCCACCACGGTGTCGAGCAGCTCCAAATCGACCGGCAATGGCTCGAGCCGCTGGAACCCGAACACCACCGCACCGCGGGTGCGGGCCGCGTAGACGATCGGCAGACCGACCGCCGAACGGGCCTCGGGCAGCACCTCGGTCCAAGGCGGCTGCAGCCGCCCGCGCAACGCAACGGCCGAGAATTCACCACCGGTGTGCGCCAACAGGCGCGCCAGGGCCGGCGCCTGCAGGGGCACGGGTTCCCCACCCGCACCCACCACCAAACGCTCACTGCGTCCGTCGAGCAGCACCACACGCACCAGATCGGCGGCCGTGTGCCCCGTGCAGAAGGCATGCAGAACCGACAACGTCGCGGCCTCGTCGGTTTGCGCCGCCAGATCACGCATGGTCCGGTTCAACGCCTGCAGATCGAGCAAGCGGCCCTGCAGCTCGTCGGCCATGCGATTGAACGCGCGGGTCAAGCGACCGACTTGGCCAGCCTCTTCGTCGACCACGCGCGTGTCGAGGGCGCCGCGCGACAGCGCCAAGGCCCCCTGCTCGAGGCGCTCGATCGGTCGGCCGATGCGGTGGCTGACCACGAACGACAGGAAGCCGACCAGCACCACCAGCGACCCACCGACCAGCCAGAAGAAGCCGCGCACCGGAACTCGGCCGATCGGCAAGTCGAGCGCCGCCGGCTGGCCCGGCTGCAACACCACCAGCAGGCCGCGTGGGGTGTCTTGCAGGTCGCGGAGCACGGCCACGCCCTGCACGAACCGACGCCCGCCGGCGACCATGCCCTCGACCAGGGGTTTCTCTTCGGCCAGGTCGCTGCGCAGCGCGCGCTCCCAGCGCTGCATGGCCACTGGATCGGGGCGGGCGACGAAAGACGCCGCACCGAGCGCGGCACTCGCCGCGATCGGATATCCACGGACGTCGGACAGCACCACACCTTGGCCAGGCGCCAACGCGCTCAGCAGGTCGCCGTCGAGGGGCCGCCCGGCAGTGAGCGCGAACAGCCCGGCCGCGGTGCGTTCCTCGGCGCGCACCCCGATCGACATCACCCCACCTTGCATCAAGACGCCGGGATCGAGCCGGGCAGGTGTCTCCAAATTGCCGAGCCGCGGATCGCCAGCGACCAGCACCAGAGGCTCGTCGGCGACGCTGCCGGGCACCTGCCACTCGAGCCTGAGGAAGCCACCGCGCCACTCCGGCGGCAATTGGCCTGCAACCAGCTTTTGCAGCTCGGCGGCGAGCGCTGCGACGGCTGCGGGCCGTTCGGGTTCCGCCACCCCCTGCAGTCGCGGCACCGCCAAGGCCACGAGGTCGCGCAGCCATTGCCGCGCCGAGCTGCGCACTCGCTCCTTCTGGTCCTCGAGCTGCCCGAGCGCGCTGCGCACCACCGCGCGCAACGCCGCGCGGCTGTCGCTCTCGTGACCTGCTTCGAGCACACGCACCAGCACCACCGACAACGCCGCGAGGGGCGCCAGGGACGCCAACGTCAGCACCGCCATCAGCCGCAGGCGCAAGCTGCTCGCCACCGCCAGCAATTCGCTGAGCAACATCAGGAGCAGCGGCGTGGCCGACAGACTCAGGAACAGGCCGAGCCGGCTGTAGGTGTGGCTGGCCGCGGTCCAGTCCGGATCGATGCGCGCCAACGCGAGCACCGCACCGTCCCAGCCGTCGCCGTCGAGCGGCGCGAACAGCACGAGGCGGCGGCTGCCGTCCTGCAGCACGCTGTCGGCCGCGGTGATCGCAGCGCCTGGTGCCCGCCGCTCGAGGGCTGGCAGCAGGTCGCGTCGATCGCTGGCGCGGACTTCGCTGAGTCGTTCGCCCCGGTAGATCGCCAACTCGACGTCGCGCCAGGTCTGCAGCAGTTCGGGGGGCAACCAGCGCTCCATGCCATCGCGCAGCAACGGCGAATCGGGCGGATCCTGCGGCGCGGCGCTGCCTTCGTTGCCGAACACCACCGAACGGAAGCGCATTCGGTAACCGGCGAGATTGCGCAACTCGATGGCCTCCAACTCGGCACCGGCGGGCAGATCGGCGACTGGATGCACCAGATTAACGTGCAGTTCCTTCTTGTCGTCGATCCACGACAGGCCGATCGCCGCCGGCGAACCTTCGGGCGGTTCGGCGCGCGTGTTGTTGCGCGCCATTTCGTAGAACATGCTGACTTGGTGTTCGAGCAGGAGCCGCTGCGGCGGTCGGCCGCCGCGGAACCGCAACAGCACCTCGGCCACCTTCACTCCAGGGTTGGCCATCGGTTGGCCTGGATAGGTGGCACGGTGGAACAGCCACAGTTTCTGCGGCGGGTCCACACCCGGCGGCAACACCACCGTGGCGGAGCCACCTGGCGAGAGTTCGATGCCGGCGTCCTGCGGATAGGGCCCACGCAGGTCGGTCGGAATGCCGCCGAGCGACGCGCTGCCGAGCGCCAGGGGCTCCAGCACGCCAGTCGAACTCTCGAGCGTCAGGCCGACCAACCGCAAGTCGGTGCCCCGCGGCGCACTCACTGCGAGCCCACGCAGTTCTCGATCGAGTTTGATCGGCAGCACGACCACCTCGGCGTAGTCCCGCCCCAGGGTCGTGGCATCGGTGAAGGGCCGATCGACGTCGATGACCAGTTCACGCTTGCCCGCCTGCGCCGAGTCGAGCTCGAGGCGCAACCGCGGCAACTCGACTTCGCGCACGAACGGCAAGTTCGGCAAGTACGGCCGTCCGAGCACCAAGTGCAGCTGGCTGCCCCGCAGCGGCGGTTCGAATTGGAACGTCTCCGGCCGCTCGGCCACCAGCGGCAGCCAGTACGAACGCACTGGCAGGTCGTCGATGGCCCGCACCCCAGGGCCGAACTGGTCGGGCACCAGGCTCGCCAACGATCGGTATCGGGTGGTGCGCTGGCGCACGATGCGCCGACCATCCAACAGGTCGAGCAGGGCACGGTCGCGGCTCGGGCCGCGGTAGCTGGTCAGAGTGCCGGGATCGAGCCGATCCAGGGTTTGCCGCAGCTTGGCGAGCGCGTCGTCTAGGTGCTGGCGCTGGCTGCCGGCGCGCTGTTCCGCAAGCAACCTGGGCAGGGCCAACCCAAGACCAAGGAGGCCGATGCCCAGCGCCAGCATGGCGAGGCGCAGGTGCCGAATGCGCTCACGCCAACGTGTCCAGCCGCGAAACAGACCGAACAGCAGCACCGCACAGGCGACCGGCACCCACAGGAACTGCAGGTCGGCGAAACTCTCCCCAGTCCAGAACGGCACGGGCTCGACCGGCCCGAGCAGCGGCCCCGGCGCGGCCAGACGCAGCGTGCCGAGCGTTGGCTCGCTGCCCGTCGATTCGTGCACCCACGCCAGCACCGCACCGCCGCCCGGCTCCGACGATTCCGCATCACGAAGCAGCAGGTTGCAGCCGAGCGCCAGGGTACCCGGCGCCAGCCCGGGCAAGTGATGGAAGGGAATCGCAGCCTCGAACTGGTAGCTGCTAGCACTGATACGGCGCGCCGCAACTTGAACGCCTGCCAAAGCCGGCGCAGCGGCCGCACCACCGCGTGCCGCATCCAGCCAGGCCCAGGGCCGGTTCGGCTCGAGGGGCAGCAAGGCCAGGCGGACTTCCGTCTGTCGAGAACCGCTGCGATCTGCTCCGGCAGCCAACCAGACCTCGATTCGGTCGGCCCGAATCCCGCGGTGGCTCTCAGCCGGCAGGTGGTCGTCGACAACGGTTCCGGACAAGAACAGGTGGTTCGCGTCCGCGGCCAGGCGGAACGTGGCAGAGAGGTCCTCACGACCGGTCCACTCACGCTGGCCGGACAACACCTGCCCCGGAGACTCCAAGGCCACGCTGGCGGCTGAATTTGGCCATTCCGCCAATTCGCCATCGACCTGGATCGACGCCCTCGGAATGACCAATTCTTGGCCAGTTCCCGGGGCTTGAGCCGTGGCGGATGCCCAGGGCACCGCCGCGAGCAACGCTAGCACCAGACCAGGGCGCATGGCTCAGCATGCTAGCCGTGATCCAGGAGGACTGCCATGCCTCGGTCCGAGCCATCCTGGCTCCGACCGAGGCACAAGGCTCGCTGCAGCAGCTCAGCCGCGACGGGGGCGACGCCCACCGCCACCACGGCGGCGATCATCCGGCCCATCGTCACCCAGCAAGTTGTCGATCGACTCCAGCTTGCCGACCTCCGCGCCGCCGCCGCCGCGAGGACCGCGGGCCGGAGTCTCGTCGTCGCCGAACTCGGCCAACGGCAAGTTCGAGCGGTCCGGGCGCTCGCCGCGCTCGGGGCGCGGACCACGCTCCGGACGATCGCCCGGACGCCGATCGTCGAATCCGCCCCGCGCCGGGCGGCCGCCGAACTCACCAGCCTCGCGAGGCGCACGCTCCGCACGGGGGCCACGCTCCTCGCGAGCTGGGCGATCGCCCACCGGACGGTCCATGCCCGGACGCTCACTGCGCTCCGGACGATCAACGGCGGGGCCACGGCCCGTCCGTTCGGCTGGACCGAAGTCCCGGCCGCGCGGCTGGGCCGCCTCACGCTCTGGACGAGGACCGCGCTCCTCGCGCTCGGGACGCACCGGCCGCCCCGCCATCGGCTCGCGCTGCGGCCGGTCCTCACCAGGACGAGCCACCCAGCCACCGCGATCTCCAGCGGCCGCGCGCTCGGCGCGCGAACCGAATGGCTCACGAGGCTCACGCCGTTCCGGACGGTCACCTCGCTCCGGCCGATCCGCGCGCGGCGCAAAGCCCTCCTCGCGCGTCGGCCGATCGCGACGGTCCTCGCGGGGCCCGGCCACCGGCGCCGGGCGATCTTCGCGCACCGGACCACGACCGGCAGGCGCCTCGTCGCGGCCGTGGGGCGCACGCTCGCGGCGCTCGAACCGCTCGGGCCGATCCATGCGCTCGGAACGCTCGGCGCGTTCGCCGAGCTCGTCACCGCGCTCGCGCCGAGGGGCGTCCTCGCGAACCGGACGGCTCAGCGGACGATCCAGGGGCGCGCGATCGACCGGTGGCCGCTCGCGATCGCCACGGAAGGGCCGCTCCGGCGCGGGCTCCCGGCGCTCGGTGCGATCCGCGCGCTCTTCGCGGGGCTCGTGGCGCGGACCGCGCTCCATGCGCTCGTCGCGCTCCGGACGGCCGCCGCGCTCGTCGAAGGCGGGACGCTGCGGGCGATCCTCACGCGGACCGCGGTCGCTGCGCTCCGGACGCGGACCGCGCTCGAACCGGGTGTGGCCAGGCCGTTCTTCACGGGGCCCACCTTCGTCGTTCGGCGCTCGCTCCTCGCGGGGCGCACGCTCGATGCGCGGCCCCCGATCTTCACGGGGAGCCCGCTCTTCACGGGGAGCCCGATCTTCACGGGGAGCCCGCTCCTCACGAGGAGCACGTTCCTCACGAGGAGCACGTTCCTCACGGGGGGCACGTTCCTCACGCGGCGCCCGATCTTCCCGGGGCGCGCGTTCCGGCGGCGCACCAGCGGGCGCCGGAGCTGCCGCTCCACCACCCTCGGCGAGCAACAGCGCCTTGCGGCTCAGCTTGACCTTGCCGAAGTCGTCGATCGCGATGACCTTGACCTTCAGCGTGTCCCCGATGCGCACCACGTCGGTGACGGCACGGATGAACGTGTCGGACAGCTCGGAGACGTGCACCAAGCCCTCCTGACCCGGCAGGATCTCGACGAACGCGCCGAACTCCTTGATCGCCGTGACTCGGCCCTCGTAGACACCACCGAGCTCGATCTCGGCGGTCATGGCCTTCAGGTGCTCGACGCACGCCTTGACCTTGGCCGAATTGGCGCCAGTGACGGTGCACATGCCGCCGTCCTCGATCGAGATCTTGCACTCGAAATGCTCCTGCATGGCGCGGATGTTCTTGCCACCCGGGCCGATGATCAGGCCGATCTTCTCGTTCGGCACCTGCAGGGACTCGAGTCGCGGCGCGTTGGGGCTCAGCTCGGTGCGCGGCGCGCGCATCGCCTTCTTCATCTCGCTCAGAACGTGCAGGCGGCCTTGGCGAGCCTGCTCGAGCGCCTCGGCCATGATCTCGCGAGTCAGGCCTTCGCACTTGATGTCCATCTGCAGCGCCGTGATGCCACGCTCGGTGCCGACGACCTTGAAGTCCATGTCGCCACACGCGTCCTCGCTGCCCAGGATGTCGGTCAAGATCGCGTACTTCTTGCCCTCCATCACCAAGCCCATCGCGATGCCGGCCACCGGCGCCTCGATCGGCACACCGGCATCCATCATCGCCAACGTGCCGGCGCACGCAGTCGCCATCGACGAGCTGCCGTTCGACTCCAGGATCTCGCTGGTGATGCGGATCGTGTAGGGGAACTCTTCCTTCGCCGGCAACACGGCCTCGAGGCCGCGCTCGGCGAGCGCGCCGTGGCCGATCTCGCGCCGGCCGGGCGAGCCAACGCGCTTCACTTCACCGACCGAGAACGGCGGGAAGTTGTAGTGCAGCAAGAAGCGCTTGCGCGGCTCCGGCATCAGGCCGTCGATGATCTGCTGGTCGTCGGTGCCACCCAGCGTCACCACGCCGAGCGCCTGCGTCTCGCCGCGCGTGAACAGCACCGAGCCGTGCACGCGCGGCAACACGCCGACTTCGATGGTGATCGGGCGCACCGTGGTGTGATCGCGGCCATCGGCGCGCTTGCCGCGCAGCACCGACTGACGCTCACCGTCCTTCACGATCTCGCCGATGATCTCGGCGACGTTCGCGGTCCAGGCCTTCTTGTCGGCTTCGCTGGCTCCCGACGGCGCGTGGAACGCAGCCATCGCCCGCTCCTTGGCCACCTTGATGGCGGCGCTGCGCGCTTGCTTGCTGCCGGGCATCAGCGGCGCCGACCGGAGCTCCGCGCCGAACTGCTCCTCGATCGCCTCGACCAGGGCCGCGTCGCGCTTCGGCGGCGTGTACGACATCTTCGGCTTGCCAGCCTTGGCGACCAGCTCGTCGATCATGCCGCAGATGGTGCGGATCACGCCGTGCGCCAGCTCGAGTGCGGCGATCATGGTCGCTTCGGAGACCTGCTCGGCACCGGCCTCGACCATCATGATCGCTTCGTCGTGGCCAGCGACGGTCAGGTTGAGCTGGTTGGCCTCGCTCTGCAGCGCGCTCCACAGCGGATTCACCGTGAGCTTGGCGTCGATCAAACCGATGCGCACCATGCCGAGCGAACGGCCGTGGGGCAGCGAGCTCAGGGCCAGCGCCGCGAAGCAAGCAATCGCGGTGACCACGTCGGGGTCGTTTTCCCGGTCGGTGGCCAACACCTGCGACAGCACCTGCACTTCGCGCTTGAAGCCATCCGGGAACATCGGACGGATCGAGCGATCGATCAGGCGCGACGCCAGGATCTCCTTCGTGGTCGGCCGGCCTTCACGCTTGAAGAAGCCACCCGGAATCACGCCGGCGGCCGAGGTCTTCTCCCGGTAGTCGACGGTGAGCGGGAAGAAGTCGATGCCGTCCGGCGCCTTGGCGCTGTTGACGGCAGCGAACACCACGGTGTCGCCGTAGCGAGCGACGCAGGCGCCGTCCGACAGCTTGGCCATCCGGCCGGTTTCGAGGGTCAGCGTGCGACCGCCGATCTCGCGTTCGACGACCACCTTGCCGGACGGAGCCGGCACACCCGCAACACCGGCGCTGGCGGCGGCGTTGGCGGTTTCCCCAGCGCCCGCCTTGGTGCGGGTGGCGGGCTTGCGCGGCGCGCGGGCGCGCGGACTCGGACTGCTCTTCGGTTCTTCTGCCTTCTTCTTGCTGGCCATGACGATTCTCGATCGGGTTCTTGTCACTTCGTGTCGTAGCGGCGCTTCGTGCTGGCCGCCCCCACATGGGGCTCGAGCCAGCGAAGCGTTGCGGGCGAACGCCCGGCGGTGGCAGCGGTCCTTCGGACCGCGAATGGCGAGGCTGCGGCCACCCGGCTCCTCCGGGCTCGCACCGCAGACCTCGATGCCGACTCCGGCCAAACGGCACGGAGGATTCGCCCGGGCCGAGACGGCGCGAGCGGAGGAGCGTCGGCCACGAGCCGGCGCGGTGCGGGGCCACCGGCATCGGCCGGAGCTCCGCAAGATTGGGTTGGCTGCTCCTGCGCAGCCTGCTGCCGTGCAACCTGCTTCAGCGCACTCCAGCCGTCGACGCCCCCCATGCAGGCCCGCAAGCCTGCCAAACCGGGGATCGCGCTCGACGAACGCAGGGTCACTGGCGCAGGCCGAGCTTCGCTGTGAGTTGGGAGTACTTGGCGCCGTCGACGCGCTTCAGGTACGCGACCAGCTTGTTGCGGCGGTTGACCTTCAGCAGCAGGCCGTGCCGGCTGTGGTAGTCCTTCGGGTGCCGCTTCATGTGTTCGGTGAGGTCGCGGATCTCCGCGGTCAGGATCGCGATCTGCACTTCTGGCGAACCGCTGTCCTTCTGGTGCCGCTGGTTGTCGGCAACGATCTGCTTCTTGGTCTCTACGGCGATGGTCATCCCTGGATCCTCGGTCGAAGTTCAGAACCAGCGTGCCAGAACAGGGCATTCCAGCGACGAGGTCGGCCCACGAGGGGCGAATCGGGAGCTGCGCTCCCAGGAAGGCGGGGTAGGTTACCGACCCCGCCACAACTTCCGCAACAGGAATCGGTCCGGCGGGGCGTCATCCGGGCGCAGCCCATGGACGCCGGTCCAAGGCCTCGGGTAGCGGCAACGGTGGCGGCTCAGGTGCCTGGGCGAGGCCGCCAGCCGGATCGATCCGCACCGGGCGCCAGCCGTCCGGACCGGCCCACAAGGCGCCTCCGGTGGCATCGAACGCCGGCAGCACGCGGTACCGACCCGCCGCCACCGACCCGGCAGCCGCCCGATGGATGTGGCCGAACACCACTTGTTGCAGCCCGTCGGCCAAGGCGGCGCACAGCGCCTCAGCCGGCGGCAAGAAGCGCTCGGGATCGCCCTGCTGGACCACTTTCCGACTCTTGGCGCGGGCGCGTGCCGCCGCCGCCAGGGCCAAACGCAGCGGCAGACGGCGCAGACAGGCACCGAGCCAGGGCCGGCGCAGCCAGCGCTTGGCACGCTGGTAGGGCAGGTCGCGTGTGCACAACTCGTCGCCGTGCACCAGCGCGGTGTCGAAGCCGCCCAGACGGACCCGAAACCCACCGGGTGCCAGCACCACCCCGGTCTGCGCCGCCAGCTCGGGGCCGAGCAAGAAGTCCCGGTTGCCGCGCAGCACGAACACCGCCACGCCGGACGCGACGGCGTGGGCGAGTAGCGCCGCGACCTCCTTGTATACGCCTATGCGCAATTGCGCCGGAACCACGTAGGAATCGAACAGATCCCCGAGCAGGAACACCCGCGCCTTCTGCTCGGCAGCGCGCGCCAACAGCGCTGCCAAGGCCGCGACCACCGGCCCACCGCCTGCGGGCACGTGCAGGTCGGAAGCCAGTAGCGCCGGGGTCTGGCGGTCCGGCAGTGCGAGCAGCGGCGTGCCGAGCAGCGTGCCGCCCCCCGTCATCGCCCGACGCCTTCCAGGAACAGGGCGCCGCAGGGATCGAGCATCAGTTCGAACTTGGTCTGCACCGGCAGCGGCTCCCCGCCCAGCAAGCGCAGGGCGCGCGGCGCCGGAAACTCGACCGTGATCGCCCGCGGACCACCCGCAGCCAGCGTGCGCAACAAGCTCGGCGCTTCCAGGGCGTGCAACCGGATGGCCAACACCGAACGGCCATCGCGGAGGCGCAGCGGCACGCGTTCGATGCAGGTCGGCAGGCCCGCGCCGCGCACATCGCACGGCGGCTCCACCCCAGCGAGTTGCAACACCGCGCGAACGCGGCGGCGCAGCTCGCGGGCCTTTTCGGCCTGGGCCGGATCCAGCCGCAGGCGCGCGTAGTCGACCACCGGCGCATTGAGGTAGTGCGCCCGGCCGCGGCCAACGCGCTGTTCGATGCTGGTGTCCCCCTGAGCGCGCCGCTCGGCGATGCGGCCGCGCAAACCGGTCTCGGCCAGTGGCACCTCGCCGGCCGCGGCGGTGCCCGCCGAGCCCTCGTGCACCCGCTGGTCGGCCCAACGCAGGCTGCGCTCCTGGATGCCGAACAGGGCATCGAGCCCACCGCTCGTGCGGCGCCGCAAGTCGGCGTCGTAGAGCGCCGTGCTGTGGTCGGCGAGCACCGTGCCGCCAGCCTGCACATAGCTGGTGATGGCCTGCAGGCTGCGGTCGTCGAGCGCCACGACGGCAGGCAACACGAGGCAGCGGGGCCGTTCGCGCAGCAGGCGCTCCGGCAGCCCCTCGGCGGCGACGAAGTAGGGCTGCAGGCCGAGGTCTTGCAACAACCGGCTCCAGCCGAGCCGCGCGGCCTGGCTGGTGCTGTGCTCGGCTTCGTAGGAAGCCAGCCGCCGCACCCAGGTCATGCCGTCGCGCGCGGAGTCGAGCATCCACCACAGCCGCACCGAGGCTGCCGATTCGACCACCCAGCAGGATGCCGGCTCGATGGCGGCGCCGGCGCAGGCGTCGAGAGCGGCACCGAAAGCCGCGAACGCCTGCCGCACGGCGATGCCCAGGGCCGTGAGAGCACCGTCGGCGCCGAGCATCTCACGATCGCTCCACACCACCGCGCCGGCGTAGCCGTGGGCGGCGAGTGCTGCGACCTCGGCCCGCATACGCGCTTCGACCGCGAGCCCACCCCCGTCGCCGGATGGAAACAGCGTGGCATAGCGCTGCGTGGCCGGCGCGAGCAGGCCGGCCGCGAGCTCGGGTGCACCCCCGCCCCGGTAGGCCTCCACCATGCCGAGGAACGGCGCCAGCGCCGCGTAGTCGTTGCCGCCGAACGCGGCCGGCGCCGGCATGCCGGTCAGGCCAACCGGGGCGCTGCCGGCCGCACGCTGCGCAGCGGCGGCCAACTCGCCCACGGCCGCCGCGAACTGGCCGGCGACGAATTCGCGGTGCAACGCGAACGGCGCGAGGTTCTGCGGCAACGACACGTCGCCCAGTTCGCGGCGGCGCACCTGGTCGGTGGTCAACGGCACCACCGCAGCCGGGTCCTCGAACGCCGTGCCGAGGGCCGCGTCGAGCGCCGCCACACTGCCGTAGCGGGCCAGGGCGAAGGTGCGGAACGCCTGCAGGCAGTCGGCACAGCGGCACGTGTCGAGTGGGGCGTCGTGACGGGTTGCCGAGGCTTCGTCGGCCAGGGCCACGAAGCACAGTCCAGGGCCAGCAACGCGCGCCACTTCCGCAGTCATGGCCTGCGCCGCCGCCGCCAAGCGTCCAGGCGCCTGCCAACAACCCGGGCGCACCAGCACGTCTGGATCGCGGGTGCGTTCGTAGGCCGCCGCGACGGGCCGCCATTCCGCATCGCGCAGTTCGAGCAGGCCCTTGCCCACCGGCTGGTCCAAGTAGAAGCCGAGGCCGAGCGCGCGCAACGGCGCCGGATCGCCCCCGCGCGGCAGCTGCACGGCAGTGAAGCCGGCGCGGGCCGCTACACCGGCCGCAGCCTGGTCGTGCAGCCACAGAATGCGCTCGAAGCGCTCCGGCGCCGCTGCCGACACCCCAGCCGGCTCCAGGCGCTGGGCCATGGCCGTGGCGGCCAGCAGACAGCAGCTCGCCAGAACGCGCGGCATGCTCACTCGATCCCGTAGTCCTTGAGTTTCTCCCACAGCACCTTGCGCGAGATGCCGAGCACCGACGCGGCTTTGGTGCGATGGCCGCCGACCGCGCGCAGCACGTTCTTCAAGTGCTCACGCTCGGCCTCGACCAGCACTTCGCGCAGCGACTGCAGCGCCGTCGGCGGCTCGAGCGCCGCGCGCCGGCTCTTGTCGATGGGCAGCAGGTGCTCCTTCTTGAGAACCGTGGCACCGCCGGACATGGCGATCGCCTGGGCGCAACGGTTCTCCAGTTCGCGCACGTTGCCGGGCCAGGAGTATTCACTCATGGCCTCGAGCACGTCCGTCTTCACCGCATAGGCGCGACCACCGCCCAGCTTCTCCACGAAGTGCTGGACCAGCAGCGGCAGGTCGCCCTCGCGCTCGCGCAGCGGTGGCAGTCGGATCGGCACCACGTTGAGTCGGTAGTAGAGGTCCTCGCGGAACTTGCCGGCGCGCACGTGCTCGAGCAGCGGCACCTTGGTGGCCGCGACCACGCGAATGTCGACCCGCACCAGGCTCTCGCCGCCGACGCGCTCGAACTCACGTTCCTGCAGCACGCGCAGCAGCTTGACTTGCACCGACAACGGCATGTCGTCGATGTCGTCGAGGAAGATGGTGCCGCCGTCGGCGACTTCGAAACGGCCGCGGCGCAGCCGCTGCGCGTCGGTGAAGGCACCCTTCTCGTGGCCGAACAGCTCCGTCTCGAGCAGGGTGTCGGGCAGGGCACCACACGACAACGCGACGAACGGCTTGTCCTTGCGCGGACTCAGCAGGTGGACCGCCCGCGCGATGCGCTCCTTGCCGGTGCCGCTCTCGCCTTCGATCAACACCGACGCATCGGTGGTGGCCACCGTGCGCACCGTCTTGACCACGGACTGCATGGCGCGACTCGAGCCGATCACCCCCGGCAAGCCCTGGCCATGGCTGCCCTGCAACTGCTCGCGCAGGCGCTGGTTCTCCGACAACAGGCTGCGGAACTTGCCGATCCGCCGCAGCCGTTCGAGCACGTGCTCGTTGAGGAACGGCTTCTGGATGTAGTCGTCGGCTCCGAGCCGCATCGCCTCGACGGCGTGCTCGACCGTCGCGTACGCAGTCATGATCAACACCTCGGTGTCGGGGCGGGCGCGCTTGGCCGCGGCCAACACCTGCATGCCATCGGCGGAGGGCAGGCGCACGTCCGTGATCACCACGTCGTAGCTGCGCTGGCCGAGGCGACCGATCGCGGCCTTGCCATCCGGCTCGTGCTCGACGTCGTAACCAGCGCCTTCGAGGTCGTCGCGGAGTGTGATGGCGATGGTTTGCTCGTCTTCGACGAGCAGGATGCGCATCGGCGCGTCGCTCACGAGGCGCCTCGCTGCTCTCCAGCCGGCGGCTCGCGCCGGTCGTCCGCTGCCGACACGGGACCAGCGCCGTGCAGCTGAGCCTCGCCGAACGACAACACCCGGTTGCCGCCCTGCCGCCCGGCGAACTCGAGCGCCGCCTCGGCCTGCCCCATGAGCGTGTCGAAGAACATGGTCTGCTGGTCCACGCAGGCACTGAAGCCGACGCTCAGCGACAGCACCAACTCGCGCCCACCGACGCGAATCGACAGCCCCCCGAACAGTCCCTGCAGGCGCTGGGCCACGATCCGCGTCTGCTCCAGGTTGGTGTGCGGCAGCACCAGCAGGTAACGATCGTCGTTGACCACGCCGAGCAGGTCGGCCCCGCGGGTTTTCTCCCGCACCAACTGCCCCAGCGCCTGCCGCACCGCGGCGCGCAACTCGGCACCGTGCAAGTCCACCAGCTGGGCCAGTCGGTCCACCTGCATCAGGATGCACCCCAGGGGGATGCCGTGGCGCCGCGCCCGCGCGAACTCGTTGCGCATCAGGTGCAGGATCTGCGCTTGCGAGAACAGCGCTGCGCTCAGGAAGCCATCGCCGCCCTCGGCGCCACCACGCGCCCCTCCGGAACGGCCCTGGCGAAAACCGGGTCTGGTCATGCTTTGGGTGCGGCGCACCTTGGCGTCGCCGCAGGCAACCTAGCGCGCCCCGAGCCATGGCACCACCGCTTAGGCGCCGGGAAGCGGCCACAGAAAAAAATACGGGCCTCAGCCGGTCAGAACTGAGGCCCGTGGATGCGGGTCAGGCTACGCAATGGAGAGGGCGGTTAGGGAGGGGGGATACTGGTCTCCACCACACAGCCACGACCCGACTGGTGTCTGCTGACGAGGGCGGTTGCCCGTCCTCGGCTGGTCCCGATGGTCAGTCGAAACCAGCGGTCTAAAGAGAGCGTCTCGTCGGCCTCGGCTTGCGCCTCAGCCGTTTCCGCCGCAGCCCAGCCAGGCTAGCCGGCCCGCGTCGGAACCCCCGTAGCATGCCTCGTGCGGGGGAAGCTTTCAACAGGATGGGCAAAGTTTTTTGAGCGACTCTCCACCTTCTCTCCACAGACCCTACCGCCCCACCGGCCAACAAAGTTGCAAACCATTGCCGCGAAGCATCTTCAGTTCGATTCCAAACCAAGAACGTGCGCCCGAGGCCGGAGCGATCCCGGGAACGGCGCGCCGCCGAATGAGACGGGCACAAGGCCACGCAACGGCCGAGCACCCAGACTCAGGCCGGCCGACGCAGCGCCGGGAACGTCCGGTAGAGCCAGTCCAGCACCTGGTAGACGTCGAACTCCGGCCAGCGATGCTTCACAGCCAGCAGCCCCACCAACAGCACCACCGCGAACAGCACCGCGAACAGCAACTGCGCGCACAACCACGCCAGCAGCCCTTTCGCTCGGCGCGCCAGCGTCGGCCTCGGCGTCTCACGCCCCCCGCGCAGAATCCAGTCCCGCTGCGCCTGCAGACCGCGCTGTACCAACTGCTGCGCGTCGACCGGCGAGGCCAACAGCGCGCGGGTCGCTTCTTGCCAGGGATAGCTGTCCGGAGCGGCAGCGAGCTGCCTCTGTAGCTGCGCGAACAGCGGTCGCTCGACGGCGCCAGCCAGGAGCCGCAGCGAGACCTGCGCCACGGCATCGGCAACCACGTTGGGGTCGTCCAGATCCAGCCGGCCCCCGTCCGGCAGCGGCGCGCCGCCTGCGTCAGGGGTACTGGGCGGGTGCGCAGTCATGGCAAGGACACCGAGCGCGGGAGCACCCGAGGACGCAACTTGCCCCGAGGACCCAACTCGCTCCGAGGAGGCAACTCGCGCTGCCGCGACTCAGCCAGCGCTCTTGGCACCCTTCTGCGCCCGGGTGAATTCCCGGTTGCGACCGCTGACGGCCTTCACCAGCGGGAACGACACCGTCTTGCCGCCCTTGGCAAGCGTGATGATGCCGCGCTTGATGACCTTGGTCGACAGCTTCAGGGTCACCACCTGGCCCTCGGGGGTCAGGATCCGAACCGGCTGGATGTTCGGCTTGAACGTGCGCTTGCTGCGCCCGGTCACGCGACGGCCGACACCGCCGTCCTTCTTGGCCAAGCCGCGGCGCTTGACTTGGTGACCAATTCGGGTGCGACGACCGGTGACATCACAGACTCGGGACATGGCAGCAGCTCGGGAAGGAGGAAGGGCCGAACAGGATAGCAACCGGCGGAGGCACCGCAAGGGGGGTGGTGCCCCGATTTGTCGACGCACGCCGCGAGCCGCACTGCAGCGGCAGCCCGCTCAGTCCAACCAGCCACCTCCCAGCACCCTATCGCCGTCGTAGAACACCGCCGCCTGCCCTGGGGTGATCGCCTGCACCGGCACCGCGAACCCAACCTCCACCAGGCCGCCGGCAGCCACGCGCAACTCCGCCGCCACCGGCGTCTGTCGGGCCCGAACCTTGACCGAAGCGGCCAGCACCGAGCCAGGGGGCGGCTCCGGCGCCAACCAACTGGCTCCCCGGACCACCGCCACCGCACGGGCGAGATGGTCCCGAGTGGCCAGCAACACGTCCCCGCTGGCGGCGTCGATGGCCGCCACATAGTGCGGCGTGCCAAGGGCTGGCAGACCGCGCCGCTGGCCGATCGTGAACCCATCGACACCGTCGTGCCGGCCCAGTTCGCGCCCCGCGGCGTCCACGAACCGACCGGGCTGGCCGCCGCCGCCGCGCGAACGCACCACGTCGCGGTAGTCGCCCGAGGTGACGAAGCAGATCTCCATCGATTCCGCCTTCGCCGCGGTCGGCAAACCAGCCGCCGCGGCCCGCTCGCGCACTTCGGCCTTCTTCATGCCGCCGAGCGGGAAGCGGGTGCGCTGCAGCGCGGCCCGGTCGATGCCGAACAAGTAGTAGGTCTGGTCCTTGTCGAGATCGACCGCGGTGCGCATCACCCCGTCTTCAACTCGGGCGTAATGCCCGGTCGCCACCGCCTCGGCCCCCACGTCGGCCGCCAGGGCAAAAAGCTGTCCGAATTTGAGCTGCGTGTTGCACAACACACAGGGGTTCGGTGTGCGACCGCGGCGGTATTCCGCCGCGAAGTGGTCCATCAACGCGCCGAACTCCGCAGCGTAATCCACAGCGTAGAACGGTATGCCCAAACGATCTGCCACCACTGCCGCATCCCGCGCATCCGACGCCGAGCAACAGGACTTCTCCTGGGCCGATTTGCCGGCGACGCCGTTGCGCATGAACACCCCCACCACTTCGTGGCCCTGCTCGCGCAGCAGCAGGGCCGCGACACTGCTGTCGACTCCACCGGACAAAGCTGCCAGAACCCGCATGGTTGTGATCCCCGCGCTCGAGGGGGGCCGCACAGGATGCCCGGCTTTGCGTGCAACGCAACGGGGCAGCGCCGTATACTCCTCCCCCCCCGTTTTCCGGGCCCACGAATCCGCCGATGCTGCAGCTGCTCTCGTTCTCCCCCGCCAACACCCAGACCTCCAGCTGGATCGCCATCCAAGACCCCCAGAACAACTACGCCACCCCGCCGGCGCCCCAGGGCTCCCCCAGCACCGGCGCTCCCAGCACTCCCGGTGGCGGCGGCGCGCCGCAGGCCGCGCCAGACGGCTTTTCGCCGATGCTGCTGATCGGTCTGTTCCTGGTGGTGATGCTGTTCATCACCTCGCGCAAGGACAGCAAGGCACGCAAGCAGCAGGCCGAACTGCTCGCCTCGATCAAGCAGGGGGATCGTGTGGTGACCCATGCCGGCATCCACGGTGTGGTGCACCGGCTGGAAGAGAAGACCGTGACCCTGTTGCTGGACACGGCACAGGTCACCTTCGAGCGCGCCGCGATCGCACGGGTGGTCCGTGACGACGCCCGCGCCGACGCCAAGTCCGCCTGAGGATCCGTCCCAACTCGAGCCCAGCGCTCCGCGCAGCGCAGCCGTGGCGCCCCACGGCCGCCCCGCAGCGCGACACTCGGGTCAGGCGGGCGAAGACCTCGCCGTGGCATGGCTCATGGCCCATGGTTACCAGATCGCGGCTCGCAACTTGCGCACCCGGCACGCCGAGATCGACGTGCTGGCGCGCGCCGGCCGCACCTGGATCGCCGTGGAGGTCAAAGCCCGCGCCGACCATCCGGCCCCCGAGCGCTGCATCGCACCCGACCAGCTCGAACGGCTGGCGCGCGCGCTGGCCAGTCTCGCCCCGGGGCTCCGCCCGCGCCCGCGCGAACTACGCATCGACGCCATCGCCATCCGCTGGTCGGCGGGCCACCCGGATTTGTTGCATCTCCCGGGACTCCGCCGCGTTGCTGGACCGAACCATGGCGTGGCCCCCACCCGCACGACTCCAGCCGGCCGCAACCGCTGGTCGAATCTGCTGCACCGCCTCCGCTCCCTTCTGGGCTTTCCCTGATGCCGACCCTCGCTGAACAGATCATCCCGCGGCGCAAGCTGCTGCTGATGCTCTGCGAAACCGCGATCTTCACGATCGTGCTGTTGGTCGGCACCAGCGCGCCCCCGCTCAGCGACCGGCATTTCCTGCTGCTGCAGCCCTCGCTCGACCTGCTGCACGGCATCCTGAGCTGCTTCACCATCGCCGTGATCTGCCAGGCGTCGCTGAGCTACAACGAGCTCTACGACTGGAAAACCGCCCAGAACCGCGCCGAACTGCCGAACCGCCTGGTGCACGCCTGGGGTTATGCGCTGATGATGCTGGCGTTCCTGGTGCTGGTGATGCCTTCGCTGTTCGTGTTCCCCGGCATCGCCGACGTGCGCCGGGGCACCTGGAAGCTGATCCTGCTGCTCGGCCTCGCGTTCGTCGCGATCTACGGGTTCCGCATCGCCTTCCACTGGTTCTTCTACAAGTGGCGCTTCGGCGAACGCATCGTCGTGCTCGGCTCGTCGACCGAGGCACAACAACTGTCGCGCTTGGTGCTGGACCACCCGATGGCCGGGTTCGAACTGCTCGGCATCATCGAAGAGCCGGGCCAACCGCCTCTGGTGCCCGCGCAAGGCGATCCGCCGATCCTCGGCAGCCTGGAGAGCCTGCGCCAGCTCTGCCGCGACGAGGGCATCAGCCGGGTGGTGGTGGCCCTGCGCGAACGGCGCGGCAAGGTGCCGGTGGACACGCTGCTCGCCTGCCGCATGGACGGCGTGCAGATCGAAGAACGCGAGGCGATGTACGAGCGCCTCAGCGGAAAGTTGGCCGTCGAGAGCATGCGGCCCAGCTACCTGATCTACGGGCGCGGTTTCGCCAAGGACCCGCTGACGCTGGTCACCAAGCGCCTGCTCGACATCGCGCTGTCGCTGCTCGGCCTCCTGCTGTCCTTGCCGATCTGCCTCGTGACCATCCTGCTGATCAAGTTGACCAGCAAGGGGCCGGTGTTCTTCCGCCAGGAACGAGTCGGCCAGGACGGCGTTCCGTTCGAGCTGGTCAAGTTCCGCACCATGCGCCCCGACGCGGAGTCGGCGACCGGACCGGTGTGGGCGCAGAAGAACGACCATCGGGTGACGCCGATCGGCCGCATCCTGCGGCTGTCGCGCATCGACGAGATTCCGCAATTCCTGAACATCCTGCGCGGCGAGATGTCGTTCGTCGGGCCGCGGCCCGAACGGCCGCACTTCGTCGCCCAGCTCCAGCACGAGATTCCGTTCTACGGGCTGCGGCACACGGTGAAGCCAGGACTGACGGGCTGGGCCCAGGTCCGGCATCCGTACGGGGCCTCAGTCGAGGATGCGCGTGAGAAGCTGCGCTACGACCTCTACTACATCAAGAACCTGAACCTGCTGTTCGACCTCAACATCGTCCTGCGCACGGTGAAGGTGATTCTGCGCGGCAGCGGCGCGCGCTGAACTGCCGCCCGCCCCTCAGGGCGAGGGCAAGGCCGACGACCGGGGCGTTGGCGCGGCAATTCTGCAGCCGGTCGCCACCGATCCGGCGGCCGCGGCATGGATACGCTGCCAGCCCCGTGCCGCCGATGCCCGAGCCACACGACCTGCACGACGAGTTGCACCGCCACGCCGGTGCCCTCCGCCGGATCGCGCGCGATCTGGTGCGGGATCCCCACGCCGCGGAGGACGTGGCCCAGGACACGGTCCGCGCCGCTCTCGCGGCGGAGAACCTGCAGCCCGGCCCGCTCGGCGGCTGGCTGCAGCGCACGCTCGAGAACTTCGTGCGCCAGTGGCGCCGCGGCGAACGCCGTCGCAACGTGCGCCACGCCGCCCTGCCGGCGCCCAGCGCCGAGCCGACGCCCTTCGAAGTGCTCGACCGCCGCGAGACGCTCGCTGCCGTGACCGAGGCCGTGCTGGCACTCGAGGAGCCGTACCAGACCGCCGTGTTCCTGCGCTACTTCGCCGACCTGCCGCCACGAGCGATCGCGCAGCGCACTGGCCAGAATCTCGCCACCGTGAAGAGCCGGCTGCACCGCGGCCTCGACCTCTTGCGCGAACGCCTCGACCGTCGCTGCGGCGACCGCGGCCAATGGCGTCTCGCCCTGGCCGCCGCGTTCGGCATGCCACTTGGCGTGGCCACCGCGGGCCTCACCCTCAGCACCGGAGCCTGGATCATGAGTACCGCAGCCAAGACCACTGCCGCCATCTGCCTGGTCGGCGCTGGCGCCCTGCTGTTGCATTCGCTGGCAGAGGAACCGCCGCCGGCAGCGCAGGCGCCGACCGCCTCGAGCACACCGGGCACCGCAGCCACCGCCGAACTGGCCACTCCGGGCCACGCCGAGACCACCCAGCGCGAGGCCCCCGCCGACACTCCGGCGACGAGCCAGGCTTGGCTCGACCACCCCTACCTGCACGAACTCGAAGTGCTGGTCGTCGATGCCCTCGGCTTGCCGGTGCCCGGCCGCAAGCTGCGCTTGGCACCGCCGGAGTGCTCGCTGGCCGAAGTCGAGACAGCGACCGACGAACATGGCCGCGTGGTGTTGGCGTGGCCGGCGCGCCAGCTCTCGGGCGAAGTGGTGCTCGAGGACGAACGCGGCACGCTGCGCCGGATTCCAGTGCGCCATGGCGGACGCACCTTCCTGGTGGTCGGCGGGACCGGGCGGCGCACTACCAACGTCGTCCTCGGCAGGGTGGTGTATCACGAGATGGGGGCGCAACCCGACCGCAAACCGATCACCCTTCCCTTCGCCCCCTCGAGCGAAGCCCTGTTCGTCTATGGCGAACCAGGCCTCGGCATGCGCGCTGGCCTGCATCCGTTCGCCCGCTTCGGCACGCTGGGGCCACGGCCGCAGCGCAACGGGGTGGCCTCGGAGGGCCCAGAGCTCGTGATCGCCTTCAAAGAAGTAGACATCCAGCTGAGCGGTCTGACCCTGGGCCAAGTGGTGACCACGACCACCCCTGAACGGCCGCTGGCCAGCCTCGCCGGCGCCGTGTTCGGCGACGACGGCAAGCCGGCGGCGAAGGTCGCAGTCCTGCTGTTCAGCACGGGGCCACAGCCACTGGAAACCACGGCCACCGACGCCCAGGGCAACTTCCGCTTCGAGAACCTGGTCCCAGGCACCTTCACGGTGCGCGCCGGAGGAGAGAGCACCGGCCTCGCGAGCGTGCCGGTGGCGATCACCACCGGTACCACCTCCGCGACTCTGAACCTGCAGCGCGGCTCCTGCGTGCGCGGCACCGTGTACGATGCCGCACGGCAGCCGGCGGCCGGCGCCACGGTGTCCTGGCAGGCCGCCGACGGCAGCGGGTGGGACAGCACCACCACCGACGCCCACGGGCAATTCGCACTCGCCAACCTGCCGGCGTCCGGAGGCACGGTGTTGGTCTGGCCCAAGGGTGCCGGCGCGCTGCAGGTGTTGGTCACCCGCGCGGTGCCCAACGACAGCGGCGAACTGGCATGGACCCTGCCCCCGGCCGATGGCGTCGTGCAGCTGGCGCTCGCCAGCGACGCGCAGGGAGTGCGGCCAAGCGCCGAAGTGCGCGTCTGGCAGCTCGAAACCGGCCTCGGCGCCATCGTGCCGACCCCCGAGGCGGACCAGCCCTGGCGGCTGGCGAACCTGCCCGCCGGCTTCTACCGCGTCGAAGTGCACACGGCTTCGGGCGGCTGGCAGGCGGTCGACCAAGTCTGGGTCGACGGCAAGGGCAGCAGCGAAATCGGCACCCTGAAGCCCAACGAGCCGGGCCTGGTGGCGCTCGACCTGCGCGCGCGCTCCGACACCGCGTTGCCCACGACCGTGGAGATCTACCAGGTGCGCCGCGACCTCGATGTGCGCATCGGCTGCGGCGAACTGCCGCCGCAGGCCGAGCTGGCCCTGCCGCCCGGCGACTACGCCGTGGCCTGGCGCGAGGGGGACGGGCCGGTGCGCTTCGAGCGGTTCACCGCCACCACGCGCACCCCGACCGCCGTCACCCTGAAGCACTGACACGCGAACGTGCACCTGCCGCGCGGGCGCCGACCCGCCCAGCCGCGGCACGCGTTTCCGCCGCGCAACGACGCGGCCACCGCTATCGTCCCGCCATGCCGCCACCGTTCGCCGCCGTCTACTTCGACTGCGATTCGACGCTCTCGACCATCGAAGGCGTGGACGAACTGCTGCAGGGCATCGACCCGGTGTTGCGCGCCGAGATCCAGGCGCTCACCGAACGCGCCATGAATGGCGACCTGCCGCTCGCCGAGGTCTATGCCACCCGCCTGCAACGGCTGGCCCCGCGCCGGGCGCAGCTCGACGCGATCGGTGCGCTCTACGTGGCGCGTCTGGTGCCCGACGCCCTGGCCACGATCGCCGCGCTGCAGCACTTGGGCAAACACACCGGCATCGTCTCGGGCGGCCTGCTGCCGCCCGTGCAGCACGTGGCGCAGGCTCTCGGCATCCCGGCCGCGAACGTGCACGCCGTGCCGATCGCATTCGCCGCGGACGGCAGCTACCTCGACTTCGACCGCCAAAGCCCCCTGTGGCGCAACGGCGGCAAGGTCGAAGTGCTGCGCGCCCTGCCCCAGGGGCACCGGCCGCTGGCGTTCGTCGGCGACGGCGCCACCGACCTGGAGACCCAGGGCACCGCCGAACGGTTCGTCGGCTTCGGCGGCGTGGTCGCCCGCCCCATCGTGCAGCAGAAGGCAGAAGTGTTCGTCGCCACGCGGTCGCTGGCTGGCGTACTGCCGGCGGTCCTGACCGAGGCCGAACAGCGCGCCCTCGCCGCCGACCCGCGCTTCGCCGCCTTGCTTTCGGCCGCCGGGCGCTGATGCTGCCCGGCATGGCCGACCACCCCGTGCTGTTCCTGCCCGGCCCTACCGAAGTCGACGCCGAACTGCGCGCGATCCTGGCCGAGCCGCTGTGCGGGCACCGCGAAACGAAGTTCGTCGCGGCCGTCCAGGAGGTCTGCCAGGGTCTGCGCAGGCTCTACCTGACCAACCAGCATGCCGCGTTCGAGACCGGCCCGGCGACGGCTCTGATGGAGGCGGCGATCCGCAACTTCACCGCGCCCGCGGCGCGCACCCTGCACCTGGCCGCGGGCGCGTTCGGCGAACGCTGGCAGAAGATCGCCGCGTCGTGCGGCCGCCAAGCCGAGCTGCTGGCGGTGCCGATGGGCCAGGCCCATGCCCCCGAAGCGCTGCGCACGCGCCTCTTGGCCGGTCCGCCAGTGGCCGCGGTGGCGATCACGCACAACGAAACGTCCACCGGCGTCCTGGAGCCCCTGCGCGAACTGGCGGCCGTGGTGCACCAGAACGCACCCGGCGCGCTGCTGTTGGTCGACGCCGTGACCAGCGTCGGTGGCGCCGAACTGCGCTTCGACGACTGGGGCCTCGACTTCGCCTTCGCCGGCACGCAGAAGTGCCTGGCGCTGCCGCCCGGTCTGTGCACCTACGCCGTGTCGAAGCGGGCGCTGCTGCGCGCCGCGACGACTCCCGACCGCGGTTTCCTGCTCGATCTGCCGAGTGCGGTGCCCGAGACCGAAGCCGGCCGCACGCTGGCGACGCCGTGCGTGCCGCTGGTGTGGGCCTTGCGGCGGCAGCTCGAGCGCGTGGCGGCCGAAGGCCTGCCCGCGCGCTGGGCGCGGCACGCGGCGATGCGCAGCTCGGTGCTGGCGTGGGCGGCGGCGCGCGGCATGGCGCCGTTCGTGGCGGAGCCGACGCACCGTTCCCCCACCGTGAGCTGCCTCGACGCACGCGGCCAGGACGTGGCGGCGCTGGTGGCGCGCGCTGCGGCAGCCGGCTTCGCCATCGACCCTGGTTACGGCACCCTCAAGGGCAAAGCGTTCCGCATCGGCCACATGGGCGACCACCGTCCGGAGACGGTGCAGCAGTTGCTCGCGGCGCTGTGACGGCGGCTGGCAACCTCACGCCGCGAGATCTGCCGGCCAGGGGCTTGGCGATCACGGTGCTCACGGCCGCAGCAACAGCACCACCGCCCCGCCGACCGCCAGCAGCGTGCCGAACACACCGAACCCACCGATGCGGGCCCCGTAGACGAGCCGCGCCACCGGCATCATGAACAGCGGCATGGTGGCCATCAGCGCCGCGGCGACGCCAGTGCTCGCCACGTTCTTGGTCGCGACCATCGACAGCCACACGCCGAGCACCGGCCCGAACACCATGCCGAACGACGCGCCGAGCAGCGCGGTGCGGTTGCCGAGCACGGCGCGGCCGGCGAACGGCTGCCGCTGCAGCGTCGCCACCACCTGCACGCCGAGCGCCCCGGCCAGCATGCGCACGAACGTCGCGGCGAGTGGATCGACACCGTCCGGCAGATCGGCCGCGGGCGCCATGCCGCGTTTGGCCAACACCACGCCGAGCGCTTGGCCGAACGCCCCGAGCAGCGCGCCCAAGACGCCAAGCGTGAACGCGCGGGTCGTGAGGCCCGGTGCCCAGGCCGAACCTTCACGGCTGCGCAGCAACACCAGCACCACCCCGGCCAGCATCAGCAGCACGCCGACGAACAGCTGCAGATCGGGCCGTTCGCCGAGCGGCAGCGCCATGGCCACGGCCAGCGCCGGCCAAGTCGCCATCAACACCGCGCTGATGCGCGGCCCGATGGTGGCCAGCGCGTGGAAGTAGCCGATGTCGCCGAGCACCAGTCCGGCGAGACCCGAGGCGCACAGCCAGAGCAGCCGTTCGGCGCCCGCGTCGAGCCAAGCCGAGCCACTGGCGAGCCACGCGAGCGCGCCCAACACCGGCACCGCGAGCCACAGGCGGAACTGGTTGGTGGCGATGCCACCGACCGCGCGGCTGCTCAACGCGAACGACGTGCTGCTGGCGGTGAAGCACAGCGCCGTCAGCAGGGCACACAATTCGCCAGAGTGGGGCATCGAAGGAGGGCTCGTTGGCGTGCTGCGGGCTCTTTGGCGTGCTGCGACTGCGGCGGCGCGCTAGTTTGTAGCTGGCATGGCGGCGGTGGTCGAAGAGTTCCTCGCGCACCTTCAGCAGCAGGGCAAGAAGAGCCCGGCGACGCTGCGCGCCTACGGCAGCGACCTGCGCGCGTTCGCCACCTGGCTCGCCAGCCAGCAGCGCCACGTCGAACAGACGACCCGCTTCGAACTGCGTCGCTATCTGGTCGAACTCGAACAGCAGGGTCTGGTCGCGGCCTCGGTGCAGCGCAAGCTGGCGGCACTGCGCGGTCTGTTCGCCTTCCTGCAGGAACGCGGCCGCATCGCCAAGGATCCGGCCAAGCTGCTGAAGGGCCCGAAGGCGCAACGGCGCATGCCGGTGTTCTTGACCAGCTCCGAGGTCGACCAACTGCTGGGGCAGCCGTTCGACGACACGCCGCAGGGGCGCCGCGACCGCGCCATTCTCGAAGTGCTCTACTCGACCGGCTGCCGCGTCAGCGAGTGCGCCGGCATGCGCCTCGACACGCTCGACCTCGACGAGGGTTTCGCGCGCGTGCTCGGCAAGGGCAGCAAGGAGCGCCTCGCGTTGCTCGGCGGTCCGGCGACGGCGGCCGTGCGCGCGTGGCTGCCCGAACGCCGCCGCCTGCTGGCCAGCGCCCACCGCACCGACCCCGGCGCGCTGTGGCTCAACCGCTTCGGCCGGCCACTGTCGACGCGCTGGGTGTTCCAGACCGTGGTCGACCGCGCGCGCGCCGCCGGTCTCGCCACCAACCTGACGCCGCACGGCCTGCGCCACTCGTTCGCCACCCACCTGCTCGACCGCGGCGCCGACTTGCGCACCGTGCAAGAACTGCTCGGCCACGCACGCTTGGTGACCACCGAGATCTACACCCACGTGTCGATCGGCCGGCTGCAGCAGGTCTACGACCGGGCGCATCCCATGGGCCAGAAGCGGGTTGCGGGGACCGAGCGGGGCATGGACGGCACCGCCCCTGCGCTCTGACCGAACCGCACCACCAGACCGCGTCGAGCCACCCACGATCTTTGTCCTGGCACCCTGCGGGGCCCCGCCTATGCTCGGACCGTCTCGGTCGGGCGCATCGCCCATGCCGAGGCGTCCACGCCGCCCGGAGGTTCTCCCCATGGCTCCGATCCGCACTGCCGTGTTGGCCGCCTTCGCCCAGCACCGTTGTTCTGCGATCCTGCGCACCGACGACCGCGAAGTCGTGCGCCCCGCCCTCGAAGCCGCGATCGCCGGCGGCTTCCGCATCGTCGAGGTGACGATGACCACGCCGGATTGCCTGGAACACATCCAGGCACTGAGCGAGCGCCACGGCTTGCTGGTCGGCGCAGGCACCGTGCTGACCGTCGACGACGCCAAGGCGGCGATGGCCGCCGGCGCCAAGTTCCTGGTGTCGCCGGTCACCGATCCACAGGTCATCACCTTCTGCCGGCAGCACGATCTGGTGTCGGTGCCGGGCACCCTGACCCCGACCGAGATGATGCAAGCGCACCGGGCCGGCGCCGACCTGGTGAAGCTGTTCCCGGGCCCGGCCAACGGCCCCGACTTCGTGAAGGCCGTGCGCGGGCCCTTGCCGTTCTTGCGCATCTTCCCGACCAGCGGGGTGACCGAGGAGAACGTCGAGCAGTGGCTGGCAGCGGGCGCATTCGGCGTCGGCTTCGTGGCCTCGCTGTTCGATGCCGACGACCTGCGCCTGCGCCGCTTCGACGCGATCACCGCACGCGCGGCGCGCATGGTGGCGAAGGTGGCCGCGAGTCCCCGCACCGCCGGTTCGGCCCAGCCGGCCGGAAGCCGGCTGGCCGTGTCCGCCGGGCGGACGGCGGAAGCGACCCCGGCGCGGTTCGGGCAAGCCGCGCGGTAGATCGGCCGCCCTCACTTGGTCTTGCCAAGAACTTGGCAGAGTGGTGCATCTGGCACTCGATGCGAGGTCGCCATTTGTATCGAAAATGTCTCTTGGTGACCCTCTCGGAACAATGTGCCGTTGGCAGCGTCCACTAGCCGCTGCCGCGCGAGGTTCCGGTTACGCTCGCCGTTTCGTCCCGTAGGGTGCCCCACACGAGATTGCCATGGTCCTGAGTTTCCTTGCCAACCGACGCATGACGTCGGCCCTGTTCGCCTTCGCCTGCCTCACTGCGCCGTCGCTGGCACAAAAGGCGCCCGAGCTCGACGCCGTGCAGAAGATCAAGACCTGGGGCTACCAGATCCGGACCATCAAGGGCTGGAACTCCATGGCGCTCGACGCCGAAGATCGGCTGGCGGTCGGCCGCTGGAAGATGAACGTCGACGATCTCAGGCGGCGCGGCCTCATGGAGGAATGGTCCGCCGGGAGCTTGTGCGAGCTCAAGGTGGTCCGCATCCAGCCCAAGGTCGAAACGCCCTCCGGCGCTCCGGCCGATGCCTCGGCACCGCCCAAGGCCGACCTCGGCAAGTTCGGTGAACGTCTGGAGAAGATCAAGAGCCCCAAGTCGGTCGAAGACTGGATCGATGGCCAGTGGGAAGGGGCCGACAAGCGCTGGACCCGCGAACCCCTCAAGGGCGCCAAGATGCAAGGTGAGCTGATCGAGTTCGGCTCCGGCTCCAGCGCCATCACCATCGGCTACTTCCGCCAGTATGGCGTCGAGTGGGCCGTGACCTACGAGTCCTTCGAGGAGCACTACAAGCGCAACTGGCGCGAGATCTTCCTGAAGAGCATCGCCACGTTCGAAGTCACCGAAAACATCGACCCCGACGTCGCAGCGGCGGCCAGCAAGGACCCGACCAAGCTGAAGGGCGAGGAGAAGCGCAAAGCGCTCAAGGCCAGCATTGCCGGCAATCCGGGCTGGTACTCGATCGACACGAAGTACTACGTGATCCTGAGCAACAGCAAGCAGCGGCAGTTCGTCGAGAGCCTCGCCAAAGAGCTCGAGACCGTGCGCGAGAAGGTCTACACCAAGAACTTCCCGCCCCGCAACACCGAGTTGCCGCTGTCGCCGGTGCGCGTGCTCGACACGCAGTCGGAGTACCACCAGTTCGGCGGCCCGCAGGGATCCGCCGGCTACTTCAGCCCGGCAACCGGCGAGCTGGTCCTGTTCACGTCGTTCGAAGACGTCACCAAGAAGAACAGTCTCGCCTACTGCCGCTCGGTGATGTTCCACGAAGCGTTCCACCAGTACATCCACTACTCGGTCGGGGACGTGTCGCCGCACTCGTGGTTCAACGAAGGACACGGTGACTACTACGCCGGCATGACGGTTGCCGGCGGCAGCATCAAGTTCAACACGTTCGACTGGCGTGTCGAGTACTTGAAGGACCACCTGCGCGGCAAACGCGACCTGATTCCCTGCCGCACGCTCGTGCGCATGCCGCAGCGCGAGTACTACTCCAACGCCGGCCTCAAGTACTCCCAAGGCTGGGCGCTGATCTACTACCTGCGCAACGTGTCGACCAACAAGTCGCAGAAGCAGGCACTCGACACTTACTTCACCTACCTGGCCGACAACGTCCAGGCCTTCCGCGCCAAGAACAAGGACAAGGAAGGTGGTCCCGATGGCGGCGGTGGCATCCCGGGCATTCCCGGCATTCGCACCATCGACTTCGCCGACCAGGAGAAGGTCGAACAGATCCTGTCGGAGGCGGTCGACAAGGCGTTTGCCCAGGTCGACTTCGAGCAGCTCGACAAAGACCTGCGCGCCTGGGTCGAGAAGCTGTGAGCGGCGGGAAGCTGTGAGCTGAGGGGCCAGCCGCAGCCGCCGAGCGGACGCGGTGCTGGCCGAGGGAGGGAGGGGCCCACAGCGGATCGTGGCCCGCGCCGGGATGGACAGCCGCCGCGGAACCGAGCCGCCGCCGAACCGCGCTACAGCGGAATGTTGCCGTGCTTGCGCGGCGGGTTGCTGTCGCGCTTGCTCGACAGCAGGTCGAGCGCCTGGATCAGCATCGGTCGGGTGCGGCGCGGCTCGATCACGTCGTCGATGTAGCCGCGGGCAGCCGCCTGGTAGGGGTTGGCGAACTTCGCCTTGTAGTCGGCCACCAGCCGCTTCTCCTCGGCTTTCGGGTCCGCGGCGGTTTGGATCTCGCGGCGGAACACGATCTTCGCGGCGCCTTCGGCGCCCATCACCGCGATCTCCGCGGTCGGCCACGCCAGATTCAGGTCGGCGCGGATGTGCTTGCTGTTCATCACGTCGTAGGCACCGCCGTACGCCTTGCGCGTGATCACCGTGATCTTCGGCACGGTCGCCTCGCAGTACGCATACAGCAACTTGGCGCCGTGGATGATGATGCCGCCCCACTCCTGGTCCTTGCCCGGCAGGAAGCCCGGCACGTCCTCGAACGTGACCAGCGGGATGTTGAAGGCGTCGCAGAAGCGGATGAAGCGCGCGCCCTTCAGGCTGGCCTTGATGTCGAGCACGCCGGCCAAGTGGTTCGGCTGGTTGCCGACGATGCCGACCACACGGCCACCGAGGCGCGCGAAGCCGACCACGATGTTCTTCGCATAGCGCGCGTGCACTTCGAAGAAGCGGCCGCCGTCGACCACCTTCTTGACCACCTGGCGCATGTCGTACGGCTGGTCGCTCGACGGCGGCACGATCGAGTCGAGCGCTTCGTCCATGCGGTTGGGATCGTCGTCCGTCGGGCGGAACGGCGGATCGTCGCCGTTGTTGAGCGGCAGGTAGGAGAGCAGCTCGCGCACCTGCAGCAGGCAGGTGGCGTCGTCGGGGGCGGTGAAATGCGCCACACCCGACACCTCGCTGTGCACACGTGCCCCACCGAGTTCTTCGCTGGTGGTGTCTTCGTGGGTCACCGTCTTCACCACGTCGGGCCCGGTGATGTGCATGAAGCTGGTGCCCTCGACCATCAGGATGAAGTCCGTGATCGCCGGGCTGTAGACCGCGCCACCGGCACACGGCCCCATGATCGCGCTGATCTGCGGCACCACGCCACTGGCCAGCGTGTTGCGCAGGAAGATGTCGGCGTAACCACCGAGGGACACCACACCCTCCTGGATGCGCGCACCGCCCGAGTCGTTGAGGCCGATCACCGGCACCCCCATCTTCACCGCGAGATCCATGATCTTGCAGATCTTGGCGGCATGGGTCTCCGACAGACTGCCGCCGAACACGGTGAAGTCCTGCGAGTACAGGTAGACCGGACGCCCGTCGATGCGGGCGCTGCCGGTGACCACGCCGTCGCCGAGGATCTGGTTCTTCTCGGCATCCATGCCGAAGTCTCGGCAGCGATGCGTGACGAACCGGTCGATCTCGACGAACGTGCCGGCATCGACCAGCAGGTCGATGCGTTCGCGCGCGGTCAACTTGCCCTTCTGGTGCTGGGCATCGATGCGGTCCTGGCCGCCGCCGAGCAGCGACTTCTCGCGCAGCTCCTGCAGCTTCTTGGTGGCGTCATTCATGGTGAGGATCCTCGACGAGCTCGGCGAGCACCGAGCCCAGATGTTTGGGGTGCACGAACGCAACCTTGCAGTCGTGCGCGCCTGGCCGCGGCGCCTGGTCGAGCAACGGCGCGGCCGCGCCTTGCAGCGCAGTGATCTGCGCCTGGCAGTCCGCGACCTCGAACGCGAGGTGGTGCACACCGGGACCACGTTTGTCCAGGAACTTGGCGATCGGCGAGTCGCTGGAGGTCGGCTCGAGCAGTTCGATGCGCAGCGGGCCGGCGCGCAGCACGGCCACCTTCACCTTCTCGGTGGGCACTGCTTCGATGCTCTGCAGCACCAGGCCAAAGCCCTCGGTCCAGTGCGGCAGAGCCTCGGCGAGCGAACGGACGGCGATGCCCACGTGGTGCAGGCCCTTCGGGGTCGGAACGGATGCCATGGCGGTGGTGGAGGCGGGGCGATGCTAGCGACGCCGCGGTTGCAAGGCAGCACCTTCCCCGCGATCCTGCCGCCCGTGCCCGAACTGCCCGAAGTCGAGACCGTGCGCGCCGGCGCCGAACCGCACTTGGTGGGCCGCCGCCTGCTGCACGTGCACCTGCAGCGGCCGGACCTCCGGTGGCCGATCCCGGTCGCCGCCGTGCAAGGGCTGGTCGGTCGCCGCTGCACGGCAGTCGCGCGCCGTTCGAAGTATCTGTTGTTGCATTTCGACGGCAGCGGCCAGCCCGTGGCCCTGGTGCACCTCGGCATGACCGGGCGGTTCCTGGTCGAACCGTGCGCGGAGCCGGGTCCGCGGCCGGAGTATCGCAACCACGAACACTGGCGCTTCGACTTCGGCGACCGGCTGGTGCGCTTCGTCGACCCGCGGCGCTTCGGTGCCCTCGACGTCGCGGCAGGGGCTCGGTTGGCCACCCACCCGCTGCTGGCCAAGCTCGGCCCAGAGCCGCTGGCGGCGGACTTCGACGGCGCTTTCCTGCACCGAGCCACCCGCGGCCGCAGGGTCGCGACCAAGCAGCTGCTGATGGACAGCCAGGTGCTGGTCGGCGTCGGCAACATCTACGCGAGCGAAGCTTGTTGGCGGGCCGGCGTGCGCCCCGGCCGCGCCGCCGGCAGCCTGACCAAGGCCGAATGCGCAGCCCTGGCGAACGCCATCCGCGCCGTGTTGCAGGCGGCGATCGCGGCCGGCGGCACTTCGTTCCGCGACTATGTCGGGGTGGCCGAAGACGCCGGCTTCTTCGCCCGCGAACTCGCCGTGTACGAACGCGCCGGCGCGCCGTGCCGGCGCTGCGCCGCACCGATCCGCCGCGCGATCCACGGCAACCGCAGCACCTACTGGTGCAGCGGCTGCCAGCGCTGAGGCGGCGGCCTCACACCTTCTTCGCCAGCTCGCCGAGCAACTGCGCCAGGGCCAACGCCATCGCTGCCGCGCAGTCGCCAGGCTGCAGGCTCGCCGCCGCCGCTTCGGCACGCAGCTCCTGCACCGACTCACCGGCCTTGCGCCACAGCAGGCGCACCCGTGCGCGCGGCGTGGCCGTGCGATCGATCTCGAACGCCACCACGTGCAGCTCCACGCTCGGCGCCCCCGGCTCGGGCGGCCCGAACGCACGCGCCACCGCCTGCTCGACCACGTCACGCGGGGTGTCGAGCCACTGATGCAGCCCGTCGAACGCCAGCTCCCGCTCGCCGGTGCGCACCGCGAACTCACGGCCGAGGTGCGGCGCCGCGGTGACGCGGAACGCCACCCGGCAGGCCGGCGACAGCGCCGCCGCCGCCGGCCGCGGATCGAACCACCGCGGCGCTGGCGCCGGCGGATTGGTGGCGAGGCACCCGGCGAGGCCGGCACACGACACGCCGAGCGCCAGCCCGCCGGCGTGGCGCAGGAGCCAAGAACGACACGCAGACGGCGATCGGTTCATCGCGGATTCTCGGTGAGCGGCGAACGCGCCGGTGCCGCACGGCCGCGCAACAGCGCCGCAGGATCCTGTTCGAGCAGGGCGGCGAGGCGCCCCACCGCGGCCACCGCGGCCCGCAGCGTGGCGAGTTCGGCAGCCGCGCCCCGCGCGACGTCCTGCACTTCGCCGACTGCAGCGCGCCCCGTGGCGAACGTGGCCGCCAGGTCGGCGCGCCGCAGTTCACCGCGCAGGTCCGCGGCAAGTCCTTGCAGCTCGGCCACCGCCGCACCGAGCGCCCCCTGGTCGGCGCGCAGCGAGCGCGCGGCGGCTCCCACTTCGGCGAACGCGTCGGTGACGCTGGCCACGGTGTCGCGCCTGCGCAGCTCGCCGAGCTGCTGCTCGGCCGCCGTCAGGGTGCTCTGCAGCCGCTCGGCCAGCGCCGGGAGCGCAGCTGCCGTGACGTCGCGGTGCAGCAGCTGCACCAGTTCGCGCACTTCGCCGACCAAAGCCGGCAGATCGCGCAGCACTTCCCGCCCGGCGTCCTCGAAACTCTTCGCGGTGCTGGGCACGGTGCGCAAAGTGTTCGGCGCACAGGCGAACGGCAGCTTCTGCGGCCCGGTGGCCGGGTCGCGGAAGAAGTCCACCTGCACGAAGGCGGTGCCGGTCACCCACGACATGACCACCTGGGCGCGCAGATCGGTCTGCAGTGGTTCGCTGCCGGTCGGCTGGTCGAGCACCAGGCCCAACTCGGGCAGGTACTCGGCGAACAAGCCCATCTGCACGGCCAAGTGCTTCTGGTCGCGACCGACGCGAATCGCCTCGACGGCGCCGATGCGCACCCCGCGGAAGCGCACCGGCGAACCGTCTTCGAGCCCGGTCAGCGCTTCGTCGAAGTAGGCCCAGACCTGGCGCTTCGGCCGCTGCAGACCCGTAGCGCCGAGCCAGCTCAGGGCGCCGAGGCCCACCGCACACCCGGCGATCACGAACAAGCCCAACTTCCAGCGGTTGGCTGGCGCGCTCATGGCATCCTCCGCTGCACGGCGGCCAGCGTCTGGCGGCGGAAGAACGCCTGCACGCGCAGGTCGACGCTGCGCTCGGCGAGGTCGTGGGGCGCGCCACGGGCCACGATGCCCCGGGCGCTGCGGTCGAGCAGGATGCACTGGTCGGCGACCCGCATGAGGCTCGGCAGTTCGTGCGTCACCAGCACGATGGTAACACCGAGTTTCTGCGCCAGCGCCACGATCAGTTCGTCGAGCTCGGCAGCCGTGATCGGGTCGAGGCCGGCCGACGGTTCGTCGAGGAACAGCAGCGGCGGATCGAGGGCCAGCGCCCGGGCGATCCCGGCGCGCTTCTTCATGCCGCCGGACACCTCGGCAGGCAGGTGGTGCGCGTAGCGGTCGAGGCCCACCAGCCGCAAGCGCGCCATCGCCACCGCAGCGGCGGCGTCGGGCGGCAGGTCGGTCCACTTCTGCAGCGGCAGCAGCACGTTCTGCAGCAGCGTCGACGAGCCGAACAGCGCCGACGACTGGAACAGCACCCCGAAGCGCGGCGGCTCCATCGCCTTCGCCGGCGGACCGATGCCGGTGAAGTGCACCCGGCCGTGCAACGGCTCCTGCAAGCCGATCAAGGTGCGCAGCAAGGTCGACTTGCCCGAACCGGAACCACCGAGGATCGCGAACACTTCGCCGCGCTGCACGTCGAACGACAGCTCTTCGAGCAACGGCTCGGCGCCGTATCCAACCGCCACGTCACGCACTTGCAGGACCCTGGCCATTCACCACCCCAGCAGCGAGAACACGTTGGTCAACACCGCGTCGATCACCACCAGGGTGAACAACGAGGTCACCACCGCCGAAGTCGTGGCATTGCCCACGCCCTCGGCACCGCCGCGGGTGGCCAAGCCGCGCTGGCACGCCACCAGCCCGATCGCCGCGGCGAACGCGACGCTCTTCAGCAGCCCCGTGCCCACGTCGCCGACCCGCACCGCGGCCTTCAGCGTCTGCACGTAGACCACACTCGGCTGCTCCAGATACCACAACGCCACCAGCCAGCCCCCCACGATGCCCGCCAGGTCGGCCAGCAAGGTCAACAGCGGCACCACCGCCACCAGCGCCAGCACGCGCGGGAACACCAGGAAGCGCTGCGGATCCTGGCCGAGCGTGCGCAGCGCGTCGATCTCCTCGTTCACCGCCATGGTGCCCAGCTCGGCCGCGTAGCCGGCCCCCGAGCGGCCGGTGATCAGGATCGCCGTGAGCAGCGGCCCGAACTCGCGCACCACCGACAGCCCCACCAAGCTGGCCAGGAACGCGTCGCCGCCGAACCGGTGCAGCTGCATCGCGCCCTGCAGGCCGAGCACCGCGCCGACCAGGAACAGGATCAGGGCGATGATCGGCACACCATCGGCGCCGGCGCGTTCGAGCAACCGGCCGAAATCGCCGAAGTGCACGGTGCGCGGCGCCAACGCCGCCCGCCACAAGCCGTGCACCAAATCGCCCAGGAAGCCGAGAATGCTGCGCGTGTTCGCCACCGCCTGCGCTGCGAAGTTGCCGACGTCGGTCAAGAGCCCGGGCTCGCGCGGCGCCGTTCGGGTGCAGTGGTCCACGCCATCGCAGGCGTAGCGTTCGAGCAGCGCTGCGACGTCGGCGGGCGCACCGTGGAACTCGAGGCAACCACCACTGGCCGCCTGCTGGGCGCGCAGAGCCTGCAACAACGCCGCGGCACCACCGTCCATGCGATCGACCCCGGCGAGCTCCAGGTGCAGGCGCGGATGGCGGCGCAGTTCGAGGCGCAGCTCGGCCCACAGCCGCGCCCCTTCGGCCAGCGTGACGCGACCGCGCAGATGCCGCCACTCCCCCCCGTCCGGCACTTGGACGCCGGACGGCGGTGGCTCACTGGCCAGGGTGAAGGCTCCGGAGCCCATCGCCTTCGGCGATCAGCCTCTGCCCTTGGCGCGTGGTTTGGGCTTGGCGGCGGGCTTGGCGGCCCGCTTCGGCGCGCTCGGGATGCTCGTGGTGCTCGTGGTGCTCGTGGGCCGCGGCGCGCTCACTTTGCTCGTAGCACCAGCAGCGCTCGCAGTACTCGGCGCGCCGGCCTCGGCCCTCGGCGCAGCCACCGCCGCCCCGACTCCGGGGACCGCAGCAGGTACTGCCGCCGCCGCCACAGCTTCGGCCGGCGCCGCCACCGCAGGGGCCGCAGCCAGCGCCGCGCCGCGGCGCGGCGCACCGATCGCCGCCATGGCCCGCAGCACCGCCCCCGGATCGACGGCCAGCGGCCAGGCAACCGCCGCGCGCAGCAAGTCGTTGGTGCCGATCACGCCCACCAGGTGGCCCCGTGCGTCGACCACGGGCAGGCGATGGACCTGGATCTGCTCCATGGCCTGCAGCACCGCGGCCAGCGGGTCCTCGGCGCGGCACGCCCGCACGTGGCGCGCCATCGCCGCCACCGCCGGCAGCTCCGCCAGCGGCCGCCCCTGGGTGTAGACGGCCATGCACAGGTCGCGGTCGGTCAGCACACCGACCACCACACCTTCGGCATCCACCACCGGACAGAAGCCGCAGTCGTTCTCCCACATCACCCGGGCCGCTGCGTCGAGGCGCTCGGTGTTGCGCACGGCGCGGGGCTGCTTGGACATCAGATCCTTGGCCTGCATGCCTTGGATCCTGCCCGGGCCGGCCTCGGCCGGCGAGGGATTTCCGGCCCCTCGCCCACCCGGCCCACAGGCGGCCCGCAGCGACGCCTCAGCCCAACCGCCGCACCGCCTCCTCCACATCCCCGCGACTGCCCAGATACAGCGGCGTGCGCTCGTGCAGCTTGGTCGGCACCAGATCGAGGATGCGCTGTTTCCCGTTCGACGCCGCTCCGCCGGCCTTCTCGCACACGAACGCCAACGGGCCGTTCTCGTAGAGCAACCGCAGCTTGCCTTCGGGCTTCTTCGCCTCCCCTGGATACATGTAGATGCCGCCCTTGAGCAGGGTGCGGTGGAAGTCGCCGACCAGCGCGCCGGCATACCGCGCCGAACGTTTGCCGCACTGCGTCTCCTGCTGCCGGAACGCGCGCACCATCGCCCGGGTCGCTTCGGGCCACTTGGATTCGTTGGCCTCGTTCACCGAATAATTGCCTTCGCCTTCCGGGATGCGCAGGTTCGGGTGCGTGAGGAAGAACGTGCCGATCGAACGGTCGAGCGTGAAGCCGTTCACCGGGCCGCCCGCCGTGTAGACCAGCATCGTGCAGGGCCCGTAGAGCACGTAGCCGGCCGCGACCAGATCGCGCGCCGGCTGCAGGAAGTCCTCCGGCTGCAGGGCTCCGCCGGAGGTCTTGCGCCGGTAGACGCCGAAGATCGTGCCCATCTGCCCGGCGACGTCCACGTTGCCCGAACCGTCGAGCGGATCGACGGTGACGATGTACTTGCCGCCTTCGCCGCCGGGCAGCAGGTGCATGTCGTCCATCTCCTCGCTGGCGATGCCGGCGACCATCGGCACGTTCTCGAACACCTGGATCACCGTCTCGTTGCTGATCACGTCGAGCGCGCGCACGTGCTCGTCCTGCACGTTGGTGGAACCCGTGTAGCCGAGCTTGCCGACGAAGCCGGCGCGCATGATCTCGCTGGCGAGCATGCGCGCGATCAGGGAGAACCGATTGAGCACGGTGGACAGGCCACCACTGGCACTGGCGCTGGCCTGGTCGCGGAAGAACTGTTCGCTGAGAGTGATGCGGTTGGTGGTCATGGGTCGGAGCGCGAGGGGGCGTGCATCAGAGCGCAGCCACGCTCGGCTCACAACCGCGGCAGCACCAACACCGGCTCGGCCTGGCCGAGCTCGAACAACCGGCCCGTGCCAAGGGCCGTCTCCTGGAGTTCGAGCACCACCGCCGTGTCCGCGTCGACGGCCAGCAGCGGCTCCAACACTCCCGCGGCCCGTTCGACCAGGAGCGTCGCCCCCGCCCGGGCCGGCCACAGCAGCGCCCGGCGCCCGCGGGGCGCGGGCCCGAGATCCTGCGCGCCCAGCGCCGGGCCCGGCGGCACCCCGCGGCCGCGCCGCCAGTAGAGCCGACAATCAGGGAACGGACCCGTCGCCAGATCGTCGCCGAACACCACGAAGCGCGCGCACTCGACCAGATCGCGCTCGGCCTGGAAACCAGCGCCGAAATGCTGGCCGTTGGCGTGCGCCAAGCGCGGGTCCGCGGCGAACTGCCGCGGCGCGTCGAGCAGGAACCGAATGCCCTCGGCGTCGAGCCACACGTCGAGCTGCCCGCGGCGCAGCGCGGCGAAACTGCGGGCATCGACCACTCCGTCGAGGTTCACCACCCCACGCTGCTCGGCGGTGCCGCGGCGCAGCACGGCAGCGTGCATGGTGAGCAGGCCGGAGTTGAAGCTGCCGACGCGATCCCCGGCCGGCACGAACGCGGCGAGCCGTTCGCCTGCGAGCTGCAAGGCACGCTGCCCGGCGAGCGGCTCGGGCACGAGCCAGGCCAGACTCAGCAACTGGGCCGCCGCCACCACCACCAGCAGCCAGCGCGCGCGCCCGAACGAAGCCACTGCGGCCATCGCCGCCGGCACCAACGCAGCGGCATAGTAGTCGCGCGGATACCAACGCAGTGCCCAGTGCAGCAAGACCAAGGCGCTGGTGCCGAGCACGAACCACAGCAGCGGCCGATCCAAACGCGTGCGACGCCGCGCCGGCCAGAGCGCCAACAGCAGGGCCGCGGTGCCGGGCACGCCCAGGTCCCGCGCCCCCAACCAGTGCGCACAACCGACCGCGAACGCGGGCAGCGCGCGCAAGCCCCGCGGCCACCAGGGCCGCACCAGCGCGAACCCCGCCACGGCGAAACCGCCGAGGGAAGCCAGGGCGAACGGGCCGCCGGCCAGCGCGGGCCGGAAGAACCACCACCACTGCCGCAGTTCGGCGCGCCAGTCGGGCGCCGTCGCGGCGAAGTTGGTGTGCCAGAGCCACGGCATCGGCGCAGCCGAATCGGGCAGCAAGCCGCCGCCGCACGCGCAGTTCGCCACCGCCCAGGCCGAGAGCACCAGGGCGGGCGTGACGAGCCCGCGCACCAGGGCCTGCCAGTGGCGCGCCCCCGACAGGCACAACACGGCACCGAACAGGTCGGCGCGGGCCGCGACGCAGAGCGCGGCGGCGAGCAGGAACCGCCCTTCGCGCGCCGCTCGTTCCCGCCACAGCCAGGTCAGGCACAGACTCGCAAGGGCAGTTTCCTGGCCGTTCTGGCATTCGCGCACCAACAGGGGATTGCCGAGCCAGAGCAGCGCGAGGCAGGCACCGAGACGGCGGTCGGTGGTGCTGCGCCACCACAACCAACCGGCGGCCACATGGCAAGCGCAACCGAGCCACGGCGCGAGCGTCGGCAGGAGTGCCGGACCGCAGGCCCACGCCAACGGCACCAGCAGCAGGCTCCACAGCCACTGCACACCACTGGTGGTGACGCCATCGCTGACCGTGGGGCCGAGGCCCGCCGCGACGTTCGCGGCGAAAGCGAACTCGTAATAGGCATCGTCGCGCAGCCGATCGACTGGCCCGGGCTCGAGCACCAGCCCCGTGGCCAACCCCAGGACCGCGGCGAGGCCGGCGAGTCCTACGGCGCACCACCCGAGCCACCCGAATCGCCAAGGCATCAAGTCACCCGAAGCACCCGGACGCGGGCGGCGCAGAACCGGCAGCGGGTGCGTGGGCGCGGATCGAAAGCGGGGGCCACGGCTGCGGACCATACCGAGTCCTGCCCCTGGGCCGAAGGGTCGAGGATCCGCCTGCGGCGCTAGGGACCTCCGGTGTTCCGGGAGGCCAGGCGGGCGGCCGGACGTCGTAGGCACGGCTCGGCCGAGCGCGTAGACTGGCCGGGTCGAGTCCAACGCGGATCCCGGCGCTGCCGTGCCGCTTGGGTCGTTCGTCGTCATGTCCGCACGGACCGCGTTCACGCTGCTGTCGGGGCTCCTGCTCCTCCTGGCCGCCGCCATCTGGCTCGGTTCGGGCGAGGCCACGCCCACCGACCGGCCAGCGGGAGCCACCCCCGAGGCCCCCCCGGCGGCGGAACCCGCCGTCCAGCCCGCCCCGCCCACCGGGGCCCAGGAGCCCGAACCCCAGGACCAGCGGGAACTTGCAGGCCAGGGAGCGGCGCCCACGACCGCCAGCGCACAGGGGCTGCGCGGCACGGTGGTCGATTGGCTGCACCGCCCGCTCCCCGGCGTCGAAGTGTTCCTCCTGGAGAGTGTGCGCAACGACCCCCTGGCGATCCCGGCGATGCTGCAACGCGGGGTGGGCACCGGACCGGTGGCGGCGACCAAGAGCGCCGCGGACGGGTCGTTCGCCATCGGCCTGCCAGTGCCAACCGACCGGCTGTTCGAGCTGCGCTGCCTGTCCAACGCCCATGCCGACGTGCAGCTCGGCGATCTGCGCATCCTGCCGGACACCTGGCACGACGTCGGCGAACTGATCCTGGAGCCGGGCACCACGATCCGCGGCCGGGTCACGATCCGCGGCAGCACCACCCCGGTGCCGGGTGCCACGGTGACGCTGAGCACCGGCACGGTGTTCGAAGACGTGGCCAGCCAAGGCTTGCCGGGTCGCGAGCGAGGCCTGACGGCGCCGGTCGATGCCTCCGGCAACTACGAACTGCGCCATGTGCCCCGCCATGGCCGCTGCCAGCTGGCGGCGGTCGCCCCGGGCTTCGCCCGCGTGCTCCGCGCCGACCTGGACCTGCGCGGCGATGCGCCGGTGGTGGTCGACTTCGCGTTGCCACCGGGCTTGCTGCTGCGCGGCACGGTGGTGGATGCCGAGGGACGAGCGATCCAGGACGCCCGCCTGGAAGCGTGGCCGATCGGCCCCAGCGCTCCCCCGATCACGGCCCGCAGCCGACGCGACGGCAGCTTCGACTTGGTCGGTCTCTGGGCGATCGGCTATCGCCTCAAAGTGCTGGCCCGCGGCTACCAGGACCTCGAACTGGCCGAAGTGCCGGCCGGCCGCGACGACTTGCGCTGCGAACTGCGCCCCCGCGCTACTCTCGCCGTGCGGGTGGTCACCCCCACGGGCGAGCCAGTGCTGCGCTACGAACTCGGCGTGCGGCGCTGGTTCCCCCACGACAGCGACCCACTGCAGGGCCAGGTCGGGCTGGTCGCGGAGCTGCCGGAACAGCGCGTGCGGCTGGCCCCCCTCGACGCCGTGGCCACGGTGCAGGGCGTGCCGCCGGGACGGTTCGTGCTCGAAATCGAGGCCCCGGGCTTCGCCAAGACGCTGTCGGCCCCGTTCGACATCCAGCCGACGACTCCCGACCTGGCCCTGGAGGTGGTCTTGGACCGTGGTACCACCGTGCGCGGCCAGGTTCTCGACGAACTCGGCGCGCCCCTGCCGGGAGCCATCGTGCAGGCCGAGCCAGATGGCGCGGCCCCGGACAATCCGGTCTGGCGCATGCTGGCCCAGGCCGTGCCCGATCGGCGCACCAAGGCCAAGGCCACCGCAGACGCCGCGGGCTGGTTCGCCCTGCCAAGCCTCGCGCGTGGCATCTACCAGCTGCGCATCGACCACCCGGAAGCCTGCCAGGAAGTGCTCACCGGGTTGCGCCTCGACGCCGAACCCGAGTACAGCCTGCCCCCGATTCGACTGCCGATCGGCGCCGAAGTCTCAGGTCGAGCCACCCTGGGCGGAAAAGTTGCATCCCAGCTGCAAGTCCTCGCCACGTCGCGCGTCGAAGGCCCGGCGGCAGCCGTTCGGCCGCAGCGCCTCGAGACCGTGACCGATGCCACCGGGGCCTTCCGGTTGCCGCGGCGGCTGCCCCCGGGCAGCTACGAGCTGCAGGCAGCCGCGGTGCACCAAGCCAACCCGGAGGCGCAGGTGTTCGAGATGCTGCGGCAGTTGCAACGCTCCGCGACGATCTTCACCATCGCCCCTCTGCAACGCTCCGCTGCGGTCGATATCGACATTCCAACCGACCGCTGAGCGGTCCACCGAAACACTGCCGTGTCCAACGTCACGAAGCTCGCCGTTCCGGCCCTGCTGCTGATCGCTGCAGCGGCCAGCGCATTCTATTTCCTGCAGGGTTCCAGCCCCGACGTCGCGCCCACGCCCAAGCCGGTCGTGCCCGCCCCGGTGGTACCTCCAGCCGACTCAGGTCCGGTGACCGAACCGGCCCCCGTGGTGGCCCCGCCGACCGCGGAACCCGAGCGCGTTGCCGCCAAGCCGAGCCGCAACAACACCAACTCCGACGCTCCGCAGGGTGTGAAGGGGCGCATCCTGCTGCCGACGGGGCAACCCGCCGCGGGCGTGCCGATCTACCTCATGGAGAACTCCATGAACAACCCACTCGGTGTCTACCTCGCCGCCAAGAGTGGCCAGGTGCCGCCGCCGGTGGCTTCCGGGGAGACCGCCGAAGACGGCACGTTCGCCTTGGGCGCCCGCGTCGCCGACAAGCTCTACGACTTGCGGGTGGTCAGCGAGACCTACCCGGAGAAGACCCAGCAGCAGCTCAAGATCAGCGAAGACGACTGGTACGACACCGGCGACCTGACCCTCGACGTCGGCAACCTCGTCAGCGGCCGCGTGGTCGACGATCTGTCCAAAGCACCCGTGCCCGATGCGGCGGTTTTCCTGGTGTCGGCCAACCAAGCCTACACCCTGGTGCCCACGCCAGGACGCGAACGCGGCCTCATGGCCACGGCCGGGAGCGATGGCTCCTTCCGCATCACCAACGCCCCCACCCAGGGCATCGTCAACCTGACCGTCGAGGCCCGCGGCTATGCCACCACGAGCCTGCAGAACCAGCCGCTCAAGGCCGAAGGCAACGACTTCGTGATCGAGATCGCCCGTGGTCAGCCGATCGCCGGCGTGGTCGTCGACCAGAGCGGCAAACCGGCCGGCAACGTGCGCATCACCGCCGCCGGCATGTCGGCCAAGACCCCGCAGACGGCCGAAGTGGTGTCGGGGCCCGACGGAGTGTTCGCCTTCGAAGCCCTGCGTGAGGGGCCCTACCAGCTGGTGACCAATTCGACGCACTTCAACGAAACCCGCACCCCGCCGGTGATGACCGGAGAGGTCGACGTGAAGGTCGTGGTGACGCAGAAGGCGTTCGCCAAGCTGCGCGTGGTGGGCGCGAACGGCCAACCGGTCAAGGTCTACAGCCTGAGCCTGAAGCGGCACTTCCCGAACAATCCCCTCGGCATCGGCAACGTGCCCGAGTTCGCGGACCGGCGCGTGACCCCGGCCGACTATCCGGCCGAGTTCGGCGGCGAGTTTGCGGCGATCCGCGGCCTGCCGACCGGTGAGTTCGTGTTCCAGATCCAGGACCAGAACCACGCCAAGTCGCTGTCCGCGGCGTTCCGCGTGGTCGAAGGGGAGGGGGCGCCGGAAGTACAGGCAGTGCTGACCCTCGGCGCAGCGGTCACCGGCATGGTGGTCGACGACCACGGCCAGCCGGTGGCAGGCGCCACCGTCTCCACGGACATGAACAACGCGTTCTCCGGGGACGGCGGCTTCTTCGACATCTTCAAGAGCTTCATCCCCGAGAAGCACAGCAAGGCGCAGACGAAGACCGACGCGCGGGGCCGCTTCCGCCTCGGCAAACTGGCGTTCGCGGAATACATGATCCGCGTCAGCCACCCAGATTTCTGCGAAGGCACGGCACTCGACATCCGCCTGGAGAACGAAGGGCAGGAAGTCGACGTGGGCACCGTGGTGCTCTCGCGCGGCGCGATCGTCGAGGGATTCACCACCATGGACGGCCTGGCGGCTGGGCAGGTCAAGGTCACCATCACGGTGCCGCAGCCCGAAACGCCGCCGACGGCCAATCCGAGCCAGCCGCCGAAACCCACGTTCAGCGCCAGCGTGGTCAGCGACAACGACGGGCGCTACCGGCTGCTGAAGCGCGTGCCGCCCGGCACCTACAAGATCCACGCCAGCCGCCAGACCGGCGAGAACAACATCTTCGAGAAGCTGTTCGACATGAAGGAGACCGAGCAGACGCTCACGGTGCCTCCCGGCCAGGATCTGCTGCGGGTCAACTTCAACCTGAGCAAGCGCTGATCCCGGCTGCCGGCACGGCGTTGGGCCCAGCAGCCTGCGCCCGAAGGCCCACTGCGCGGCGCGGCCGACCCGTTAGAGTGGCGGGATGTCCGAACGGCCCTCCCGCCCCACCAGCTACTGGGACTACATCCGCGTCGAAGAACTGCTCGCCCTGCAGTCCGGCATCGCCGCCCACGACGGCGAACTGACCGACGACGAAGTGCGCTTCATCGTCGTGCACCAGATCGACGAGCTCTGGTTCAAGGTGGTGCTGCGCGAACTGGCGACCGCGCGCAACCTGTTCGCGCGCAACCCGGTGCCAGAAGACGCCTTGGCCGGAGCCGTCCAGAGCCTGAAGCGCGTCACCCTCTGTTTCGAACTGGCAGCGCAGCATTTCCGGCTGATGGAGACGATGCGCACGCAGGACTACCTGCTGTTCCGCGACAAACTGAACCCGGCGAGCGGTTTCCAGTCCGCGCAGATGCGCGAGATCGAGATCCTGCTGGGGCTGCCCGACGGCGACCGCATCCCGCTCGGCAACGAAGCCAGCTACCTCGAGGCGCTGAAGGGCCATGACGGGCAGCCGTCGCCGGCGCTGGCGCGGGTGCAGCGCCGCATCGCCGACGGCCCGACCCTGAAGGCGGCCGTCGATGCCTGGCTGCACCGCACGCCGATCGACGGCAGCACGCCGAACGCCCCAGACGACGCTGCGGTGGTGGCGCGCTTCGTCGAACGCTACCTCGCCGGCCACGAGCAACTCTACCAGCGCGCCCTGCAGTACTCGGTGGCAGTGCAGGCCCTGACCCCAACCGACGAAGAACGGCTGCGCGCGCGCTACCGCGGGCAGCTGCAAGGCGCCCGCCGCCACCTCGATGCCGAAGACGTGCCGGCGGGCCAGCGCGATTTCGTACGCCGCCTGCGCGCGGCGATCCTGTTCGTCGACAGCAATCGCACCCTGCCGCTCTTGAGCTGGCCGGGCCAGATCATCGACGGCTTGATCGAATGCGAGCAGGCGATGCTGGCGTTCCGCCAGCGCCATGCACGCATGGTCGAACGCGTGATCGGGCGCCGCGTCGGCACCGGCGGCAGCGACGGTGTCGCCTACCTGGACCAGACGGCGCTGAAGTACCGCGTGTTCACCGAGATCTGGGCCGCGCGCACCCTGTTGCTGCCACCCGACCTCTGCCCGCCGGTCGCCGACCGTTCCTACTACGGCCTGCAGCGCGGCTGATCTCGGTCGACCCGGCCCACCCGCGACCGCACCATCCGCCGCGGCGTCACCATCCGCCGCGCCCCAGGCGCGCATTCTCGGGCCGCGACCAGCGGCGCGAGAACGCCAACAAGGCGCCGCGACGGCGCTCTTTGCGGAAGCCCAGCAGGTGGAACACTTCGGTCACGAACCAGCGCGCCACCCGCGGGTCGACCAGGATGGTCAGTGGATCGTCCGGATCGCGACGCACGCCCGGCAGCCACGACACGAGCGCCGGCAGGCCGAGCCGGCGCAGGCCACTCGCCACGTGCAGCCAGAAGCGCCGCACCGGCCGCGCCAGGAAGAAGCCGTCGTCGCCGAGACGCTGGTAGAGCGGCAGCATCACCAGGCAATCGTGCGGGGCCCGGATCGGCCCGTTGCGATCCTCGGCCAGCACCGCACCCTTCACCACCGGCGCGAAGTTCGTGAAGCCAGGCCGCATGCGGAACGCATCCGCCTCGGTGATCGCGTGCCGCCGCACGATCTCGACGATCGGCGGGGTCGCGCCCACGGCGGCAGCCAGATGGCGCCGCTGCGCTTCGCTGTCGACACTACCGGAGGGCAGCATGCGCAGGTGCTCCAGCACCAGCCACAACACCGCCTCATGGTTGCCGACGGTGGCAGGATGCTCGTGCCGCCCACCTTCGACGGCCATCGCCAGGACGCCGCACTTGGCGAACCACTCGAGCGAGGCGCCATCGATGGTCTCCTCGATGCCGAGCAGGATCGGCACGCCGGTCGAGAGGCCCAGGCGCCGGTTGTCGATGGTGTCGGCGAGGCACAAGAACGGCGGCCCATCCGCCGAACTCGTGTGCAGATCGACGAACGCGACCGGGCCGCTGGCAGTGCGCAGCACCTGTTCGAAGCGGTGCAACAACTGCCGTTGCTCGCGGTCTTCGGGATCTGCGCCAGGAGCTTCCGGATCCCTGGCCGCCAGCGCCGCCAGCGCCGGCTCCGACCAGCCGCGGTTCAGGTCGCGCGCCAGGAAGCGCTTGCCGGACGCCAACGCCGGCAGGTTGCCGGCGAGCGCGACCAGCCGGCCGCGCAGCGGCAGTTCGAGTTCTTGCAGACGCCGCAGCACGGCGCGCACCGCGTGCACGCCAGCCGGCTCGTTGCCGTGGATGCCGGCGAGCACCAGGAGCGTGGGGCCGGGCTGCCCACAGTCGTAGACGCCGAGTTCCCGCCGCACCTCCAGGGCCGCCACCGCAGCCCCGGTCATTCCGCCTGGTTCTCGCGCAGGTGCTTCTCGAACAGCATCGCGGCGACGCGGATCAGGTCGCGCTCGGTGATGATGCCGACCAGCCGGTGCCCTTCCTCGATGACCGGCAGGCAGCCGACCTTGTGGCGACGCATCAAGTCGATCGCCTCGAGGGTCGGGGTGCTCGCCGTCACCGTGATCGGATCGACGCGCATGATGTCCTTGACCGCGACCGGCGTGCGCTCGGCACCGCGCATGCCCTGCCCGACCAACCGCAGCAGAGTGCGGTGCGAGACCAGGCCGACCAACTTGCCCTCGTTGTCTTCGACCGGCACGTGGCGGATGTGCCGCCAGTCCATCAAGCTCGCCGCGAGGTCGACCACGTCCTCGGGGTGCACGGTGAACAGGTCGGTGGTCATGAACTGACCGACCTGGACGTAGCTCTCTTTCCAGCCTTCGAACTCACCAGTGTCGGCGAGTTCCCACTGGTGGACCGGCTCACCCTGGGCCTGCCGCGCCTGCATGGCGCGCACCAGAGCCCCCATGCGCTGGTCCTTGGTGCCCTTGTCACCCATCGCGCCGAGCGAATCGAGCGCCCAGCGCGAGCCGGTGCGACCCCGCTTGCAGCGCTCCTCGACGATGCCGAGGTAACGATCGATGTCGCCAGTGTCCAACTTGGCGCTTTCGAGTCCCGCGCGCGCCATCGGCAGCAGCACGTCCTGGATCAGCGTCTGCGCTGCGTACTCCTTGCCGTGGAACCAGGTCAGGTTGGCCTGCAGGCCAAGGCGCGCCGCGGCGACGAAGTTGCCCTTGGCGTCGTCGAACGACATCACCTTGCTGACGTCCTGGAACTCGTGCGACACGGCCGCCATCAAGCCGAAGAAGAACGCACCGTTGGCGATCTCGTCCGGCACGCTCGGGCCGGCGGGGAACGCACGGGCCTCGATGCGCAGGTGCGGCTTGCCGTCGCTGATGCCGTAGCAAGCGCGGTTCCAGCGGTAGACGGTGCCGTTGTGCAACCGCAGCGCCGTCAGCGCCGGCACCCCGTTGCGGTCGAGCACCGCCTCCGGATCCTCGTCGATGTCGGTGGCCAGCACCACGCGGAAGCGCGCAATGTCCTCGCGGAAGATCTCGAGCACCGAATCGCGCACCCAGCCGTCGCCGAAGTTCACCCGCGGCCGGCGCCCGCGCAGCTGGTGTGCCGCCGAGCGTGCGTCGACCGACTGCTGGAACAGCGCCACGCGGGTCTCGCGCCACAGCCGACGGCCGAGCAACAGCGGCGAGTTGGTCGACGCTGCCAGCACCGGCGCCGTGATCGCCTGCGCCACGTTGTACAACTTGGCGAATTCCTTGGGCCCGACCTGGAAGTGCACCTGGAAGCTGGTGTTGCACGACTCGAGCATGACGTTGTCGTGCGTCATCTCGAATTCGTCGACGCCCTTGATGCGGAACTGGAACTCGCCACCGCGCAGGTGCGCAATCGCTTTGTTCAGCGCCAGGAAGCGCGGATTCTGCACCATCGACGCCAGCGTCAGGTCCGAGCGGCGCAAGGTCGGCAGGATGCCGGCCAACACGATGCCACCGCCAAGGTCCTTGGCCGCACTGCGCGCCGTGGCGAGCAAGCCCTGCAGCTCCTGCTCCATGGTCGACAGGCACGCGCCGCCGAACACCTGCGGCTTCAGGTTGCACTCGAGATTGAACTGCGCCAGTTCGTAGGTGAACTGCGGGTGCGCCAGCTTCTTCATCATCGCGTCGGCGCCGCACCACGCGCGCCCGCTCTTGTCGAGCAGGAACATCTCCTGCTCCGCCCCGATGCGGCGGATGCCGGTCTCGAAGCGATCCTCTTCCAGCATGCGCTCCAGCGCGTGCACGTCGGCCAGGATGGCCTTCATGAAGGCGCGTAGCTGGTCGTCCGTGAAACCACTTGGCAGGTCGTGTCGGCCCATGCTCGTTCTCGGCAGTCGGAAGTGCGCGGAACCTTACCAGGGCGGGGCTCGCAAAGCTCGATTCGGCCGTCCGGCGCCGCCGGCAACCCGGCCGGCGGGCCCCTCACTCCGTCGCGACGGTCCCCGTCACCGCCCCTGAGCAGGAACGGGGCCAGCCAAACCTCGGCTCAGCGCCCGCCCAACTCGACGCAAACACCGACTCAGCGCACGAAACCGTTGAACTGGATGCGCTTTTCCTTGATCCGCGGATGGTTCAGCTCGACCAGCAACTCGCCGCGGACCAACCCGAGCGGCGCCTTGTCCGAAACCACCACTTCGACGGTCAGCTTCTTGGTCGCAGCATCCACCACCGAGCGTGCGGTCAGGAACTCCTGGGCCATGGTCAACTTCTCGAAGGTCAGCTTGGTGGCCTGCAGGTCCACGCCGTCGTTCGGCGTGAACACCACGGACTGCTGGGCGCCCGCCCCCTTCTGGATGCGGCCGAACATCAGGAAGCCGCCCGGGGACAGCTCCAGCGGCCCCTTGACGGTCGCCGCCACCCGGATCGAGAACGACGAATCGCCCTGGATGTCCGTGTAGAACTTCAGGATGCCGCCGCTCGGCGCCTCGCCCTCGCACGGGCCATAGGTGCCGCGGATGGTCCACACGGCGTTCTCGCCGTTCATGGACTTCTCGTAGGCAACCTTGAACGCCGTGTCGGCGGGCTCCATGCGCAGGATGTTGAAGTCCTTCACCAGCCCCGAAGTCACCGTGACCGTGAAGTCCTTGACATCGTTCCAGACCATCGTGTTGAGGTTCACGTCGGCCGGCGAGATCAGGAACATCTGCGCACCCGTCGCCTGCCACTTCAGCTTGATCTGCTGCAGCAGGTCGTCGGTGGTGTGGATGTCGAGGTTGGCGCTCTTCGGCCCAGTGACGCCGTGCATGTCCATGTGCACTTCGACCTCGCCCGCTTCGCCCGCCTCGATCAGGATCTGCTGCACGGGCTCACGCGACTCGTTGCCGCCGGCAGCCCGGGTGATGCGCACCAACTGGCGCTCGGGCTTGGCGGTCAGTTCGTAGCGACGGTCGCCGAGGCGGATGACCGCCCGCGTGCAGGTGCAGCTGCCCTGCAGGTTGGTCCAGGCCACCTCCTTGTCGCGGGGGTTCTTGAACCGGAACACGCCCACGGCCTCTTCGTGGCCGAAGAACGTGCCCATGTCCAAGTCCGTGGCCGTGAACCAGGAGTTGCCCGACTGGGGATTGGGGCGCGGCTCGGCGGGGGCTGGCGCGTGCACGCTCGGCCCCTTCGGCGGCTCGGCCTTCTTCTCGGGATGATCCTGGGCCGGCAGCAGGCTGGGCAGAACGGCGGCCAAGAGGCCGCAGGCAACGGACATACAATTCATGGCGCTGGGAGCTGGAATGCGTGGGGCGGCGACAGCCGGCCCGGCCGGAGCATCGGCCGAACGGACCACTATAGCTGGAGCGGGGCGAAAACTCCCGATCCGGTGGCCGGGCCAGCCACATCGAGCCCCCACTGGAATTGCTTCTGGCCCGGCGCAAGATCCCACCATGCGCATGCCTGCCTTGGCCGCGGCCGCCCTGTTCGGCACCTTGCCCCTGGGGGGGTGCTGCTCCCTGGCCCGGCTGTTCTGCGGCCCCGACCACACGCCGTGGGTGCAGATCGACCATGCCACCCCCACCGCAGCCGTGCAGACCCTGGTCGAAGCGATCCGCCGCGACGCCCCCGACGTCGTGTACGACTGCCTCGACAGCACCTACCGCGAACGGCTGCACCTCGACAGCACCGCGATGGCCGTGGCCTGGCGGCAGCTCAAGGACGCGGTTCCCGGCCTGCACCTGGCGGGCTACGCCACCGTGCCACCGCCCGTCCAGCTCGGCCCCGACACGGCCGAGTTCGCGCTGGAGGTCGAAGGTCGCCTGCTGCGCGTCCGGCTGGCCCGCGAAGCGGTCTGGGAGCTGCGCTACCAGCGCGCGGACGGCTCGCCCGGTCGGGCCGCACGCCCCCTGCCGACCCTGGGCGCGGTGGCCCAGCTCGAGTCCGTGCCCGACCCCGATCGCGACCTGTCGCGCCTCACCGTGCAACCCATGGTGTTCGAGCACGAAGGCAGCACCCTCACGTCCCTGGCCTCAGTGAGCGCTGCCGGACTGCAGCAGCGCTGGAAGGTCACCGAGATCACCCCACCGCAGTGATGGCGGTTCGCCGCGGCGATCCGTCACGCCTGGGGCGTCGAAGCGCGCACCACCAACTTGGTGCCGCGTGGCACCAAGCGGAAGAACTCGGCGATGTCCGGCGCGAGCATGCGCACGCAACCCATCGAGGACATGGTGCGGATGGTGTCCGGCTCCGGGGTGCCGTGCACACCGAAACCCTGGTGCCCAGCGTGCTGCAGCGAGACGAAGTACTCGCCCAGGATGTTGCGCGGGTCGCCGTAGGGATAGACGTTGCCGTCGGGCGAGGTCCACTGCGGCTTCGGCTGCTTGTTGCCGACCGTGAACTCGGCCAACGGCGTCTTGTCGCCGGCGCCGTGGCCCACCCAGTAGAGCCGGAGCAGCAGGTCGCCCACGTACACGCACAGTGTGAAGCTGCGCTTCTCGACCACGGTCAGGATCGGGTCCAGCGGCGCCTTCAGGTGCTGGTCGGGCCGGATGCGGTCGGGGTTGGGAATGCGATTCAGGATCTGCAGCGTGCCGTCGTCGACCAGGATGCCGTCCTTGCGGCAGCGCCCGGCGATCTTGGCCAACGCGTCACCGCGCTGCACGATGTAGCTGCGCGCGCCCTGCACGTTGTCGGGGTTGCACAGCCAGCGGTCGACCGGACCGCGGTGCTGCTGGTAGGCGCGGTCGACGAACAGAGCGGCGTCCTGGTCCTGCTTCTCGATCCGGCCGCGGGTGGCGAGTTCGAGCAGCCGCGAGCCTGGGCCGATGGCGTCGGCGTCGCCCAAGGCGGCCAGGGCGCCGAGCAGTTTGGCGCCGAAGCCGCGCCCTTCTTCGGAATGCAGGAACGAGTTGCCGCTGCCGAGCTGGGCGAGCAGGCTCGCGACGTCGTTGGCCGCCGGCGTGGTGCAGGCGGCGGCCAGGCGTTGGCGGACCACGCCGGTGACCGCCATCTGGCCCAGCACGGGACCGGCCAACAAGGCCCAACCACGGTCCAGGGCCGCGCTGTCGCGCTTGCCGATCGCGGTCAGCATCGTCTCGAAGTCCTCGGGCGAGGGCGGCATCGGCACGGCCTCCCGGGTGCTGGCTGCGCCGGGCATCAGGTCGCGCAGATGCACGGCAGCCTGCTCGGGCACGGGCCCCGGCTCGGAGACAGACCCTCGGTGTGAGGCCGCGCTCGAGCCAGCCGCCGGGGCGCCCTCCGCCGGCGCAGGGACTGGCGCCGAGGCGTCCGTCCCAGCCATGCGGCCGAACACATCGCCGCCGAACGCCCACCACAGGAACCCAGCGATCACGATGCCGAACACGAACTGCCGCATACCGCCTCCAGGGGCACGCCAGGGCGCGCCGTTCGCCTCGCGGCACCCCCTGACCGGGACGCCGCACGCTCGCGGAACGGCGACACCACGCAGCCGCCCGCTGGTGGCACCGTAGCAGTTCGGGGCGGGAAATCGAGAGGCTCCACCCCACGGCAACCGTGGGCGGAGGCCGGTTGAACCCTTGGGTTCAGGTGGGATCCCCCCGGAGCATTTGGGTGCTGGCGGGCCGGGCACGAGGCCCGGCCTCCGGCTCCCGCCTGGCTCCTGAGGTCGGACCCCGGCGAATGGTCATCGGTTCAACTTTTTGGCCCGCGCGCAGCGCGAGAGGCGCAGGGCAGAGCCTCAAGACGCGGGCAGTCTACCTCCAGGTCGGCGCAGCACCAGGGCCGGACCGACTCGGCGAACCGACGGCGCAGAACTTCTCGGCCAAGCCACGACACCAACGCACAATGGGCGCGGGACCACCGCCCGAGCGCAGGCTGCCTGTTCAGGCTGGTCGTGGTGGCGATGGTACTCGTCGCAAACCTCGCGACTCGATGGAAGTGACATCGCAAACCAACAACCTGCAGAAGCAGAGCTTCCCACGCGCAGCGCGAGCCCGCAGATGCGTGCCACCAACACTTCCGGCGTCAGCGACCGAGCAACACGTGCAGACCTGCGGATGCGGCGCCGACACCCAGCAGCGGCCCCCCCAGCTCGAGCACTCCGAACTGCCCCCAGAGGTGCAGCCCGAGGAGTTGCACAGTGTTGGCCACCGGCATCGGAAACGTAGCCGCGCCAGCGCCGTCGGTCAGGCCGAAGAGGGACACGCTCGTACCGCCGACGAGGAGGCGACACGAGTTGCCGAGTGCCATGCCGCTGCGTTCGAGACCGAGCAACAGCACACAGAGCGCACTGGGAGCAGCATGTCGCAGCTGCCATGCGAAGTCGGCGCTGCCGAGGATCGGCGCGCCCACAATCGCGGCAGTTGGTGGGCGTTGGGCCGTGCCACAGCCGGTTCCATGGGACTCCCACATGGCTCCGCCGAATGCCGCGAGCGGCAGGCCGTGCAGTTCCCAGCCACTGTCCGGGTGGAACGCACTCCAGTACAGGACGCCGCCGGCCTGCGTGAAGCCCCATGGCATCGACGAGGCTGGCCCAGGCACGATGTCCGCCAGCAACCTCGTGCCCGCAGGGGTGCCATCGCTGATCCAGACCTCGCTGCCACGATCCGGACTGCTCCCTTCGAACACGGCGTGGGACGTTCCAGCGGCCATGAGAACGTCGACGCCATCGCCGAAGCCAGGCCGGATGTCGGCCAACTGGTACGTCCCCGCGGCTGTACCGTCGCTACACCACAATTCCCTGTCCTGGTTCGGCATGAACGCGCGGAAGATCACCTTGTCGCGAACACTGACGAACTGGTCCGGTGGCAGCACTCCGGGCGGCAGATCGAGGACGCGCGCCGTGCCTGCCGTCGTGCCGTCCGAGCGCCACAGATCCACGTCGTTGAACGAATAGGCCGTGAACATCGCCACATCGCCGAGGCGGGTGATGCTGGCCGGGCTCGAACCCCTCCACAGAAACACCGTCGGCTGGAGGTCGGCGACCATCACCGTGCCGGCTGCGGAGCCGTCGGTGCGCCACAGTTCCGAGCCGTGCGTGCCGTCATCGGCACGGAACAGCAGATAGCTGCCCATGTCACAGAATGAACGGGGACTGGACGAGGAGGCCCCCGGACGGATGTCTGCAAGCAGGAACGTACCAGTGAAGGTTCCGTCGGTGATCCAGAGCTCTTCCCCGTGCACCCCGTCGTCGGCGACGAAGACGACGCGATCACCGAAGGTCACGAACTGATCGTCCCACGTGTTCGAGCAACTGCTGCCGGTGGGATTGATGTCGCGGATCATCCGCGTGCCGGCCACCGTGCCGTCTGTACACCAGGGCTCGCGTCCAGCCGCCGTTTGGCCAAGGAAAAACACGAGATCCCGAGTGCCGCGCAGAAGACGGGGACTCGATTCAAACTGCTGCTGGAAGTTGCGCAGTATGGTCGGACTCCCCGTCGCGTCGAAGCGCAACAGAGGCCGGAACGATGACTGGTTGCTGCTGGCCGAGCCGATCACAGTGCCGTTCCATGGCAACAGCTCGTGCACGAACGTCCCCGCTTGGTTGCCGGCGAACGAAGACAGCATCCGCGTGGTCGCTGCCGTGCCGTCCGACGCCCAGATCTCGCCGCCGTAACCCGACGTCGCACGGACCTGGAACCACAGCCGTCCCTCGACATGGGTCAGCAGCCCCGGCCGACTGGAAAGCTGGGCCGGCGCCGACGGCGGCAATGCGCGGGTGTTGGCTGCGGTACCGTCACTGCCGAACACCCGCGCGCCGCTGGCGTCCTGACCCAAGATCGCAACCTCATTGCCGAATGGCACCAACACGGTCGTCACCACCATGCTGCTGGCAGAACCGGTCGCCAGATCGCCGAGCGGCCAGGTCAATGCCGTGGTGCCCGCGGTGAACCACGGCTCCCTGCCGGTCGCTGGCGTGGAGTGGGCGAAGAACACGCCACCGCAACCTTCACCGAGCAGTAGCGGGTCTGGAACATTGCCGCCGGGCCCGAGGTCAACCAGGTGGGTCCCGTTCACCGTGCCGTCGCAGACGTGGAGTTCACGAGTCGAGGGGGGCTGCCAGTCCCCCGCCGAAAAGAACAGGCGGCCCATCGTGGGCGCAGCAAACAGGCCGGATGGCAGACTGCTCGCCGGCCCAGGCGTGAGATCGACCAGCATGCTCGTGCCGGTCGCAGTTCCGTCGGTGGACCACAGCTCGTAACCATGGATGCCATCGTCAGCGCTGAACCAAGCTCGCCCCTGCAACGCGACGATCTCATCGCCAACTCCGACGAGCACACCCGGCGTCAACAACTGGTAGGTGCCTGCCGTCGTGCCATCCGAACTCCAGAGTGGACGGCCCCCGAGGCCATCGTCGGCGACGAACAGCGCACGGCCATTGACGTCGACGATGTTCCCGATCTCCCCTGGAACAGGCTGCGGGAACCACGGTCGTAGGAACGACTGGATCAACACGGTTCCGGCTGCCGTACCATCCGAAGTCCAAAGGGCCCCCGGTCCGCCGCGGAAGAACAGCCTCGAGCCGACGCGACACAGGCGATCGCTGCCCTCGGGAACCGTCGCAACCTGCTGCGTGCCCCCCGGCGTCCCATCCGTACGCCACAGCTGCGCCGGCGCACCTTGGTTGAGGGCGAGGAAGTAGGCGAAATTGCCGAGCAGCACCGGGGACGCCGTCCGCGGGACTCCAGAAGGCCCGCCGAGGCGCACCGTTCCCGCGATGGTCCCATCGGTGCTCCACAGGCACCGCGCCGTGTCCGTGGCGAAGAACAGCAGCCGATTGCCGAGCACGAAGGCCGGCCCTGGCGACGAACTGGCCCAGCCAGCGGCGAGGTCGATCAGCATCCGGGTCCCATTCGCGGTGCCATCGCTCCACCATGGCTCGCTGCCGCTGCCTTCCTGTTCGACCGTCAACATCAACTGGTTGCCAAGGGCAGCGATGCCCCGAACCGCGCACACGCGCTCGGTCTGGCTGGTGCCTGCGACGAGGTCGTGGATCAGGGTCTGGGCTCGTCCCTCCCGGGCGACGAAACCGACGAGAGCGAGTGGCCACAACACACGTAGGTGCGACAAGCGATTGCTCCTGTCCGGGTTCGTGGATCGGCAACCCGGTTCGTGCCGTTGCGACCGGGGGTGATGGTGCCACGAAGCGCGCCGCAGTCAATGCCCTGATGGGCTCATCGCGGGATCACGGCGACTGCCTCTGGGGCCTGCGGACGGTGTGGCAGGCCATCGCAGCCAGCCGCCTTTGGCCGTCAGAGGGCTTGCAGCAGCTCGTCGAACGCCTTCACGATCGGCAGCAATTCCACCCCATCGCGTAGCTCCCGCTGGTCGCCGCCGTACACGAGCCAGCGCCGCGCTTCCGGGTAGTCCGCGCCGAACAACTTCAGGCCCTTCAGGTCGCCGTCCCGCACGACGGGGCTCCGTTTCACCTCGATCGCGTGCAGGCCGCGCGCGCCGTACAGCACGAAGTCCACCTCCTGCTGCTGCGCCGTTCGCCACGTGTGCAATCCGTACCCGAGTCGGCGGCTGCCGTTGGCGGCCCGCAGTGCGTGCAGCACGAAGGTCTCGAGTGCGGCACCCTCGATCTCCGCCTCGATGTCGAGCGGCCCCCGCGGCCGCAGCGTGCGATAGACGCCGACGTCGAACAGGAAGAACTTGGGATGCGCCGCGACCTCGCGGTTTGCGCGCCGCTTGAACACCGGCAGGCGAACCGCCAGCAGCAAGTCCTCGAGAGCCTTGAACCACTGCTCTGCCTGCTTGCGTTCCACACCGCAATCGCGGGCGATCGCAGCCATGCTCAACACGCTGGCCTGGCTGAAGGACGCGGCCTCCAGGAAACGCGTGAAGGCCCCGAGGTTGCGCGTGATGCCTTCCTGCTGCACCTCCTCCTGCAGGTAGGTGCGCACGTAGCTCGCCAAGTAGTTGGCCGGATCCTTGTCGACCCACACGGTCGGCAGGCCTCCGTACCGGAGCGCATGCTGCAGATCGAAGGCCGCCCCCAGTTCCGTGGAACTCAGCGGGAACATATCCAATGTGCGCGCCCTACCGGCCAGCAGGTTACCGCCCGCCCGCACGATCTTGCGCGCGCTGGAGCCGGTGAGCGCGAACCGCCACTGCCGGCTCTCGATCAGACGGTGCACCTCGTCCAGCAACGCCGGCAGCTTCTGCACTTCGTCGATGACGACGAAGTCGCGATGCCCGGCCGGCACCATTCCCTCGAGCCGGGTGGGATCCGCTTGCAGGCGGTTGTGCACGTCTGCCTTCAGCAGGTCGATGACCACAGCGGACGGCAGTACAGCCTTGATCCAGCTCGACTTGCCTGTGCCACGAGGGCCGAACAGGAAGAAGCTCGAGTCGGGTGCCTGCAGGGATCGGGGGAACACAACTCCTTTTTCGCCAGAAAAAGGAGTTCGCGCCACCCAATTCCAATGTTCGTACGGAAGTTGTTTCCTAGCTATGCTTTATGGAGAACCAATGCGCCCCTGCGACGCTGCGGCATTGCCTCGCCGCCCACCCCAAACGCTCAGCGCACCAGCCCGCCGCACACCGGCGCCAGCTGCACCGGCAACCCGGACTCGCTCCAGCCACTGAACCACAGCGGCAAATCCTGCACCCAAGGCGCGTTCGGCAGCGTCACCGGCACTCGCCCGAATCCCTGCCCGTCCGCGACCAGCAACACCAGTTGCAGTGAATTGCCGACGAAGCCCCAATCCGGCTGCGCCGCGAACGGATACTGCACCGGCGTCGCCAAGCCGAACGCTCCATGGGCGACGATCAGCCGCCCCGGCCGGCTGCGGAACTCGAGCTGGGCGGTGTCACCCCGCACCAGCGGCGCCTGCATCGCCAACGCGAGCACCAGACCGTTCTGCAGCGACCCGCTGTGCGCCTGGGGCTGCCCGACATGGTCCGTGAACGTGCAGCGCTCGTGGACCAGCGGCACCGTCGACTGGTTGACGACCGCGAGGCAGGCGAACTGCGCTTGCTGGAAGGCGCTGAGCGCACAATCGACGAACCAAGCGCGGTCGTTGCCGGTGAGCCGGACGGCGGGACTCGCGGCCTGCCAGAAGTGCAAACCGACCATGCCTCCGGTCAGCGTGCTGTTGCTGACCAAGATCTGGGCTTGTCCGGCACTGCGGATGGCCTCGTTGGCGGTGACGAACCCGCCGAGCGCGCCGACCAGCGTCGTCTGCGTGACACTGACCGTGCAGCTGCCGATCAGGTCGAGGCACGGTCCCAGTCCCCGAACCTCACACCGGCCCAGCGCCAGGTTGGCGCCATCGACCACGATCGAGGCGGTCGTGCGCACCCCGTTCAGCGCCAGAGGCCCCGACGCACTCGTACCGGTACCTTGCACCAGCATGCGCGTCTGCACGGTGAGCCCTTCGATCGTGGCGGCGGCCCCCTGGGGGATCGCGCAGTGCACGGACTGCGGGGGTCCCGCCACCACGACGACCGCGCCAACCGGCTCCGCGCGCAGCGTGATGCCCTTCTGCAACTGGAACGGCGCGTAGGTGCCGGCCGTCACCAGCACGCGATCCCCGGGCGACGCGGCGTCGATCGCCGACTGGATGTCGGCATAGGGCTGACCCGGCCCCACCAGCAAGGTCGCTTGAGCCAGAACGGGCATCGGGAGCAGCAGCAAGAGTGCAGAGGCCTTCACGGGATTCCTTGGGTTGGCAATGGAAGAAGCTGGCATCTTAGCGCGGACCGCCGGCTCGCGTGGGCCGGCGCGCGCGGAACGCTGTTCAGGCACTCCGGGCGGTGGCTGCGGCCTCGGATGGTGGCACCGGCGGCTTGGCCGCCAACCGATGGTGCAAGTCCGGCAATTCCGACCAGTGCACCTCCGGATGGTCATGGTGTTCCGCGTGATAGCCGATGTTGAACATCGTCCTGTTGTAGAACGGCAGCACGAAGTTGTTCGAGTGCGGGTGGGCAGGGTTGTCGCGGTGACCTTCGCAGCCGGCGTGCTGCACATACATGCCGCGGCCCAGCGTCAAGCAATTGGCGCACCAGTGTGGCAGCACCCAGAGGCACACTGCCATCAGGGGATCGATCCAGAACGGGATCGACCAGATCGCGAGAAACCAAGCGAGTTCGACAGCGGCGCGGTGGCGTTGGAAACGGCCGCTTCGGATCTCGAGGTAGAAGTGGCGGCAGGTGCGCCATGGCCAGTGACGCAGCTGGTAGCGCAAGCTGCTCTCGAAGCGGCCGTCGGCCAGCGTCGCCGGCACGGTCCAGTCGCGGGGCTCGAGCAGGTGCGCATGGTGCACGGTGACGTGCAGATGGCGCCAGTAGGCAGCGGGCCAACCGCCGGTCGGCGTCCAGAGGCGCGCAAACCAGCGATTCCAGGACGGACTGGTGAAGATGCGGCGGTGGGTGTGGTTGTGGAAGTTCACGCCGACGTCGATACCGCCGATCCAGCCGAGCAATGGCGCGGCGGCCAGGGTGAACGCTGCGCAGGGCCAGAAGCCCTGCAGTCCCGAGGCCTCCGGGTGCAACCACAGCCAGAACGCAAGGCAGTACGCGGCCACGGTGACCAAGTGGTAGACGACGCAGTGGATGTCGTCGGGGTGGCTGAGCAGGGCACTCCGCGCCGCTCGCGGTTCTTCGGTGTCCATCTCAGCGGATCCTCCGCACGATGTTCCACCAGGCGATGCAGCCGATCAGGAAGCCCCACGAGCCGACCCAAAGCGTGCTCAGCAACAGCAGCAGGGCCGCCAGCGGCAGCAGGGAGCGCAGCAGGAAGTCGCCGGGACGGCGCCGACTCAGCACCTGATGGTGAAGGGATGCCATGTCCATGCAGAACCACGGTCGTGAACTGCACGACGGCAGGTGGTGCGGAGCGGCTGCGGGTGGCTCAGGGACAGCCCTGGCGGTCCAGGGCGCTGGGGTGGAGCATCGACGGCCAACCGATCGCCGTCAAGGGGTGGGCCCAGGCGCGCCCAGCGGCCGGCCCGGTCGGCACGCCCGAGCCCTCCCTCACCGGATCGTCAGATCGAACGTGTCGCTGAAGGCCAACGAGCCAAGGCAGGTACCCGGCCCGAAGGCGAACGCCTGCAGCGCGAACGTGACCCCGACATAGGTCGGGTCATAGGGCACGTTCAGCTGCGTCTGCGGGCCGAGCGTCGAGACGAACGCCGTGGAGCCCTGCGTGCAGCCCACGCAGCCCGCGATCGGCTGGGAGACCGGCAGGCCCACCACCCAGCCGACCAGACCGTTCGCGTTCGGCAGCGTGAACGTGTTCTGCGAGCCGAGCACGCCGAAGTGGCTCGACGTCGCCGCCTGGGCCGCACCGAGGCCACAACCCGTGGTGCGGGCGGCCAAACCACCCTGCGTGGCGTGCCCGAGGTAGCGCGTGGTCGCCAGGGTGTCGCTGCTGCCGCCGCCGTTCTGGCCCCAGAGCAACGCGTACTCGGTGTCGCGGACGGCGGTGCCGCCGAGCCCGCCGGTGTAACGCGAGCACAGGGCAAGGCCGATCGAGTCGGCTGCCGAGCTGCCGAACTGGGCGGTGTCGCGCAGGACGAGCGGCTGTACACCGGAGCCGGACTGGTACTTCAGGTCGAAGGTCTTGGCGACGACCGTTCGCCCGGTGGCCCCGACCTGCTGCGCATAGCTGGTCACGTAGCGATACCCATCGGTTTCGACGGCCGGCTCGGAGCAGTCCACGCTGCCGTCTGCGAGCTGGAGCCAGAAGCTCGCCGACACTCCCTGGACGTCCAGGGCACGCACCCCCAACCGCATCCGCCCCGTGTTCAGATCCTGGCAGCCGATCAGGGTGGCGAAGATCTGTCCATGGCCGACGGTCGTCGGCGACGACACCGCCACGAAGCGGCGCGACCCGCAGTACTCCCATTGCTGCGCCACCGCAGCGCCGCGGAACTGACCGTCCCACGACACCGCCCGCGACAGCGCCTGCACCTGATTGCCCCCGGAGTCCCGCAGGAAACACACCATCCAGGCCTGCTGGCTGGCCGTGCCCGTGCCGTTGGACCGCGAGATCACCGGCGCTTCGTCGTCCCAGGAGCTGGCATCGACCGCAGTCATGCCCGTGCCCCGCAGCGCGCCATTCTCCGTGACCTGCCGCATCATGATGTCCCCATCGCTGCTGGACCACTGCCGCTCGAAGACCACCGTCCAATAGGTCGGCACGATTCCCGAAGGATCCCCGCCGACATCGGGATTCAGACAGGATCGGGTACCCCGCTCGATGTCGAACTGGCTGCCGAGGAGGTTGTTGCCGGCGTGGTAGACCCGGCCCGCAATGGCGATCAGGCTGGCCGGAGCTTCGCTCTCGGCCACCACCAGGAACTTGTCGTAGGCATTCAGATTGGCGATCCGGCAACGCCGCCAGGACGCACTGCTGTTGTCGATCGTGAACGAAGTGCCGACCGCTTGCAGGTTGGCATCCAACCGCAGGGCGAACACATCGCTGTCGGTCTGGCTGAACACGCGCTCGCAGCAGACGACGTACTGTTCGAGGGAGCTGTCGTAGGCCAGGTCGGTGGCGCCCAAGCGCACGATCGAATTCGCCACCGTCACGACGTTGCCGATCAACGGGTCGATCACCAGCGGCAGCTGGGCCCGCGCCACGAACGCCGCCGGCACCTGCAGGCGCAGCACACCCGCCTGGTACTGCGTTTCCATCGGCACACTGTCACCCGCTGCGTCGAACGCCATCGGCGCGCCATAGCGGAACGAGCCGAGTTCGCCCTGGAAGCGCAGTTCTCGGCCTTCGGCGGTCACTTGGTAACCGCCGCCGACCGCGATCTCGACGCTCAGGCTGCCGCGCACCGGCAAGTCCGCGAACACGAACTGCTGCTCGATGCCCTGCGGTGACACCAGATACTGTTCCACGAAGCCGGCGCGCTGGATCGCGACGCGATCGCCGTGGCGGGCCACCTGGGTGGTTGCCACCGTCAGCGGCACCCCGCCGACGTGCGCGGCGACCACCTGGAAGTCCGCGGCATGGTTGTGCGGCGCGTCACTGCCGAAGAACGGCACGAAGGTGGCGCCCGCCTTGGTGAACCCAGCCTTCCACTGCGGCGCCAGCACCCAGATCTGGCCCGGCTGCGGCTCGTCGTAGACGGGACCGGTGATCGCGAAGGCGCCCCCGGCCACGGCGTGGCCCGCGACCGTGGCAGCGCCGCCGGCCGCGCCCGTGAACGCCCCTGCGGCCGATGGCGCCGGCAGATCGGCCGTTGGCCGCGTCGGAGCGGGATCGTTCGGTGCCATCGGCTTCAGGATCGGCTCGACGACCATGGGGCGGGGAAGCTTCGGCTCTTGCTGGGCGAGCAAGCCGGAGAGGAGACACAGAGGAACACAAGCGGGGTGCATGCCCCAGTCATCCGAATCCGCGGCGCGATGTCGCAGGAATCTGGCCGCAAACCACCGCCCATGGCCTGGATCCCTCCACCGGGGAATTGACCCCGTGCCAGTGGGCGCCGAGCATCCAAGGTGGCTGGCTGGTTCCGCAGCCGCCCACTTCCCGCACCCACCCGAGGTCCATGCGTTCCACCATGCGATTCTGTGTCGTCCTCCTCGGCGTCCTGCTGCCGGCGCAAAACCCCACCGCGCCCGACGGCTTCGATGCGCCAGCCACCGCCAAGCGGCTCCAGGAGGTCCTGCGCAAGACCGCCGGGATCCGCGACACCGCATTCGTGGCGCAATGGCGGCCGATGGCACCGGGCGGTGGCGCGGTCGGCATGCCGTCCGTCCTGGTCGAGCGTTTGAGCGGCAAGGTCTCCGGCTCCTGGCACGAGGGTGCTGCCCTGATGGCCTTCGACAACGGCGAACAGGACGAACTGCTGCAGCAGGGTCGCCACACCCTGGCCCGCAGCCGCGGCGGCGCATGGTGCGTCCGGCGCAACTCGTTCGCCGACGGCAACCACTTCGAGTTCCTGCCCGACCCGGAGCTGCTGGTGCGGCTCTTGGCCAACCTCGAACTGGTGCCCACGCACCGCTCCTTCGGGCGGCTGGACGATCGGGAAGTCGAGATCGTCTCGACCACGCTCACCCGTGAGCAGATCGGCGAGCTGCTGTTCGCCGGCGCCCATCCGCGGCCCTTCTCCGCCACCCGGCAGGTGGCCGTTGGCCCAGGGGGCCGCGCGCCGGCGACCGTGCCCGACGCCGTGCTCGACGTCGCCATCGCGTTCGATCCGGCGACCAAACTGGTGCTCCGGATCCGGTCGATGTGCTACTCGAAGGCGAGCGGGGGCGCTGCCGTGCTCGTCGGCGGCATGGCCGCGCGGCCGGTGGCGCCGCCAAAGGCCAACGAACCCGAGCCGAAGGCCGAGCCGCAGCCCGAGCCGGCCGAGGGCGCCCCGCTCGAGTACACCGACGGCTTGCCGGTGCGGGCAGCCGAAGGCAAGCAGGTCCTCGAGTTCGACCTGCGGCTGCGCGACCATGGCAAGGCCGCGGCTCCCACCCTGGATGCAGCCCAGCTGCGCCTGCTCGGCCGGTGAGCGAGTTCCCACCCAAACCCCACCGCCCACCGTGCCAACCACTCTCCGCCGCGGGGCTCGCGCCCTGCTGATCTGCTGCGCTGCCATCCCCGCCGCAGCAGCCATCGCCCAAAGCCCCACCGCCAGAGCCGCCCTGCAGCAGTTCGAGCGCAGCACGGGCGGCGTCTGGCAGGCGCGCTGGCAACTCGCCACCGACACACCCCGGGTGCTGTTCGGCACCGGGGCGCCGCTGGCCGACTTCCGCGAGAACTCCCTCGCCGAAGCGCGCCGCCACGCACAGCAGATCGTGCGCCAGCACCAGGACCTGCTGCACACCGAAGCCGTCGCCTTGCGCGAAACGATCGGCGCCCGTCTGGGCCGGTCCTACACCTTCACCTTCGACGCCGCCTGGCACGGCCTGCCAATGGTCGGGGCGCAGGTCGACGTGCGCATCCACGGCAACGGCCGCCTGGTCGGCCTCGGCAGCACCGTGGCGCGGTTGCCCGACGGCTTCTCGGACCAGCCGCAGATCGCCCCCGAGGTCGCCGTGGCGATCGCTTGGCAACGCCTCGGCCAGACGCCGACCCCGCTGCCGCAGCCGGGCGCCCAGCGCACCGTGCGCTTGTGTGTGTGGGTGGACCAGGACGCCGCCGCGGCGGCAGTTCCAAGGCTCGCGTTCGAGGTGCCGATCGCAGCACTGGATGCCGACGGCCGCGGTCCGTTCGGCCGCGCCTACGTCGACGCGCAGAGCGGCGCCTGGCTCGCGTTCGCCAACGACAAGCACGAATGCGGCACCGGCTGCAGCCATGCGCCCACTGCCCACCGCGCCGAAGACCACGGCGAACCGCGGCCCGCGCTCCCGGTGCCGACGCCAGTCACCGTGCTGGCCTGGACCCACTCCGGATTCTCGCCGGTGTCGGCGCCGACCAATGAACCGCTCGCGGGCGCCAAACTGGTCGTGCCGGGGGTCGGCACCGTGACCACCGACGCCCAGGGGCAATGCTCGGTGGACCTGTCGGCCCCGACCACCGTCACCGTGCGGCTCGACGGCGTCCGCTGCGGCCTGGTGACGGGGCCCAACGCACCGACGGCCACCGTGACGCTGCAGCCCGGCCAACCGGCGACCATCCAACTGGCGAGCGCCTCGGCCGGCGAGCAACCCCTCGCCCACACCACCACCTACCACTGGACCCACCGCGTGAACGAATGGGCCCGCAGCATCCTCGGCAACACCCCGCAACTCGCGGTCGCCGACCAGGTGTTGCCGACCGTCAACATCGCCAGCGCCTGCAACGCGTTCTACGCCGGCAACACCATCAACTTCTACGCGTCCGGCGGCGGCTGCAACAACACTGCGGCGGCCTCGGTGGTCGCCCACGAGTGGGGCCACGGCCTCGACGACCGCTACGGGGGCATCTCGCAGACCAACGGCCTCAGCGAAGGCTGGGGCGACATCTGCTCGATGTACCTGCTGGACGATCCCACCATCGGCCACGACTTCTTCAGCGGCGGGGGCGGCATCCGCACCGGCACCAACGGCCGCCAGTATCCGACCGGCAACGGCGTGCACGCCCAAGGCGAGTCGTGGATGGGTTTTGCCTGGAAGCTGCGGCAGAACCTGCGCGCCTCACTCGGCTCGGCCCTGGCGATCGCGACCAGCAACGACATCGTGCTCGGCTCGATCGCGGCGAACGCTGGCAACCAGGCGGATGCCGTGTTGCAGGTGTTCCTGGCCGACGACGACGACGGCAACCTGGCCAACGGCACCCCGCACCACTCCGAACTCGCCGCCGCCTGCCAGGCGCACAGCCTGCCGTACCCGCAGGTGCAGGTCGGCTACCTGCAACACACGCCGCTCGCCACCACCACCGCACAGCTGCGCCCGCGCGAAGTGGCGATGCTGGCGGTGCCGGTCTCGGGCAACTTCCAGCAGGTGCGCGTGCACTGGGCCGACGGCCAGCAGCGCCAGCGCGATCTGATCCCTGGTCCGGTGGCGAACCAATGGACCGGCCTGCTGCCGGGGCAATTGGCCCCGCAATCGGTGCAATACCACTTCGAAGCTCTGCACAGCAGCAACACCTGGTTGCGCTTGCCGCCGGCCGGGGAGTTTCAATACGGCACGCTCGCCGAGAAGCGGCTGTTCTTCGACGACTTCGAAGGCGCGGCCACCGGCTGGAGCCACGGCGCCATCACGGGCATCGACGACTGGGAGATCGGCACGCCACTCGGGCGCACCGGCTTCGGCTGGGCCGATCCAGCCGCCGCCGCCAGCGGCAGTCGCTGTGCCGGCACCGACCTCTCGGGCAACGGGGCCTACCCACCGTCGACCGAGAGCTGGCTGCGCTCCCCGCCGGTCGACTGCAGCACCGCCAACACGGTGCGGCTGCGCTGCCAGGTGTGGTTGTCGTGCGAAGGTCCGGTGGACCAACTCGAAGTGCGCTGCCAGGGCATCCCGATCTGGCTGAGCCCGCAGACGCCGCGCCGCGACAACACCTGGCAGCCCCTGGAACTCACGGCGCCAATGGCGGTGGGCCAGCCGGCGGCGCAGTTCGAGTTCCGCCTGCGCAGCAACGCCCTGATCGAGTTCGGCGGCTTCCAGATCGACGACGTCGAGGTCTACACCCAGAACCAGGCCGTGGCGCTGCCCGCCGAACTGCGCATCCTGCCGGAACAGGCGAGCCAGGGCACGCCGATGCAGATCGCCGTGCAGACCCAGGGCCAGCAGCCGTTCCTGCTGGCGATCGGCGACCAGCCGGGGCCTCTGCCGCTGGCCGGCCTGCCGGCGCTGCAAGCGGGCGGCAACCTGCTCACGCTGTTCACCCTCACCGACCTGGCTGGCAGCTACACGTGGGCCTTCCAAGCCCCGGGCGGCGTGCCGCAGAGCGGCTACCGCTGGTACAGCCACGTCCTGACCCTGAACCCCGCGGGCGCCGTGGTCGGCAGCAACGCGTTCGTGAATCTGTTCACACGCTGACGCCGCACCCGCCCCGGCGCCGCAGAGTCCGCCGGCGGGTCAGCGCGGCCCTGCGGGCACCCGGCGCTGCAGGAAATCGGCCAGGGCCGCGTAGAGGTGCTGGCGCGTGCCCTTGCCTTCGTGGATCGAATGGGTGCGGTTCGGATAAGCCAGGTACTCGAACAGCTTGCCTGCGGCGACCAGCGCATCGAACAACCGCTCGCTGTGTTGGAAGTGCACGTTGTCGTCGCCGGTGCCGTGCACCAGCAGCAGATGCGCCTTCAAATCAGCGGCATAGGTGACTGGCGAGCAGCGCCGGTAGACCTCCGGCACCTGCCGCGGATCGCCGCAGTAGCGCTCCTGGTAGATCGTGTCGTAGAGGCCGATGTCGGTGACCGGCGCCACACTCATGCCAGCGGCGAACAAGTCCGGGCAGCGGAACAGCAGGTTCAAGGTCATCGCGCCGCCGCCCGACCAGCCCCACACCGCCTGCCGGGTCGGGTCGATCCAGGTGTGGCGCTGCTGCAGGGCGGCCACCGCGTGCTGCCAATCCGCAGTGCTCAGCACGCCGATCTGCTGGTAGAGCGCTTTGCGCCAGTCGCGCCCCTTCGGGGCGGGCGTGCCGCGCGCGTCGATCGACACCACCACGTAGCCGAGTTGGGCGACCCAGCGATGGAACAGATGGTGCCCGAGCAGCCAGGTGTCCTTGACCGTCTGCGACGCCGGCTCGCCATAGACGTGGAACAGCACCGGCCAGCGCTTCTGGGCGTCGAACCCGGGTGGGTAGAGCACCCAGCCGTCGAGCGTGAGGCCGTCGGCGCCGGGCACCTGGAAGAACTCGGCCCGCCCCTTCTCGACCCGCTCCCAGCGCGCCGACAGAGCCCGGTTGTCGACCAGCGTGCGCACCGGCGCGAGGCTCGGCAGACGCACGATCGACACCACCGGCGGCACGCCGAACGACGAGGCGGTGCGGATCGCCAGTGCGCCGTCGGGCGACACCGAGAACTCCTCCCAGCCGGGTGCTGGCCGCGCCGGGTCGGCCGCCGGCTCGCGCAGCCACGTGGTCTTGCCGCCCTCCAGCGAAACCTGGGCGAGGTGCTTCTGCGTGGCGTTGTCGGGGCTGCCAGACACGTAGAGCTGCCCGCGTTCGAGGTCGGCGTGCACCACGTCGATCACGTCGAAGCCACGCGTGTACGCGAGGTGCGTGACCAGCACCTGCTTGCCGCGGGTGTCCCAGACGATGGTGCCGCACTGCCGGGACTTCGGCACTCCGTCGGCAGTGAACGCCACGTCGCTGGTCCAGAAGAAGCGTTCGCCCTGCTCCACCCAGCGGAAGTCCTCGCGCACGTCGACATAGGCCGGATCGCGCTCTTCGTGCACCACGCGCACCGCCCCGGTCTTGGCGTCGGCGCCGTAGACCACCAGGTGGTTCTGCTGGCGGGGCAGCCACTGCACCATCAGCTCTTCGCCCTTCGGGTGCCACTCCATGCGCGGCAGGTAGGTCTCGCGCGGATCGCCCGGCGTCTGCATCCAGACCACGTCACCGCCGGCCACCGGCACCACGCCGATCCGGCAGGCCGAGTTGGTGGTGCCGGCTTTGGGGAACTGCACCGGCACGACCTTGCTGTAGCGGTCCGACAGGTTGTCGATCATCAGGAACTCGCCGACGCCGCTGCAGTCGAGCTGCCAGAAGGCGAGGCGCTGCCCGTCCGGGCTCCAGCGGAAGCCGTCGCGGCAGTCGAACTCCTCCTCGTAGACCCAGTCGAACGTGCCGTGGATCAGGGTCGGCGAGCCACCGGTGGTGACCCGCGTGGGCGCGTCGGCGGCCAGCGCTTCGACGTAGAGGTCGTTCTGGCTGACGTAGGCGACCCGGCTGCCGTCGGGCGACCACTTGGCGAACATCAGGGTCGACTTCGGCAACGTGCCGCCGAGCCGCCGCGGCGCAGCCGTGCCGCCCAGCTCCAGCACGTAGTACTCCCCGCGAGTGTTCTGCCGCCAGACCCGTTCGCTCTCGGTGAACAACAAGAGGCGGGTGCGGTCCGGCGAGAACTCGTAGTCCTCGATCTGCAGCGGCGCGGCGCGGCCGGGCAGCGCGAGCCGCGCTTTGCCGACCAGCACTTCGCGGGCACCCGTGGTGGCGTCGTAGCGGATCAGCTCGAGCGCGCCGCGGTCCGCAGCGGGTTCCAGCGTGGCGTAGTGGCCACCGTCGAGCCAGCGCGCCGGGCCGAAGCGCTGCGCCGTGAACTCGCCGGAAGTGATGCGCCGGGCGTCGAGCCGGGCATCGGTCTGCGCGATGCCGCACGAAGCGGCGAACCAGAACAGGACCGCAGCGGAGAAGCGTTGCACGGCGAGAGGTTACTCGCCGCCGGGGGTCAACGCGATCCGGCCGGCTCGGCCCAGTCGACCACCGAACCTGCACCCACCTGCACCGCGCGCCGGACGCCAGCCTCGCCGAGCGCTCCGTGTTGCACTTCCAAGTCGTAGCAGCCGCCCGCCGCGAGCCCGCCGATCGGCAGGCAGCCATCGGCGCGCACGCGGGGCTCGGCACGCCACTGCAGCACGGCAGCGCTGCCCGGCTCGTGCCGCCAGAGCGCCACTCGGCAGCGCTGCGCGGCACAAGCCGCCGGCAAGCGCACGACGATCGCTTCGGCCGCCGCGGTCGGCAGGCGCACCGGACCGCTGCGCCGCCCCGCGGCGTCCTGCACCAGCACAGGCCCCGCCTCTGCCGCGAGGGCGGACACCGGCGCGCCGCGACCCGCGCCAACCTCCGGCACCGCGGCGCTGGGCTCCGCCCCGAGCAGTACGGCCAGCATCACTCCGCAAGCCAGTGGCAGGCCCCACCACCAGAACGTGTCGCGCATGACCACGACATCGGCCACGGCGGGCCGGCAAACTGAAGCGAACCGCGCCCTGGCCGCGCCGCCGCGCGCGGCTACGCCAACCCGAGATCGTCCATGTCCTCTTCCTCGAAGCCGAGGTAGTGGCCGAGTTCGTGCCACAGCGTGATGCGGATCTGCTCGATCAGGTCCTCGGGATCGCGCGCCGCACGCTCGAGGTTGCGCTGGAACAAGTAGATGGTGTTGGGCCGCAGCTGCGCCACGTCGAGTTCGGCGGTCTCGGGCAGCGGCACGCCGTCGAACAGCCCCAGGATGTCCGGCGCGACGTGTTCGTGCACGAGCTCGTCCCCAGCACCGTCGAACGCCAGTTCCCGGTGGGGCAGGTCGTGGACCGACACCGGCACCCGCTCAAAGTACTGGCGGAACTGCCGCGGCAGCTTGCGCGCCGCCTGGCGCACTTCGCGGTCGAAGGCCGCCCGCGACAGCCGGGTCGGCTTCTGGTACTTCTCGGGTGCCAGCGCCGCACCCAACTCGAAGCACGCGTCGGCGGCCTCGAACTGACCGCGGTGCTCGAGCAGGAGCCCTTCGACCACGTGGCTGTCCGGGATCGCGTCCGGCAGGGCGCGCGCCGCCCGGCACGCCACCTCGGCCTCGTCGAAGCGCCACTGCAGGAACAGCGCCATCGCCAGCCAGCAGCGCGACGACGGACAGTCGGGATCTTGTTCGAGCACCCGGCGAAAGCGCTCCTCGGCGTCCCGGGCGCGGCCCATGCCCAGGCATGCGTCCCCGGCCAGGAACTCGAGATCGATGGCGTTGCCCCGCCCTTCGGCCAAGGCCGCCTCGATCGCCGCCAGAGCTTCCTCGGGACGATCTTCGTCCAGCAGCGCCTCGACGGCGAGCGCCACCGGGTCGCGGCCGGCCTGCTGGTCGGTGTCGGGCGGCACGATGCCTTCGGGCTCGAGATCCATGATGTCCTGGCAGCCTAGCGACAACCTGGCTGGTTCGGCCAGCCAAGGCCGGACCGCGGCTCGAGGATTCTCGTGACTACCGCCCAACGACCACTTGCAGGGCGCGGCTCCATGGGTTCCTCTGCCCCAGGCTGCCAGTCCGGCCGCCAGAACCGAGCCATGGTCCAGATCCGCCGCATCGTCTGCCCGACCGACTTCTCCCCCACCGCGCGCCACGCCTGTGACTACGCCGCCGAACTGGCGCGCTCGTTCGGCGCCGAACTGGTGCTGCTGCACGTGATTCCCGAACTGAACTACCCGACCCGCAGCTTCGGCATGGCGGTGGCGTTCCCGCACCTGCGTGAGGAGTTGCACCAGCGGTCCCGGGACGAGCTGGCGGCAGAAGCCAAACGCTTCGACCCGAGCCTCAAGGTGGTCACCGAAGTGCGCGACGGCATCTCGCACGAGCAGGTGCTCGACTGCGCCAAAGCGCGCCAAGCCGACTTGATCGTGATGGGTACGCACGGCCACACCGGCCTTGCCCACATGGTGCTCGGCAGCACCGCCGAACGGGTGGTGCGGATGGCCGATTGCCCGGTGATGACCGTTCGCTCGAAGAGCTGAACAGGTGAGCGGAAAGGGTCACGGACTGAGCGGGTGACGGGCTGAGTAGGGCGACCGGCGCGGGATGCCAGAACTCTGGGATTCCCGAACTTTGGGGCAGCCGCGCGGGCCGCGCCGCGCCTACACGTT
>JAEUHP010000218.1 GCA_016795295.1 Planctomycetota bacterium | reverse complement strand
TCGAGGCTGCCGTCGGCGCGCAGGTTGTTGTCGGTGTAGGCGTCGGTCTGGGCGTCGATCAGGCCCGGATAGACGTGGCCCGTGGGGAACGAGCGCACGGTGGCGCCTTCGGGGATCTCGACCGAACCGCGCGGGCCGACCGCAGCGATGCGTTCGCCGCGGAGCACCACCACGCCGTCCTGGATCGCCGGGCCGGCCACGGGATGCACCGTGCCCGCTTCGAGCACCAGGGCTTGCTGCCGGCGCTGGCGGCGGCCGGAGTTGGCCTCGGGATTGGCGTTGCCCGCTGGGTCGGCTTTGCCGTCGGCCGGGCGCTGGGTTGCGGCTCGCTTGCCTTCGGTGGTTCCGCTGGCGGGCGGTTCCTGGGCCAGGGCCGGGCCAGCCGCCCCGATCAGGACGGCAACGGCGAACGAACGCAGGGAACCGGTGGATAGCATGGGCAGAAACCGCGCGACAACCGCGGGCGGCCGTTCTACGGAACGGGGGGGCTGCCCTGCCAACGCTTTTTCCGCGGCCAGATGTAATGGAACGGTCGCCCGGGACCTGCCTGGGTGCGGTCCACCGCGTTGCCCTCCGGTGCAGCCGGCTACGCGCGCGGGCCGCAGCGCACCTTGGCGCCGTAGCCCGCGTTGCAGCGGCACCGGTGGGATCGTGAGGTGCGCCGCCCGCAACCGCGGGCGGGGCAGCTCAGAGGCGCCGCTGCAGCGGGCTGGATGGTGTGTTCGCCCCCAGCCGTAGCCCGCGTTGCAGCGGCACCGGTGGGATGGTGAGGTGCGCCGCCCGCAACCGCGGGCGGGGCAGCTCACAGCCCGATCACCAGACCGGCGGCGTCGCTGGTCACTCCGCCGAGGGCGTTGAAGCCCGGCGCGAACACCAGGGCCTGCTGGAACATCTGCACCCCGATCATGGCGCTGTTGTTGGGCACATTGAAGGTCCACGCGGCGCTGTTGCCCGCACCGACCAGGAACAGGGTCGCATCCGGGCTGACCAGACCCGAGCAGCCCGCCGCACCGAGACCGGCGAGGCTGAACGGCAGCGGGCCGAAGACAGAGCTGGTGCGGCTGAACCCAGTCATCATGATGGCGCTGCTCAACGGCAGGTTGTTCATGGTGACGGTCAGCGGCTGGCCGAGCTGCGGGTGGCGGTTGTGGCTCAAGTTGGTCACCCCCAGCGGGCCTGCGCAGCCGAGCCCGAACACGCCGTAACCGGCCTGTTGGTTCAGCGTCACCTTGGTGTAGTGGAACGTGCCGCACCAGGGCCGCGGCGGGCCGAACGCCGAACCGCCGAACAGCCCCGTGCGCGACAGGCCGGGCGCGGTGGTGGGGCTCGGGTGGATCACCAGATCGCTGTTGCTGAAGGGCCCGTTCGCCACCGAGGTGTAGCTGATGTAGGCCGCGCCGGCAGCCGCCGTGTGGTAGACCGCGACGCCGTAGTCACCCTGCGGCAGGTAGAACGGCGCGTTCAGGGGGACTTCATTGACGCTCGGGGCGCCGACGGTGCCGCCGTTCATGAAACCCTGACCCTGCGCGACCAGGCGCCACACCGAAGCGTTGGTGTCTTTGCCGAGGTAGGTGTCCGGGGTGATGTAGACCGAGGCGGTGTAGGCGCCGACGCCGGTGTAGGTCTGGCCGGTGAGGCCGCACACCAGGATGCCTTCGGGGGCCAACACCTGGATGTTGAAGAAGTTGCCAACCGAAGGCGTGGCCGTGGTGCCGGTGGTGCCGTTCGCCGAGCTGAGGCTCGCCGGAGCGAGCAACAGGGAGCGAGTCCTCTGCGAGGTGCGGCAGTTCAGGGTCGCGGTCAGCTTGACCGTGGCGCTGCACTGGGAGCCGAACCCGTGCACCGGGTTCTGGGCAGTCGAGTCGGTGATGCCGTCGTTGTCGAAGTCCCAGGCCCACGCAGTCGGGGTCGGCGCGCTGGTGTCGGTGAACTGGTAGACCCCGGGTACGATCGCGGTTGCGGTGAAGTCCGCCGTGACTAGGTCGGTGCGAATCAGGTTGGTGCGGACAACCGAATCCGGGGGATTCTGCGCGTCGAACACCGTGAGGCGCGGGCTGAAGTCGCCACAGCCCGTGTAGGTCCAGGTCGGGTTCTGGGCGCTCGAGTCGGTGATGCCGTCGTTGTCGAAGTCCCACGCCCACGCCAGTACGCCGCCGGGGGCCGACGAGTAGCTGGTGTCGGTGAACGTGACGGCCAGCGGTGAGGTGCCGGTGCTGGGCGTCGCGCGGAAGCTGGCGAACAAGCCGTTCGCCGGCACGTAGGTGAACTCGCAGACGATGCCGTAATGCGTGCCGACGGTGCCGGTCGTGGCGGTGAGCCCTGCGGTGCTGAAGATTCGGGTCATCAGCGGGTTGTTGGCCACCAGGGACACGGTGTCACAGGCGCGGCTGGTGCCCGTCCAGCCGGTTCCGTCGAGGTGGACGTCGAGCGTCAGGTCGTTTCCGGCGTTCGGATCGTAGAGGAACGGGGTGGTCAGCGGGATCGTGACGTGCCAGGGCACCACCACCCCAGCACCCAACGTCGAGCCGGGATTCACGGTGACTTGGCCATTGTAGACCGTGGCCAAGTCCGGGCCCAGGTTGCTGGCAAAGGTGGTGCTGGCGGCGAGGAAGTCGACCGGGCTCGACGCCAAGTCGATCCGCACGTTCGGCCAGCTGCCGCCGGCCCACGACGTGACGGCGCCCGCGAACGGCCGGAACTTCAGTTCCTGGATGAGCACCGGGAAGCCGATGCCCTGCAGGGTGAAGTGCGAGCTGTCGAAGATCTGCTGGTAGCGCATGCTTGCAGTGCCGCGCGCCCAGGGGAAGGTGTTGTTGGCATTGCCAACCGTCGAGGCGTAGCCGTTGGGGGCGACCACGGTGAGCTGAGCAAAGGCGGGGGCGGCCAGGAAGGCGGCCGCGGCCAGACGAGCCAGGGTTTGCATGGGGGAGTCGGTTCGAAGTCGAGAGGGCGTGCGCAGCACGCGGCACAGACGAGGCCGCGCTGCGCGGCTTCAAAGTATGGGAGGAATGGGCGGAGTGGTTGTCACAGCCATGCAATACGCAGATGCGGTGCCTGAACCGATGCGTTGTGGGGTCGGGATCCCGGTCGGCTGGCAGCCGTTGCGGGGATTGGGTTGGTCTCACACCCAACTCGGCGCTTTCTGCCACTACTGCCACGGGAACCGCGGCCGAGCACGCCCTGGTTCGGGACTGCGGCCCGGGGCGGGTTTGGTCCGGCGCGCCGCCGCCGGTGCACGGCCGGCGATGGCATCGAGCAGGAGTTCCAGCACGCCGACCGCGGTCCGTTTGCCGCGGGACGGTGGCAGCATCAAGTGGGTCTTGCCCGCCTCCACCGCGCGCACTTCGGTGAAGCAGTCGAGCCAGGCGCCGCCGAGCGGCACACCCGGCGCGTGGCGCACCACCAGCCGGTCCGCTTCGACCCATTGCACCCCGTGCACCGACAGGTCCTGCAGGCCGTGCTTGAGGCGGAACACGCGCAGCAGGTTGCGCACCGGCTCCGGCAGCTTGCCGTAGCGGTCGCGCAGTTCGCCTTCCAGCTCGGCCAGGTGGGCATCGTCGGTGGCTTCGTCCATCTCGCGCAGCAGTTCGAGCCGCTGCCGCGGGTCGGCCAGGAAGTCCTGCGGCAGGAACGCCTGCAAGCGCAGGTCGACGTCCACTTCGACCACCTGCAGCGGGCGCGGCACGGCGGTCTGCGCCGCCGCCACCGCGCCACGCAGCAGCTGGCAGTACATGTCGTAGCCGACCGCGGCGATGTGTCCCGACTGCTGGGGCCCCAGCAGATTGCCGGCACCGCGGATCTCCAGGTCCTTCATCGCGATCTGGAAGCCGGCACCCAGGTGCGAGAATTCTTCGAGCGCTTTGAGGCGCAGCTTCGCGTCCTGGTTGGGTGGATGGTCGTGGTCGAGCAGCAACAAGCAGAACGCCTTCTGCTCGCTGCGGCCGACGCGGCCGCGCAATTGGTGCAGCTCGGCGAGCCCGAACATGTCGGCGCGGTCGATCAGGATGGTGTTGGCGCGCGCGATGTCGAGGCCGTTCTCGACGATGGTGGTGCTGACCAACACGTCGAACTCGCCGCGCACGAAGGCGCGCACGGTGCGTTCGATCTCGGCTTCGCTCATCTGGCCGTGGCCGATCGCCACGCGCGCACCGGGGGCCAGGGTGCGGATGCGCTGTGCCAAGGGTTCGAGTTCTGCGATCACGTTGTGCAGCACGAACACCTGACCCTGGCGGGCCAGTTCGCGCTGCAGCGCTTCCTGCAGCACCAGGTCGTCGCGGAACAGCACGCGGGTCTCCACTTCCTGGCGGCCGGGCGGTGGATGGTCGAGGGTGCTGATGCCGCGGATCCCGAGCAGGGAAGCGTGCAGGGTGCGCGGGATCGGCGTCGCCGACAGGGTCAGCACGTCGACTGCGGCGCGCAGTTGCTTCAGACGCTCCTTCTGGCGCACGCCGAAACGCTGTTCTTCGTCGATCACGCACAGGCCGAGGTCGCGGAACTTGACGTCCGCGGACAGCAGTTGGTGGGTGCCCACGGCGATGTCCACGGTGCCGGCGGCGAGGCCCTGTTCGACCTTGCGCCGGTCGGCGCTGGTGCGGTAGCGCGACAGCAGTTCGACCGAGAGACCGAACGGCGCACAGCGGCGGGCGAAGGTGCGCGCGTGTTGCTCGGCGAGGATCGTGGTCGGGGCCAGCACCGCGACCTGGCGGCCGTGCATCGCCACGCGGAAGGCCGCGCGCAGGGCCAGTTCGGTCTTGCCGAAACCGACGTCGCCGCACAGCAGACGGTCCATCGGACTCGGCTTCTCCAGGTCGGCGGCGATCTCCGTCCAAGCGCGTGCCTGATCCTCGGTGTCGCGGAACGGGAACGCGTCGAGGAAGTCGCGCTCGGCTGGATCGGCGCGGTGCGGCGGCCGCTGCACCAGGGCGCGCTGGCTCTGCACCTCGAGCAACTCGGCGGCGAGGTCGAACAGGGCCGCTTCGACCTGCTCCTTGCGCCGTTGGAAGCCCTTGCCGCCCAGCTTGTCGAGCGGGGGGCCGCCGCGGCCGCCGGCGCCGACGTACTTCTGGACCAGGTGGATCTTGCTGGCCGGCACCAACAGGCGCACTTCGTCCTGGAAGCGGAGGCGCAGGTGCTCTTCCTGCCCTTCGCCGCGCGCCACCAGCTCGGTGCCCTCGAAACGGGCGATGCCGTGCACCGCGTGCACCACCAGGTCGCCGGGACCGAGTTCGAAGAAACTCTGGATGGCGCGGCTCGGCACCACGACCCGTTCGCGCACGCGCGGTTGCTGGGGCACGCCGGCGAACTCGACGTTCGACAGCGCGGTGGTGTGCAACTCCGGGCAGCGGAAACCGCGCGAGATGCCGAGTGGCAGCAGTTCGACCTGCTCGCGCTGCAGGTCGAGTTGTCGGTGGGCGAAGATCTCCTGGAGACGCTGCTGCTCGGCTTCGCTGCGGCAGAACAGCAGCACCCGACCTTGCACACCGCGCACCGCGCGCAGGCGCCCGGCCGGATCGGTTTCTCCGGAGCCCACCGCCGAACCCGCCGACAGGATCTTGTAGTCCTGGTCGTGGCTCGGCAGCGAGGACACGTCCAGGCGCGCGCAGGGCCGCAGCGTGTCGTCGAGTTCGCCGATCGCCGCGCGCAGGTCGCTGTGGAACTGCACCAGGCGCGCTTGGCGCTCCTCCACGCGCAGTGGCTCGTAGGCCACCAGCAGCAGCTGCGAGGGCACCAGGTGGCGCAACACCGAGCCGAGTTCGTCGGTGTCGGTGCGGCCCAGTGCCAGGGTGAAGCGCTCGTGCACCGCGGTGGTGCGCTGGCTGCCCGGATCGAAGCTGCGGATCGATTCCAGCAAGTCGTCGAAGAACTCCAGGCGCAGCGCGCCCTCGGCAGCCATCGGGTAGAGGTCGACGACGTCACCGCGCACGCTGCATTCGCCCGGCGCCAGCACCAGCGGCACGCTGCGCAACCCGGCCGCGGCGGCGCGCTGCAGCACTTGCGTGCGGTCGAGGCGCTGTCCGGCCACCAGTTCGAGGCGCGCGCGCTGCAGGCTCTTCGGCGTGGCCACTGGTTGCAGCAGTGCTTCCAGGCTGGCGACCAGCGGGGCGCGATCCTGGTTGTGGTGTTGCAGGGCCCGCTGCCGCGCGCTGCGCGTGTTCGGGTCGGGCTGGCCGTCGTCGGTCGTTTCTTCGCGCGGCAGCACGTGGCTCGATACCCCGAACGCCGCGAGGTCGGTTTCGAGTTGCAGGCTGTCGACGTCGTCGGCGGTGAGCACCAGGATCGTGCCCTCGTGTTGGCGGTGCAGGGCTGCGAGCAGCAGGCCCGCCGAGGCACCCCACAGGCCGCCGGCTTTGCCGCGGGCACGACGGCGCACGGTTTCGATCAAGTTGCGCGTCGGGCCGAGGCGGGCGAATTCGGCGACCAGGCGATCGACGGCGGGAGGGGGCGGGGCCACGCCGGGAGCCTACGCTGCGGAGCGCCGCGGGGCACGTGCGGCGGCGGCCAGGGGCGCCGACTACTGCGGGCGCAGCCAGACCGCGTGCAGGTGCACGGGCAGCGCGGTGCCGGGCTGCACCTGGGCGGTGAGGCGCAGTGCGCCGCCGGGCGGCACCACGAACGCCGCCTCGACCTGCGGCAGTTCCGTGCCATCGGCGGCACGCAGGGCGCAAACGAACGGCGCGGTTTCCGGTTCGGGCGTGACGCGGTAGCGGCCGGGCGGCAAGTCGAGCTGGTCGAGGACCAGGGTGGTCGGCTGGCGGACTTCCGCCACCACGCTGCGCAGCTTGGCATCGAACACGCCCACCGCTGCCTCGCTCTGCCACCAGGTCTGGAGTGCTTGCGCCGCGGCCAGGGTGCGCAGGCGCGCTTCGGGTGCTTCTGGCAGGCGATGTGCTTCGTGGAAGTGGATCGGCACCGGCTGGCGGTGGCTGGCCAGCAGCAGGCCCGGCACTCGCCAGGCGGCGCCGTGCTGCTGCAGGCCGAGGCGGCCGTGGATTCGCACCCGCGCCGTCAGCTTCAGGTCCATCGGCTCGGCACTGCCGACCACCGGCCACGGGCCGGTGCGCAGCATCACCAACCGGTAGTCGTCGAGGAACGCCGCTTGCTCCTCGAGTTGCCAGCCCCCCGGCCAGCGCGGCAGGGGTTCGCCGAGAGGGTTGCCGAACAGCATCAGGTCCGGCGCCAGTTCCAGCACATGGGCGGCGTTGCCGCGCGAGTGGGCGGGGAACACGTGGTCCGGTCGTGGCGGCGGCGACTTGGCGATCACCCGGTCGCACAGGCCGAGCATGTCGAGCGCCGGCAAGCCACTGAAGAACGGCACGGCGCCGGCCGCGTCCACGGCGACCCGCGGCTGCTCGGTGGCGAAGGCTTGGCCCAGCCATTCGCCGGCGGCGCGACCTTGCCATTCCCAGCGGGACACGCGCTGGTAGGGGTCGTTCGGATCGAGCTGCTGGTCGCGCACCGCCCAGCCGACGCACAGCAAGGCGACGGCCCAGGCCAGCACGGCACCGCCGCGCTGCGCCGCCACGGCCCTGGCGCCGAATCCGGCGAGCAGCACCAGGGGGCCATAGGCGCCCTGCAGGTACCGGCACAGCGGGTACCAGTCGCCGCCGATCGCAGCGATGTAGAGCGCCCACGCCGACAGGGCCGCGAGGCAGCAGAGCGCAAAGCGCCGGCCCGGGCCGCGCCAGAGCAGGATCGCGGTGCCGAGCAGGGCCGGCAGCAGGAGACTGCGCAGGATCCGCCCAGCACTCGCCAAATACGCACTGCCCACGGCCAACGTCTGCGCCGAGACCGCGACCTTGGCGTGGGCGGTGTTGGGCACCCATTCGCCGTAGTAGGCATGGCGGAACCACAGTTGGCCGAGCACGGCCACCAGCATCGGCAGCAGGATCCACAAGGCACCGCGCCAGCGCAGGCGGGGCGTGGTCGCAGCCGAGGGCGGCCACAGCCAGACACCGAGGGTGGCGACACCACCCCACAACGGCCCTTCCGAACGGCACAGGGCGAGCCAGAAGAAGGCGAAGCCAGCCGTGCGGCAGGCGCGCAGGTAGGTGGCTGCCGTGGCGGCGCCGAGCGCGCGGGCCAGCGCCAGGTAGCCAGCGGTGGTGAGCAACATCGCCACGGGGCCTTCGAGCCCGCCGATCGCCCACAGCGACACCGGGGCCAGCGCGGCGAGCACCAGCACGGGGGCACGGCCCGCCGCGGCATGGCCGCCGAGCGGGCGCGCGTAGGCGAGCAGGGCGAAGGTGCCGACGGTCGCCACCACCCCAAGGCCCGTGGCGATGGTCAGCCAGTCGAAGCCGGCCGGGCGCAGCGCCGCGCACAGCAAGAGCCACAGCAGGTTGGAGTAGCCCTCGACCCGGTCGCTGTCGTCCCAGGTCAGCCCGTGGCCGTCGACCAGCCGTTGGCTGTAGCGCAGGGCGATGAACGCGTCGTCCGACAACCACGGCCAGAACTTGCCGATGCCCAGCCACAGCAGTAGCGCCGCCGCAGCCAGCAGCAGGGGCGACAGCCAGCGGGGGCTGGTCGCCAGGGCACTCGCGTGCCGGCTCATGGCCGCTCCGCGGCGGCCAGCCGTTCGATGCCTTCGTGCGCGACGGCGAGCAGGATGCAGGGCTCCGCACCCGGTTCGTCCGTGGCCACGGGCGCGTGCACGCTGCCCGACTCGTAGTGCACGAAGGCTCCCTTGCGGTGCTGCCCCAGGTTGTCTCGGTAGCCGCCCTGCAGCACCAGCACGTCCTCGGCTCCGGTGTGCCGGTGGGCCGGGTAGCCGCACCCAGGGGCCATCGCGATCAGCGCCACCACCCGGTGGCTCGACGCGTCACTCGCGTAGAAGTGCACGTGCACGCCCGGGTAACGGGTTGCACGCCAGGGGATCGCGCCGGGCAGCATCGGTGTATGGTGGGAGAGCGATGACGAGCATGCCCGACGAGCGGTGGTCGATCCAGATCGACAAGGACTACCTGAAGTTCAGCGCCGCGCACTTCCTGATCTTCCCCGACGGCTCGGCCGAACGGCTGCACGGCCACAACTACAAGGTCTACGTCGATCTCCACACCGACCTCGACCAGCACGGTCTGGTGGTCAACTTCAAGGAGATCAAGCCGCTGGTCCGCTTGATGTGCGACGAGCTCGACGAGCACCTGCTGATTCCCGGGCAGCACCCGGTGCTGACCTGCGAGCGGAACGGCGCCTACAGCGAGATCCGCTACCGCGAGCGGCGCTACCTGATCCCCGCCGACGAAGTGATCGTGCTGCCGATCGGCAACACCAGCGCCGAGAACCTGGCGGCGTGGTTCGGCCGCACGCTGCGCGAACGGCTGCGCCAGGCGTGGCCGCAGTTGCGGGTGCATCGCCTGTCGGTAGGCGTCGAAGAGACGCCGGGCCAGCGCGGCGTCTACACCGGCAGCGATGGCTGAGGTTCGAGGTCGCTCGCCGGTTCCGTGCCGGCTTGCGCCATCCGACTCGTTCCCTGCCGCATGCCGCGTGTGCTCTTGATCCCGAGAGGGTGGTGGTTCGCCCTGCTCCTGGCCACCGGTCTGTCCGCCCAGCAGGCCGAAGGGGTGGGTCCGGCAGCCCCGCGGCGCACGGCCCGCATCGGCCGGATCGAAGCCACGGCAGCCCCGGTGGTCGACGGCGTGCTCGACGACGCCTGCTGGGCCACTGCCCCCGAAATCGGCGAGCTGGTCATGGTCGAACCGTGGCAGGGGCAGCCGCCGACCCAGCGCACCGTGGTCAAAGTGCTGCACGATGCCCAACACCTCTACTTCGGCCTGTGGTGCCACGAGGCGGATGCGACGCGGATTCGCGCCACGCAGCGGGCCCGCGACGCCCGGCTCGATCCCGACGACCGGGTCGAGATCCTGCTCGATCCGTTCGAGGACCGCCGCACGGCGTATTTCTTCCAGATCGGCGCCGGCGGCTCGATCGGCGATGCGCTGGTGTCCAACAACGGCGCGCGCTTCGACAAGCCGTGGGACACCGTCTGGTGGGGGCAAGCGCACGTCGGTTCCGACGGCTGGTTCGCCGAATTGGCGATCCCGTTCCGCAGCATCCCGCGCCGCGAAGGCGCGCGTGCGTGGGGCTTCAACCTGCGCCGCCACGTGCGCACGCAGAACGAGGAGTATCGCTTCACCAACAACACCCAGGCGGTGTCGTTCTTCCGCATCAGCGAGCTCGGTACGCTCGAGGGCTTCGGTGCGCTCGACGGCGGGCTGGGGCTCGAATTGGTGCCGTACGCGACGGCGCGCTGGCGCGACGAGCGTTTGCCCGTCGATCGCGGTGCCGATGGCAACGGCGACGTGGGCGGTGAGCTCTACTACCGGCTGCTGCCGTCGCTCACCGTGGCGGCGACGGTGAACACCGACTTCGGTGAGACCGAGGACGACGAACGGCAGATCAACTTCAACCGCTTCCCGCTGTTCTTCCCCGAGAAGCGCGACTTCTTCCTGGACGGCATCGGCTACTTCGGTTTCGGCGCCAGTGAGGCCGGTGGCAGCAGTCTGTTGCCCTACTTCACGCGCCGCATCGGTCTCGGCCCCGACGCGCGCCCGGTGCCGATCCTGGGTGGGGTCAAGTTGGCGGGCCAGGCCGGGGACTTCGAGCTCGGCTTGCTCGACATCGTCACCGATGCCACGGCGACCAGCGACCGGGAGAACTTGGCCGTGGGCCGCGTCAAGTATGCGTTCGGCGAGCAGTCCTACGTGGGCGTGCTCGGCACCTCGGGGGATCCGCGCAGCCGAGGCGACAACCAAGTGGTGGGGGCGGACTTCGCGCATCGGCTGCCGCGGCTCTTCCTGGACCTCGACCTGCGGCTGGCGGCAGACGTCCTTCTCAGCGAGGACGCACAGTCTGGCACCGGCAGCAGCGGCGGCGTGCAGATCGAGAGCCGTGGCCGCGAGTGGGAGCTGGGCCTGGGCAGCCGGTGGGTGAGTCCCGACTTCGAACCGGCGCTCGGCTTCGTGCGGCGCCGCGACACCCGCGCCTCCCGAGCCGATGTCGGTTGGCTACCACGCCTTGGGGCTGGCACCGCCTTGCGCACGTTCGAACTGCGCACGTCGCTGGTCCACGCCGAGGGCTACGACGGCACGCCCCAGGACCTCGGCATCGGCGTCGACCGTTTGGGCGTCACGGCCCATACCGGCGACCGTGTCTACGGGTTCGCCCGGCGCACCTTCGAACGGGTCGACCGCGACTTCGCGTTGTTCCGCGGCAATGTGTCGGTCCCGGCGGACGACTACTGGAACACCCGCTACGGCTTCGGCATCAGCAGCACCGAAGCGCGCGCGGCCAACCTGAGCGTCGTGGTCGAGAGCGGGGACTTTTTCGGTGGCCGCAGCACCTCGGTGCGCAACACCGCGGAATGGCGCGTCTCGGCGCTGAGCCACCTGGGACTGGTCTACCAGACGGCGCGGGTCGACCTGGGGCCGGGGCAGGCGTTCACCTCCCAGATCGTCACCGTCCGCGCCGACTTGCATCTCAGCCCAACGCTCAGCCTGCGCAACCTCGTGCAGTTCGACAACGAGTCGAACCTGTTCGGCTGGCAGAGCCGGTTGCGCTGGATCTATGCACCCGGCTGCGACCTGTTCGGGGTGGTGGGCCTCGGTTGGCAGCGCGAAGAAGACGGGTCGATTGCGCCAACCGGTCAGGCCGTGCAGATCAAAGTGGCGCACTCCCTGCGCTTCTAGGCGCTAGGCGGCCTGCCGCCGGGTGCCGCGTGCCACCCTGGCTCAGCCCGCTTGGCTGGCGCTGCGCGGCAGGGGCTGTCGGTAGCCATAGAGCCAGCGCGCTGGCTGCTGCAGGCCATTGCGCACCGTGTGCCGGATCCCGGCCGGAATGTCCAGGGCGTCGCCTGGGCCGAGGCACACCGTGCGGTCGGGGAGGTCGACTTGCAACTCGCCCTCCAGCATCAGGATGCGTTCGTCCAGGTCGTGCTGGAAGTCGTGCCAGACACGTCCTGGTGGATCGATCCACAGGGCGCACGAATAGCCGCCATGCGCCCACTGGGCGCGCACGGTCTCGCGATCGATGGATGGTTGGGGCATCACGCCGTCCTGCGCCTTCGCCGGCGCAAGCGACCCGTCGCGGGAAGCGACGTGGTGGAGTCGTGGGGTGTGATTGCGGACAGGGATCGGCACGTTCGACGGCCGAACGTCTGCATGGAAGCAGATCGAACGGCGGAAGGAAAGGGAAATACCCCGCGGCGCATCGAATCGCCGTCGGCGACACGCACACGGGGTGAGGGGTGGTGTGCCCCATCTAGCGCCGCACCGTGCGTACGTAACCAACCTCTCGGCGGGATGCGCGCGTCCCGCCGAGGTGGCGAAGCCTCGGGCCGTGCCGAGCCAACCCGCCTGCCTGCGATCTTTGGCGGAGCCCTGGCCAGGGGTGGTCACCCCGAAAAAAACGCGCGGGGCGGCTCGTGCATGGCGAGCCGTCCCGCGTCGGGGGGAAACGAGTCCTGCTTCCAGACTCTCGCCGCGAGAGAGCGAGACGTGCCGGCCAGCTCGCTGACTGGCCAACCGCACTTGGGCTTTCACCCGGAACAGACCCCTCTGATTCGCAGTGCCGTCTCGGCGTCCGGAACCTCACTGCGGGAGCCTGGAAGCAGGAAAGAGCTCCGCGGGAAGGCATGGTTCCCACGGAACACCCCTCTGACGCGGGGAGGCCGGCCGTGGGTTCCGTGCTCGTCCACAATTCTGGCGTACCGGGAGTGTCTCCTCGATCTGCCAGGCTGGCGCGAATCCTGCTGGATCGGCCGTTCGCCGTGCAGATTCGGCAATCTGGCTCCGCCCCGAGCCAGGGTGCCGCCTATGCGCCGAAGTGGCTCTGCGGCCGGCGGGCACGGCTTTTCGGGACGTGCCGGAGGCTCAGCGGAACACCGGCCGCGCGGGGGCGCCGCTCGCCGCGATCTCGCGGATGTGCTGGTGCACCTGCATGGCTCGGGCGATGCACTGGTCGCTGTTGTGGTACTCGTAGCGGCCGAACCGGCCGAACGTGATGTAGCCGCTCTGGTCCCACCAGGAGCGCACCCGCGCGATGCGCGCGGCGAACTCGAGATCCTGGTCGATGTAGGCGAACTCGTTGTTGCACCACTCGGCGAGCACCACGTGCTCGGGCTGCAGGATGCCGGCTTTGCCCAGGGCCTGGATCAGGCTGCGCAGCCACGGCCCGTCGGGCCGCAGCTCGCCGCGGTGCGTGACTTCGGCGAGGAACGAACCGTGTCCGGAGGGCGCGTTGTGCGGCGAGTAGTTGCTGAAGTAGGTGATGCGGTTGGCTGGGCCTTGCTCGGCGAACGGCAGGTAGATCCAGCTCAGGTTGGGCAACGGCGCGTCGAGGCGCACGCCGAGCATCACGTTGATCAAGGAGATCGGGCGCAGGGCGCGGATGTCGTGGCGGATCGGTTCCGGCAGCTCTGGGAACGCGGCTTCGATCTGCGGCAGGGGCACGGTGTTGACCACCAGATCGAACGGTTCGCCGTCGACGCGGAAGCCGGTGCCGTGCCGCTCGACGCGCTGCACCGCGACGCCGGTTTGCAGGCGGAAGCCGCCGCCGGCGACCGTGCCCTGCACCAGGGCTTCGAACCCGCCGTGCTTGGGGAACCAGAACACCGACTGGTGCGTGTAGCCCTCGGTGTCGAGACCGACCGCCGACTTCAGGATGTCCTCGATCGGCGCTTCCGGCACGCGGCCGGCCACCCAGGCGCTCGACAGCGTGCGCAGGTCGCGTTTCCAGATCTTCTCGTTGTACGGCACCATGAAGTGCCGGGCGAACCCCTCGCCCATCTGCCAGACCACCCAGTCGTGGAAGTTCGCCGGGCACGGCGTGCCGAGCCGGCGTTGCACGTGGGCTTCGAGGTAGCCCTTGAGGCAGTCGACGATCGCGGCCTTGGTCAGGTGGCCGATGCCGTTCTCGAACGGATACGGCACCCAGCGATCGTGCCAGCGGATCTTGGTGTTGCGCTCGGTGCGCACCGTGCCGGCTGCGCCGCCGCAGCGTTCGAGCTGCCAGTCGAGCACCGTGCGGTCCTTGGAGAACAGGATGTGGCCGCCGGCTTCGTCGAACGTGAACTCGCCGTAGCGGCGGCTCTTGCACAGGCCGCCGGGGCGTTCGGCGCGTTCGAGGACGGTGACCTGGTGGCCGTCGGCGGCCAGCATGCGGGCGAGGGCGACACCGGAGATGCCGCCGCCGAGGATGGCGATCTTCACGAGCTGGGCTCCGACACGGGCGACACGGGGTGCAGGACTCTACCGAATCGACCGCCTGCCGCGCGATCGCAATCGGCCAAGCGGCGGAAAGCTGGTGCCGGGCGCGCAAAGGCCCGCCGGCTCCGCCATGATGCCGGCACTTTGGCGCCGCCGACAGCCGACCTCGCCGATCCCGACTTGGAACTGCCGCCGCGGCAGCGGCGCGTGGCGGTGCTGGCGTTGGCGCTGGCGGCGTTCGCCTTGAACCTCAACACCAACGTGTTCGGCGCGCTGCTGCCGTTCGCGCGGGGCGAACTGGCCCTCGCCGACGGCGCCGCGGGGTGGTTGGTGGCGGCCGCGGCGGCTGGTTCGGCGGTGGGCGCGCTGGCCGCTGGCCTGTGGGCCAGGCACCAGAGCCGCCGCCAGTTGTTGACGGTGGGGCTCTGGCTGTTCACGGTGGCTTCCGCGCTGCACCTCTGGCCCGGTGGTGCTTGGCCGTTGGCGGCGTGGCGGGCGCTGGCCGGCTTCGCGGTGGGCCTTGCCTATGCAGCGGCGTCGGCCCTGGTGGCCGAGGTGGCGCCGTATGCAGGACGGGGCGCCGCGATGGGTTGGTTCAATGCCGGGCTGTTCCTGGCGATCCCGCTGGGCCTGCCGGCGGCCGTCGGGCTCGCTGCGGCCGGCCACTGGCGGGCGATCTTCCTGGTGCAGGCGGTGGTCGGGGCCCTGGGGCTGTGGGCGGCCTTGCGGGCGGTGCCGCACCGCGAGCGGCGTCGTGCCGCACCCGCGGGTTCCGGGGGCCTTGCCAGCCTGTTGGGTTTGCTGGCTTTGCCCGGCGTGGCCGCGGTGTTGCTCGCCACGCTGCTGCACGTCGGTTCGTTCTTCACCACCGTCCAGCTCGCCGGTGCGTGGCTCGACCAGTCCGGGTGGTTGGCCAAGGAACAACAGCTGGTGCTCTGGATCGGCCTCGGGCTGCTGGCGGCCGCCGGCAGCGCCGGCTTCGGTGCGCTCAGCGACCGGCTCGGCAAGCTGCGGTTCGTGGTCGCCACTTCGGCGGTGTTGGCGGGCTGCTTCCTCGGTCTCGCCAGTGGTCCGGATGCCTGGTTGCTGGCGGTGCTCGGCGCGGTGCTGGCGGTGGTGGCCGCGGCGCGAACCGGGCCGTTGCAGGCACTGGTGTCGGGGCTCGTGCCGTCGGATCGGCTGACCGAAGTGATGGCCCTGCGCGGCGCCGCCATGCAGTCCGGGGTGGTGCTGTTCGCGGTGGTGGCCGCGCCCCTCGGCGCGGCCGTCGGTTTCGCCGGCGTGTTGTGGCTCGGCGCCGGCTGCCAGGCTCTGTCGCTGGTGGCGGTCGCCGTGGGCGTGCCGGCGCGCCGGTCCTTGGACTGAAGCCGGTCGTGCGCGGTGCGGGGCTGGAAGTTTGCCCGAGCTGCGACGTTGGACCGGTCTTTGGCGCTAGGCTCGGCTACCCCGAGGTGTTCATGAATCCATCCCGTCGTATTGCCCTGCTGCTGGTCGCCGCGTTGGCGACCAGCTGTGTGTCCTATGGAGTCGAGTATTCGGTGGCCAGCGAAGACTGGCTGCTGGCCGAACGCGCCGAGCCAGGAGGGCGCACCACGCGTTACCAGGTCGACCTCCGCTCCGCCGGGGGCGATGCGGTGCTGCGGGTGATCGAGCAGGTGCCACACAACGGCGCCACGCTCGGCTGTGAGGTGCGCGAGATCGACGCCGCCCTCGCCGCAGAGCTGGGGGTGCCGGCCTACACGGCGGTGCAGGTGCAGAAGGTGACGCGGCAGTCGCCCGCTGGGGAAGCAGGGCTGCGCAAGGGGGACTTGCTGCTGCGCCTCGATGGGGCGCCTTTGCGTTATGCCGGCCAGCTCGCGGAGTTCGAGTCCCGTCTGGCGGCCGACCGCGACGTGCCGGTCGGGCTGCGGCGCGGCACCGAGGAGCTCGAAGTGGTGGTGCGCGCCAAGGTGCGCATCGCCCACCAGCGGGAGGAGCGTGAAGTGCTGCTGGAATCCGCGACGGCAGCACAGCCCTACGCCGGGGTCACCCTGAAGGGCATCCCCAACGAATGGACGCAGCGCATCTGGGACACCCCGCGCAGTGCGGTGGTGGTGACCAACGTCGAGGTCGGTTCGCCGGCCTGGATCGCGGGGGTGCGCAATGGCGATCTGGTCGAGCAGGTCGACGGTGCGCCGACGCCGCCGGTGCGCGAGTTGGTGCGTGAGATCGAGAAGCGCGGCGAACAGGGGCAGCCGATCCGGTTCACGGTCAGCCGCGGCGACGGGGACCGTTACGAGGCCGAGCTGGCGCTGCGCGACTACCGTGGCACCACCAAGTTCTGGTTTCCGCTGGTGTTCTGGACCGAGCGCAGCGCCTACCAGCGCCATTGGACCGCCGGCCCGCTGGGCCTGTTGTGCGGCAACCGCAACCACTACGTGCCCAACAACCGCTCGCGACAGACCCAGACGCGCAACGTGTTCCACGCGCTGCTCGGCTTGATCCACGTCGAGACCGGGCCGGCCGAGACCAAGATCCGCCTGCTCTGGTTGATCTCGTTCGAAACCTGAGCGCCGGCGAGCCGGGTGGACCGAGCATCTGGTCGCGCCGGCGCGGCCAACGCCGCGCTGCTGCGGCGCCTACTCGACGACCGTGATCGTGAGGCGATCGCCGGTGACGGTGTCGGTGACCGCCAGCGAGCCCGCCTTCAGGCCTGCTGGGATCTTCAGCACCGCGACCTTCGTCGCCGGGTCCACGGCCAGCGGTTCCCATTGCTTGGGCGGCACCGCCGACAATTCGGTGACCGCCAGGCTGGTGGCCGCCGAACGCACCGTGAACGCCACCGACTCCCCGGCCTTCGCCGTGCTCTTGTCGGCCGACAGGTCCACGACCGCGTGGTGGCGCGGCACGTAGCCGCCCGTCCAATCGTGCAGCAGGTTCTGCCGGTAGAGCCCGTAGCCGACGGCGCCGAGCAGCAGCAGCACGAACAGCACCCGCGGCCACGGACTGCGCTTCTCCGCGTACGGATCGATCAGCGTACGGTGCGATCCCGCCGGCAGGTGCGGCATCGCGGTCAGCGAGCCGCCGAGCGGGATGTTGACCTTGGTCAGCACGTTCACCGCCCAGCCGTTCGCGTCGAGGATCGGGCCGAGGTTGCGCTGGCGCAGCTTCATCCAAGCGATCAGCATCGCCGGGCCCGAGATCAGCAGCAGCACGCCCAGGACGCCCAGCGGCATCAGTGCGCCGAGTCCGAAGAAGGTCTCGAGCAGCTTGCTGACCACGGTGGCGATGCCGCCGATCGCGACGCCGATCGCCGCGACCACGCCGATGTCCATCTTCTTCGGCGCGGCGGCCGAAGCCGCCGGCGCGCCCGCCGCGGCGGCTTCGCTGGTCTTGGCCGCCGTCTCCTGCAGCTTGCCGGTGGCCGCCGCGTCGGCTTCGGCCGCGCGCTTGTTCACCTGCTGCTCGATCCAGCGCATCAGCTTCTTGTAGGGGGACCAGAACGCCTGCCGCACGCTGATCGGGTTGTCGACGATCTTGGTGATGGTGGCGTTCCAGTCGCGGCCCTTGCGGTCGTAGAAGATGCCGTTGCGGCCGACGAACAGGAAATCGCTGTCGCCGGCGGTGAAGGCACACGCCACCTGCATCTTCGGCTCGCCGGGGCGCGTGCAGTCGACGTAGGCGAGGTACGCGTGCGACATCGGCGCCAGGGTCGCGTGTTTGCCGCCGTCCTGCACCGGGAAGCACAGATCGCAGGTGCGACGGTCCAGGTAGAGCGTGCCGGCCTGGAACACGGCGCCCTTGCGCGCGTAGAAGTCGGCGAAGTTCACGTAGTTGTGCAGCAACTGCGCGAAGTCGCGGTGCAGCCGGCACAGCTTCTCGACCCGGGCCATCGCGGCGACTTCGTCGGCGACGGCGAGGTCGGCGGCGATCGCCTGCTGCAGCGCGGGTTGTTCGGCCAAGGCCAGGATCTCACGGACGCGCGGCAGCCCGAGGCCGGCCACGGGGGCGCCGGCGGCTTTGCCGAGCCACGCGGCGTGGGCGGCGAACTTGGCGCCGAGCGCTTGCCACTCGGCCTCGTTGAGGCTGTCCTTGCCCTTGGCGCAGGTGGCTTGGAAAGCCGCCAGTGGCCCGGTCCAGGCTGGATTGCAGCCCTTGGCCAGCGGCAGCGGCTGGTTGGGCGCCACCAGCGCGATCGGATAGCTCGCCAACTCGCTGGCCGCGAGGTCGAGTTCTTTGGCGGCGGCGGCCAGATACCCGGCCTCTTCGCGGTTCATCGCCGCCTGCGCGCGCGGATCGAACGCCGCGAGCCGGCAGCGCGCGAAGTAGTCGTCGATCTTGGCGCGCACCGCTTGGTACGCAGCGTAGGCGGCGGCGGTGCCGTCGCCGAACGGCAGCACGTTCTTGGCGTCGTCGCTGGCGGCTTTCTGCCACGCGGCGAAATCGGCACAGGCGGCGTAGAACGCATCGAGCTTCGCCTGGTCGAAACCGGGCTTGCCGGAGCGGTCGGTGACGGCGCCGAGGCAGCCGACGATCGCTTCGGCCACGGCCCGGGCCTTGGCGTCGGGCACGTCCTCGACGGCGACCACACCGTCGCCGTTGTGTTTGGCCTTGGCGAACACTTCGGCCATTTGCGAGGCGTCGGCCACCGTCAAGGCCGTTTGGCTCTCCTTGCCCAGGCTCTTCAGGATGTGCTTGCACGACGCCAGCAGGGCTTTGCCTTCGGCGGTGTCGGTGCGCAGGTTGGCGAGGGCGACCCCGTCTTCGCCCTTGGCCAGTGCGTCGGCGTTCTTCAGCGCGTCGCGCAGCCAGCGCACCGCGGCCAGGATCTCGTTGGGCCGCACGGTTCCGTCGCCGTCGCTGTCGAGCAGTTCGAGGGTGCGCGGGTCGAGTTCGAGGCCTTTGGTCGGGCAGGACAGCGCGACCCAGAGCTTCTGGTCGAGCTGGTCGAGATTCAGGATGTCGGCACCGGTGTCGAGGCGGACCTGATCGACGCCGCCGGCGCGGTAGAACGACCAGCGGTGGGCGCTGGTCTTGGACGAGGAAGTGGCCATGGTTCTCTGGTTCTGGGCGAGGTGGATCGGCGCCGTGCGCGGCGAGTGCGCCCGGGCCGAAGGGGCGACGACTGTGCGGACCGCGGCTGGCCGGGTCAAGCGCGCGGCGTCCGGATCGCCGCCGGGACGGTTTGGAGCGGGAGCCGCTACGCCGAACTGCCCATGGCGCAGGCGGTGGCGAAGGCGGCCGGCGTGCCTTGGCGGATGGCGTCCTGCAGCGCCAGCGAACGGTCCACGGCGGTGGCGCTGTAGCCGAGCGGCAGGGTCGGGCCGTCGATGCTGCGCCAGTCGGTCGTCGGCAGGCAGCGGTCCAGAGCGGTCGTGGTGGCCAGCACCAGCTCGGCGCTGCCGGTCTGCCGGGCCAGGGCCTGCAGGTTGACGGCCGCCGGCAGGTAGTTCGGTTGCTGGCGCAGGGCCGTCTGCCAGAGTTGCCAAGCCGGGGCTGCCGACGGCCCGGGTTGCCAGCGCAGCAGTGCGAGTGCCATCAGGTTCTGGGCGCGCGGATCGTCTGGCGCGAGCTGCAGGGCGTGGCGCGCGGCCGCCGCCACGGCCTGGCCCGAAGCCCAGGTGGCCAGCATCGCGGTGGCGCGACCGAGGCTGCGTTCGAACGGGGTGCTGCGCGGCCGCTGCACCGGCAGGCGCTGCAGTTCGGCGCACAGCTGCGGCAGCCGGTTGCCGAGCCGGTGCTCTTGCACGCGGCGGTGGCCAGCCTTGGCGATGCGCTGCAAGCGCAGCGGATCGGCGAGCAGTTCGAGCACCGTGGTCTCGAGGTCGTCGCCGTAGAGCACGCACTCTTCGCCGGGCACGAAGTACTCGGCGACCTCCAGGTTGCCTTGTTCGAGCAGCAGCAGGGCTCCGCAGGCAGGCACTTCGAAGGCGCGCAGGTTCAGTTCGCCGCGGATGCTGCGATTCCAGCCGATCCGGCACGCGCTGAGGAATCGCCCGTAGTCGGCGCCGCGGATGCCGCTGTGCACCTCGGTGCGCACACCGGCGTGGCCCAGGCGCCGCAGGCGGTCGAGCCAGGGGGCGCGTTCGCGTTGCACGGCGGGATTCAGGTTGCCGACGAAGCCCAGGTCGATGCTGCGCGCGATGCCCGGGTGGACGTGGTGGAACGGCCGCTTGTGCGCGTACTGGTTCCAGTAGCGCACCCCGGCGAACGACAGCCGTTCGAACAGCGGCACGCCGGCGCGATCGCACAAGAGAGCGTCGAAGAACGGCCACAGGCCGACCAGATACGGCAGCGACAGGTTGTAGTCGGAGACCACACCGACCACCGGCACCTCGCACTGTTCCAGCCCGAGCGGCAGCGGGTCCTGGTCCGGCCAGTACACCAGCACCAGATCCGGGCGGAAGCCCCTGGGCAGGCGCTGCTGCAGGGTTGCCCAGTCCTCGGTCGACGGATCGAAGGCGACGTCGGGTGGGAAGTGCACGCCGTCGACGTGGCCGCGCTCGGCGGGGCCGTAGGTGCACAGTTCCACGCCGCGCAGGGCGCTGCGCTCGTCGAAGCACTCGAGCGGCAGATTGCAGAGCACCTGCATCGCGGCCTACGCGGCGGGCAGCGCCGCCAGGTTGGCGGTGGCGTCGCCGTGGCCCGGCTGCAGCACCAGCGCCTTCTCGAAGTTGTGCCGCGCGCCCTTCAGGTCGCCGGCCAAGAACAGCACCACGCCGAGGCGGTTGTAGGCGTCGGCGGTGCGGATCCCGACCGCGAGCGCGGCGCGGAACGACTGGGCGGCGTCGGCCATGCGGCCCAGCGCGTGCAGCACATGGCCGCGGCAGGCGTGCAGGCCTTCGTCGTCGAGGCCGCGCTGCACCAGGTTGTCGAGGCGCAGCAAGGCCGTCTGGTGGTCGCCGGCGAGATGGCTCGCTTCGGCGGCCTGGCGCTGCAGGTCGAGGTCGTCGGGGCACAGGCAGGCTGCGGCGGCCAGTGCCTGGGCGGCTGGACCGGGCTGCTGCTGGTGCAACAACTGGGTCGCGAGCTGCCGGAGTCGGCCGGCCAGTTCGCCGAACGTGGTCGGCTGCGGCTGCGCCGGTGGCGGGGTGACGAGGCGCAGATTGGCGCGTTCGGTGGCGGCCGGGGGCCGCACGTGGACTGGCTGTGCGGTGGCCGGGGGCGTGCGGGCGGTGTCCTGCGTGGGCGCGCAGGCAGCCATCGTGCTCGGCGCTGCATGGCCTGCGGCAGCCTTGGCGAACTCGAGCAGGGCCGTGCGCAACGCCGCGCCCATGCGCTCCACGGTGTAGCGAGCGGCCACGGCGAGGCCGTGTTCGCGCAGCGCCGCGCGCACTTCGGGCACGTTGCCGGCGACCACCAGTGCCTCGGCCATCGCCGCGGGATCCCGCGGTGGCACGAACAGCGCGTAGCGGTGGTCGCCAGTGGCGTCGCCGTGGGCGCGGAAGCACGGGATGTCGGTCATCACCACCGGCACGCCGCAGGCCATGGCCTCGATCGCGGGCAGGAAGAAGCCCTCTTCGGCGCCACGGCTGGTCGCCAGCAGCACGTCGAGGGAGCGGTAGAAGTCGCCCATCGCCGCGGGTGGCACCTGCTGGTGCCATTCGACCGCGATGGTGGAGTTGCGTTCGGCCGGGTCGGGCACGGTGTTGGTGGCGCGCACCAGCACCAGCGGCTGACCGGCCTGCTGGGCCAGTTCGCACGCGGCGAAGCCCGTGGCGAGGTCCTTCCAGGCGATCTGGTAGGGGCCGACCAGACCGACGCGCAACGGCCGCTTCTGGCCCTGGGCTGGCCCTGGGCGGTGCACGCTGTGGTCGATCGCGTACGGGATTTCACGCGGCCACAGGCCGAAGTGCTCGCGCAGCAGCTTGGTCAGGTTCGGCGCGATGGTCACGTGCTGCACCCCCGGCAGGCGGTAGACGGCTTCGATGCGATCGCGCAGCGCCTGGTTCTCGGGATTGTCGCCTTCGTAACCCTGGCAGAAGTGCACGGGCACGCCCTTGCCGGGACCCGCTGCGGCGGCCCACGGCACCGTGGTCCAGAACGTGCCGATCAGCACGTCGGCGTCCGGCAGGTGCTCGCTGCGGAAGTCCGCCACGGTCTGGAACGGACAGGTGAGCGCCATCCAGGTCGGGGGGCCCGAACGGCTCAGCACCACCACTTGCTCGCCCTGCTGGTGCAGCCAGTTGGCCATTTCGAGGGCCTGTTTGACACCGCCCCAGAGCTGGTCGGTGCGTTCCAACAACCACGTGATGCGCATGCGGAGAACTCCTGAGAGCGCACCATCGGCCCGATGCCATGGGGGGACTTGAGCCGAGCCGGCGCGCCGCCGCGCGCGGCTCAGAGCCTGAGAGAGAAACCTCTCGAAGGCTCTGCGCGGCCGCGAAGGCGGCCGCCAAGCGGCAATCTGAGAGGCCGCATGGGGATTTCTTCTCGGTCTCTCAGTCGTCGTCGGGGTCGGGTGCACAGGGCAGGCCGCCCTGGCGTCGCACCCCGGCGTCCTCGGCGTGCACATAGGTCGGGTCGCCGCGGCGCGGCCCACGACCGCTGGCCGCGTTCCGTCGGCCCTGGAGGGCGGCTTGCGGCGGATTGGCCGGGATCAGGCACTCCGGCCCGGAACCGATCAGGTCCTTGCGCCCGGCTTCGAGCAGGGTCTTGCGCACCAGGAACCAGTTCTCCGGCTTGAAGAACTGCATCAGGGCGCGTTGCACTTCGCGGTCCTTCAGCTTCTTCACCGTCTCGACCGGCTGCATGGTCATCGGGTCGAGGCCGGTGTGGTACATGCAGGTGGCGATGTCCATCGGTGCGGGGATGAAATCCTGCACCTGCCGCGGCTGGTAGCCGCGTTGCTTCAAGAACACCGCCAATTCGATCATCTCCGGCACCCCAGAGCCCGGATGCGAGGCGATGAAGTACGGGATCAGATACTGTTCCTTGCCGGCTCTGGCGCTGGCGGCCTGGAAGCGTGCCGCGAACTCGTCGAAGGT
>JAEUHP010000196.1 GCA_016795295.1 Planctomycetota bacterium | reverse complement strand
CTTCGCCGCAGGATGGCTCCATAATGCGGTCCGCCGCATCGCGCACCGCCCATTCGACGAGGAACTGGGCGATCGTCGGGGGCGTGAAGAAAGCTCCGCGCTCCTTGCGGAGCGACGGGGAATCGTGCGACCGCCTGACCTCGGCCTGACCACCCATACTTGGAGATGATGCCCCTGCCAACCGCAGGGTTCAACGAGAACCTGACTCTCGCGGCTCGGACTTGGCCCGACCTGCTACCGCCGGTGGCTCCCGCGTTTCTCGCCGATACATGGGGAGACTCGTTGCCACCGGCCAGAACCCACTCCAACCAGACAGCCGCGAAGAGAATCGACCTTCTACCACCCCCAAACTCACCCAGCCTGCAACAACTGCCGCACCTGATCCCGCACCGCCGCGAGCAACTGCGGCGCCGCCCCACACCGCTCCGCGGCCCCCAAATGCTCCTGCGCCCGCTCGCCCTCCCCGCGCAGCGCACACGCCTGCGCCAGATGCAACAGCGCCGAAGGCTCCTGCGGCGCCAGCTCGTGCGCCCGCGCCAGATGCCGGTACCCCGCCTCCACGTCCCCCCCGCCGAGCAACAGCACACCCAACCGGTTGTGCGCTTCCGCGTGCCCCGCGTCGCATTCCAGCGCGCGCCGCAACGCCCGCAACGCCCCCGCCTCGTCACCCGAACGGTGCCGCACCACCCCCGCCAAGAACCACAGCTCCGCCTGGTGCCCGAACCGCCGCAGCAACCGACGCAACGTGCTCGCCGCACGCCGTAGTTCGCCGGCGGCGCAGTCGTCTTCGACCGCGAGCGCCGCACGCCAAAGACCGGGCACAGAACACAGCCGCAAGAACCGCCGCGCCTGCGGCGCCACGGGCATTGGCAGCCCCACCCCGAGCGCTGCCTCCAGGGCCGCCCGCGCCGCATCCGCGTCGTCGAGCAGCAGGCAGGCGCGCGCCAGATCGAACTGCAACAGCGGTTGCCGCGCATCGGCGCGCAGGGCCGCTTCGGCGATGCGCCGGGCGCCAGTCGGATCCTGATCTTCGAGCAGGTAGGACACCAAGAGGCGCGCGATCGGCAGACTCGGCACCGGCAGCGCCGCGAGTTCCTGGGTCAGTTGCCGCCGCAGCGTGTGGTCGCCCATGCGGTCGGCGACCGCGGCGAACTGAGCCAGGGCGGCGGGACTGGCGCAACCGAGCTCGCGGGCCCGGCCCACCACGGCGGCGGCTTCGGCGAAGCGCTCGAGGCGGAACAGCGCGGCGGTGGCGCGCTCCACCAGTTCGGTGCGTTCGGGCGCTTGTGCGGCGGCGCGGGCGAGGGCAGTGGCGGCGGCGGGCTGCTGGCCCGCGGCGGTGAGCAGGGCGGCGAGGCGTTCCGCGCGGTCGGTGGACAACGAAGGGGCGGCCAGCAGCGGCAGCAGGGCCTGGGCCGAGGCGGTGTCGAGTTGGCCGCGCCGCTGCAACTGCAGGGCGTAGTCGAGTGCGGTCTGCTGCACGGCGGCGTCGTCGGCCGCGAGTTCGAGGCAGGCGCGCAGGGGCCGCAGCGGGTCGGCGGTGGTTTCGGCGAGGTTCGCTTCGCGGCGCAGCAGCTGGTCTTTCAGCACCAGGAACCAGCCGAGTGCGGCACCGGCGAGGGTCGGGGCCGGGCGCGGGCGGCCGAGCCAGCCGAGCTGGGTGGTGAGTTCGAATTCGAGGCGCGGCAGCACGTCGAGCGGTCGGCGCGGATCGAACGGCACGGTGCTGGCGTGCAGCAGTTCCTGGGTGGTGCCGTGCAGGATGCGCCAGTGCAGTTCCCCCGGGCGCAGGATGCCGTCGACCAGCACCTGCACGGAGCCTTGCTGGTGGACGGCGGCGAGCTGGGCCGGGTCGAGCAGTTCGGCGAGGCGCAGGAAGTCGCGCTGGCCGGAGACCGGGCCGAGGAACGGGAAGAAGCGCACACCGCGGTCGCCGGCGCCGTTGAGGTGCAGCACGCACAGGCGCGGCAGCTGCCGGGCCAGCACGTCGAAGGGGGCGGCGCCGACCACCGGCACGAGGCCGTCGGCTGTGGCGAAGGCGAACACGACCGCAACGGGCATGGCATGCGGCCATCGGCCGGGGCGACGGAGCAGCTTCACGGCGGCGCCAAGCGGCCACGGCAAGGCTGCTTGCGGGCCGCGACACGGTGTGCGGCCAACGCGGCTTCCAAGGAGACGCTGCAGCGGGCTGAAGGGGCGTCTCGCCCCAAGTCGTTCCCCGCGTTGCAGCGGCTCCCGGCCTCTCAGCGCAGACTGGCCAGCACCTCGCGCAGCCCTTCGGCGACCAGCGTGCCCATGATCTGGTAGCCATCGTCGTTGCAGTGGCCGTCCGGAGCGCGGAGCTGATCCCATGGCCGCCCGCCAGCGCGGCCCATGAACTGGTCGGCAACCGCCAGGAACGGAGCGTCGAGTGCGGCGGCGGTCTGGCGCAGCTGCTCTTGGCCGAACTGGGGGCGTGGGTAGTCGAGGAACACCGGCGTGGCCCCCGCATTGCGCACCTTGGTGGCGATCCAGCGCAGGTTCTCGGTGAGGACGGCGCGAGCAGCTTGGCCGTCCGCGGCGGCGAGCGCGTCGGCCACCAGCGCGCGCAATCTCACCTGCACGTCCGGCGCAGCCTCGTAGGCGCCCAGCACGTCCACGAGACGCTCGCGAAGCGCCGGGTTGTTGCAGGCATCGCCCAACAGGAGCGCTGTGGCCGCGGCATCGTTGTAGGTCCGGTAGCCGTCGTAGATGGCACGGATCGCCGCCTCCAACTGGCCGCGGCCGACTTCCGCCTTCAGCAAGAAGGTGTAGACCCACGCATTCTGCGAGATCTCCAGCGAGCGACGGAGCGAGGCTGCCGCAGCTTCGTGCTTGCCGGTGAAGAACTCGCACTGGCCGCGCACCCCCCACATCTCACTGCACTTGGGGAACCGGTCCAGGACCGCGGTGGCGACCTTCAAGGCATCTTCGGCGCGACCGAGATCGTTGTAGGCGAACGCCAGGCTCTTGCCGGACCAGTACCCAGAAGTCCGCTGCCAGTGGTTCTCCAGCCATTGCAGGTGTTCGAGGCTGCGCGCCGGCTGGCCGTTCGCGGCGCACAGCTTGGCCATCATGCCGCGAGCCTGCGGGTCCTCGGGGTTCTCGGCGAGGGCGGCTTCGAACTCGGCGAGGGCGGCGGCGAGTTGACGCTGGCCGTCGAGCTGCCAGCCCTTGTTCTTGCGCGCCGACGCAGCGGGCGTGGGTCGGCCGGGGAAGGGCTCGTTGTTGTAGGAATACACGGCGGCGACGGCCTTCGGCTGCCAGTCGGGGCCGTCACGACGGGACCCGGCGACCACCGGAGCCTTGGTGGCCCCAGCACCGGCGGCCCACGCCAGGAGCCGCGGCAGACGCCAGCGAAACCGGTAGGCGCTGAAGTCGGCCGGTTCGGCAGCCG